>NZ_JAVKSH010000005.1:0-58611 GCF_039583805.1 Mycobacterium sp. | reverse complement strand
ATGGCCGGCCGGCACCGGCTGGCGGTGGTCGACCCTGCCACGGCCGCCGAGCTGGCCGCGGTCGCGGACTGGAATCTACTGGAGCTGATGCCGACCGCCCCGGTGGCCGCAGACCCGCCGACGGACCGTCGCGGCGATCTGTGGTGGGACATCAACAAACCGACGATGAGTCAGGCCTCCGACCGCGGCGACGCTCAGCTCAAGTTGTTCGTGCCGTACGTGGAGCACTGCATGGAGTTGGCGCTGCACCAGGCTCACACCGGCATCCACGCGCAGCTGCAACGCCAGGCCGTCACCGACTGGTACTACTGGCGGTTCCTGCACGAGCTGCTCACCGAGGCCCTGACCGGGGCGGCGGCGCCGTGACCGAGAGCCACGTCGACCGAACGCCGTTCAGGAGCCAACGATGAGCCAGGACGATCTGTACGGTTCTCCGGCCCCGCCGGCTGCCGGTTGCCGCGCGACAAGAAGTAGCGGGTCGGCCGGCGCCGTGCGCCAACCGGTGCGGCTGCAAGGATGGCGGGGTGACGGTCAAAACCATCCGCTCCGGCATCGACCTGAGCTACGTCGATCCCGCTGCCCGCCCCCAAGACGACCTGTTCGGCCACGTCAACGGACGCTGGCTGGCCGACTACCAGATACCCGCCGACCGCGCGACTGACGGCGCCTTCCGCGAGTTGTTCGACCAGGCCGAGGTCGCGGTGCGCGACCTGATCACCGAGGCCAGCGAGCACGCCGCGCAGCCGGGCACCGACGAGCAGCGCATCGGCGACCTGTACGCCAGCTTCCTCGACGAGGACACCGTCGAACGCCGCGGCGTGCAGCCGTTGCTCGACGAGCTGGCCCTGATCGACCAGGCCGCCGATCCCGCCGCGCTGGCGGCGGTGATCGGTGCGCTGCAACGTACCGGCGTCGGCAGCGGCGTCGGGGCCTATGTGGACACCGACGCCAAGAACTCCACCCGCTATCTGGTGCACCTCAACCAGTCCGGCATCGGACTGCCCGACGAGTCCTACTACCGGGACCCGCAGCACGCCGACATCCTCACCGCCTACCCCGCTCACATCGCGACGATGTTCGCACTGGTGTATGGCGGGGACCACACCGAAACAGCCGCGCGCATCGTCGCGCTGGAGGCCAAGCTCGCAGCCGCGCACTGGGACGTGGTCAAGCGCCGCGACGCCGAACTGACCTACAATTTAAGCACTTTCGCCGACCTGCATCGGCAGGCTCCTGGCTTCGACTGGTCGGGATGGGTCACGGCGCTCGGCAGCACACCCGCTGCGGTAGCTGAACTTGTTGTGCGCCAACCTGATTACGCCACCGAGTTCGCAACACTTTGGGCAGCAGAAGATCTCGACGACTGGAAACGCTGGGCGCGTTGGCGAGTGATCCACGCCCGCGCCGGGATACTCACCGACGCACTGGTACGCGAGGACTTCGCGTTCTACGGAAAGGGTCTCACCGGCGCCGAGCAGATTCGCGAGCGGTGGAAGCGCGGGGTTTCCCTGGTGGAGGGCTTACTCGGTGACGCCGTCGGAAAGCTCTACGTGGCACGGTATTTCCCACCGAACGCGAAGACCCGCATCGATGCGCTGGTGGCCAACCTGCGCGAGGCCTACCGGATCAGCATCGAAGGTCTGGACTGGATGACACCGCAGACCCGGCAACGGGCATTGGCCAAGCTGGACAAGTTCACCGCCAAGGTCGGCTACCCGGCTACGTGGCGGGACTACGCCCAGCTGGTGATCGAGCGCGGCGACCTGTACGGCAACTACCGGCGCGGCTACGCGGTCAACTACGACCGCGAGCTGGCCAAGCTGGGCGGCCCGGTCGACCGCGACGAGTGGTTCATGACCCCGCAGACCGTCAACGCCTACTACAACCCGGGAATGAACGAGATCGTCTTTCCCGCAGGCATCTTGCAGCCACCGTTCTTCGACCCGGGCGCCGACGACGCCGCAAACTACGGCGGTATCGGCGCGGTGATCGGTCACGAGATCGGCCACGGTTTCGACGACCAGGGCGCCAAATACGACGGCGACGGCAACCTGGTCGACTGGTGGACCGACGCCGACCGGGCCGAGTTCGCCGCCCGCACCACGGCGCTCATCGCGCAGTACGGCGTCTACAGTCCGCGTGCCCTCGCCGACAACCACCACGTGAACGGCGCTTTCACCGTCGGCGAGAACATCGGCGACCTCGGTGGGCTGTCCATCGCCTTGCTGGCCTACCAGCTCTCACTGGACGGTCGCCCCGCCCCGGTCGTCGACGGGCTGAGCGGCGTGCAACGGGTGTTCTTCGGCTGGGCGCAGGTGTGGCGGACCAAATCCCGTGACGCCGAGGCGATTCGGCGTTTGGCCGTCGACCCGCACTCGCCGCCGGAGTTCCGCTGCAACGGCGTCGTCCGCAACATCGACGCCTTCTACGACGCCTTCGACGTCAGCGAGCGCGACGGGCTGTACCTGCCACCCGACCGGCGGGTGCGTATTTGGAACTGACCGCGAGAGTGCAACTGGCAACGCATTTCTCGAGTACAGCCGTCGCCAGTTGCACTTTCGCGGGCAGAGGTCAGATCTGCCAGTCGTTGGAGCCGTCGTTCTTGCTGTAGCTGCCGGTGGAGTTCTTCACCACGACGGCATCGCCAGTGCCGAAATTGTCGAAAAACCACTTGGCGTTCGAGGGGCTGATGTTGATGCAGCCATGGCTGACATCACGCTTGCCCTGGTCGGACACCGACCACGGCGCGCTGTGCACGAAGTCGCCGCTGTTGTCGAACATAACGGCGTCCTCCACGTTCACCTTGTAGCCGTACGCCGAGTTGACCGGCACCCCGTAGGTGGACGAATCCATCACCACTTTGGCCTTCTTGTCCAACACGTAGTACGTGCCGTTGGGCGTCTGGTGACCGCCCGCCGACATGCCCATGGAGATGGGGATCGTTTTTTCCACCGTCCCGTTGCGGGTCACGGTCATCATGTGGGTGGCGTCGTCGGCTGTTGCCACCAGAGCATCACCGGTGTGGAAGTTCGACGTGGTGCCCGCCGCGTCGATATCGACGATGGTGTGGGCGGGCCAGAAGCTGAACGGGCGCCACCGCACCTGGCTCGGGGTCATCCAGTAGAACTTGCCCGGGACCGGCGGAGTCGACGAGATGTGGATCGCCTGTTCGGCCATCGGCTGGTCGGCGATCGGCCGCGCGAAGTTGATGATGATCGGCTGGGCGACGCCGACCATCGAGCCGGTGACCGGAACGAAGGTGGGCGGCACGAACGGCGGCTGGCCGGTGAACGGCGCCGGGTTCTGCCCGGCCACCGGACCCGCGGCAACTGCCGGCTGGGCCGGCGGCGCCAACGGGTCGCCCGGTGGCGGTGCGGCCAGCGGTTCCGCCGGCGGGGGGAACTCCCCGGGCGGCGGCGGGGGGGCGTCCTCCAGCGGCGGGGCAGGGTCGGCCGGCGGCGGCGGACCCGGCAGGTCCGCGGGTGCGGCGCCCGGCACATTCGGGTCGCCGGGCGGCGGCTCATCGGGGTCGGCCAGCGCCACGCCGCTGCCGAACGTCAGCAGCGCCGTCAACCCGGCGACGCTGAGAGCGCCGGCGCGCTTGCCCCTCCGCCATCGCGACATGTGTGTACCTCCCAGTCCACAATCTCGATCCAGTGTGGCACAGCACGCCGACCCGCAGCTGCACCAACAGCTGCCGGCTGCCTCGCGGCAGCGCCCTGAGCTGCAGAGTTTATCGCCGCGGAGCGCGGAACGTTACCGAAGATCGGGGGCGTCGAACAGCGCACGCCGCGCCGTCATCCCCACCGCGGCGACGCCGATCAGCACGGCCGACGCCGCCAGCATCGCCAGCACACTGCGCTCGTAGAGCAGGCCGCCGGCTAGCGAGCCGGCCATGATCCCGATCTGGAAGGCCGCCATGTACAGGCCCGACGCGCCGTCGGGGTCGTCGGCGCCGGCGCGCATCGCCGCAGCCTGCAGCATCGGCGAGACCGCGTTGGCGGCGGCCCCCCAGACGGCGATCGCGGCGGCGCCGATCAGGGCCGTCGTCGTGGTGGGCGGCCCGGCGAACGCGAGCGCGGTCAGCACGGCGAACGCCGCCCACAACGCGCCCATGCCGCTGATCACCGCCGCTCTGGGCCGGTGGTCCAGCGGCCGCGCCACCAGCGGCGTCGCCACCAGCCCGGCGATCCCGTAGGTGGCCAACAGCCAGGCCAGATTCGGCCCGCGCAGCCCCACGACGTCGCGGATGATCACCACGATGAAGGTGTAGGAGATGTAGTGGCCGATCACCGCGACCAGGGTGAGCACGCTCACGGTGACCAGCCGGCCGTTGCGGTGATGCCGGGCCCCCGACCCGGCGCCGGCCAGCTGTTCGTCGGTCAGCTGCAAACGCGGCAGCACGGTGGCGGCAGCCACCGTGACCGCGGCGGCCGCCACGGTGATGCACGCGACAGCCGTTCGCCAGCCCCACACCAGGCTCACCGCCGCCGTGAGTGGGCTGCCGACCACCACCGCCAGGCTGATGCCGACGTAGATCACCGTGGTCGCCCGGCCGGAATGGCTGGCCGGCACCAGCCGGGTGGCGATCGGCGCCAGCACCGACAGGATCAGCCCGTGGGTGATCGCCGACAGTGCCCGCCCCCCGGCCAGCACCGCGAAGTCGGGCGCCGCCGCGGAGACGAGTTGCGAGGCGGTCAGGCAGACCAGGGACAGCAACAGCGCGCGGCGGCGCGGCCAGCGCGCCGTCCACCGCACCAGCGGAATCGTCGTCAGCGCCGCCACCAGCGCGTACCACGCCAGCAGGGTGCCCACCACCGGGACGCTGACGTGCAGGCTGTGGGCGATCGCGGGCAGCGCTCCCACCGGGAAGATCTCCGCGGTGACGTAGATGAACGCCGCGGCCGCCAGCACCGCCAACTGCATCGCGATCCGCGGCGTCCAGGTTCGGACGCCGGAGTCGGTCTCGCGGCGCGACCGCGCTGCTCCATCGGTGCGGGCTGCCCCCACCGGCACTACTCAACCATGCGCGCGAGCCGGGCGGAGATGATCAGGACCGCACGAGTCGCGCGATGGCCGCCGAGGCTTCGGCGAGCTTGTCGTCGGCCTCGTGCCCGCCGGCGACCACCGCGTGGCTGACGCAGTGGCCGAGGTGCTCGTCGAGCAGGTTCAGCGCCACCGAGCGCAGGGCGCTGTTGGCGGCGCTGATCTGGGTGAGGACGTCGATGCAGTATTTGTCCTCGTCGATCATCTTGGCGATGCCGCGCACCTGGCCTTCGATGCGGCGCAGCCGCTTGGCGTAGTTGTCCTTCTGCGGCGAATATCCGCGCGCCGACCTCGGAGTCGTCATGCGGCAACCATACCCCAATGGGGTATACACCGGGATTTTGGCGGACCTGGCCCAGCGCGCATACTCAGACGATGGCCGACAGCAACCCGATCGACATCAAACCGCGCAGCCGTGACGTCACCGACGGCCTGGAGAAGGCCGCCGCCCGCGGCATGCTGCGCGCGGTAGGGATGGACGACGACGACTTCGCCAAGCCGCAGATCGGGGTGGCGTCGTCGTGGAACGAGATCACGCCGTGCAACCTGTCGCTGGACCGGCTGGCCAAGGCGGTCAAGGAAGGGGTGTTCGCCGCGGGCGGCTATCCCCTCGAGTTCGGCACGATCTCGGTGTCGGACGGCATCTCGATGGGCCACGAGGGCATGCACTTCTCGCTGCCCTCGCGCGAGATCATCGCCGACAGCGTGGAAACCGTGATGCAGGCCGAACGGCTTGACGGCTCAGTGCTTTTGGCCGGCTGCGACAAGTCGCTGCCGGGCATGCTGATGGCTGCCGCGCGGCTGGATCTGGCGGCGGTGTTCCTCTACGCCGGCTCGATCCTGCCGGGCCGGGCCAAGCTGTCCGACGGCAGCGAGCGCGACGTCACCATCATCGACGCCTTCGAGGCCGTCGGCGCCTGCGCGCGCGGGCTGCTGCCCCGCGAGGACATCGACGCCATCGAGCGCGCCATCTGCCCCGGCGAGGGCGCGTGCGGCGGCATGTACACCGCCAACACCATGGCCAGCGCCGCCGAGGCGCTGGGCATGTCGCTGCCCGGCAGCGCGGCGCCGCCGGCCACCGACCGCCGCCGCGACGTGTTCGCCCGCCGCAGCGGCGAGGCCGTCGTCGACCTGCTGCGCCGCGGGATCACCGCCCGCGACATCCTCACCGCCGAGGCGTTCGAGAACGCCATCGCGGTGGTGATGGCGTTCGGCGGTTCCACCAACGCGGTGCTGCACCTGCTGGCCATCGCCCACGAGGCCGGCGTCGCGCTGTCGCTGGCGGACTTCAACCGCATCGGCGCCAAGGTGCCGCACCTTGCGGACGTCAAACCCTTCGGCCGCCATGTGATGTTCGACGTCGACCGGATCGGAGGGGTTCCGGTTGTCATGAAAGCGCTGCTGGATGCCGGTCTGCTGCATGGCGACTGCCTGACGGTGACCGGCGCGACCATGGCCGAGAACCTCGCGCACATCGCCCCGCCCGATCCCGACGGCAAGGTGCTGCGTGCGATGGACAACCCGATCCACCCGACCGGGGGCATCACGATCCTACACGGCTCGCTGGCTCCCGAAGGTGCGGTGGTCAAGACGGCCGGTTTCGACTCCGACGTATTCGAAGGCGCAGCAAGGGTTTTCGACCGGGAGCGGGCCGCGCTCGACGCGCTGGAGGACGGGACTATCACCGCCGGTGACGCGGTGGTGATCCGCTACGAGGGCCCCAAGGGCGGCCCCGGGATGCGCGAGATGCTGGCCATCACCGGCGCCATCAAGGGCGCCGGTTTGGGTAAAGACGTCCTGCTGCTCACCGACGGCCGCTTCTCCGGCGGGACGACCGGCCTGTGCGTGGGCCACGTCGCGCCGGAGGCGGCCGACGGCGGGCCGATCGCCCTGCTGCGAGACGGCGACCGGATCCGCCTCGACGTCGCCAATCAGACTTTGGACGTCGTGGTTGACGACGGCGAGTTCGCCTCCCGCCGTGCGGGTTTCACGCCGATTCCGCCGCGCTACAGCACAGGTGTGCTGGCGAAGTACGCCAAGCTGGTGGGGTCGGCTGCCTACGGAGCGGTTTGCGGCTGAGGTATTCGCCGCGAGAGTGCCTGTTTGCACGCCGCCTACGGCGGCATTCCGCGCACGTTCGGGCCGCGAAGGCCCACACCCCGAAGATCGCCGTCGGCGGCGCCTCGGCCGCGCGGTTATCGCACCACCGCGATGGCGAAGCCGTCCCAGCCCTTCACCCCCACCGTCTGTAGCGCCGCCGCATCCAGCCGGGGGTGCTCGCCCATGACCTCCAGCGTCCGGCGCGTCGCGCGTGCTTGCTCGTCGGCTTCCCCCGCCAGGATCTGCCCGTCACGAATGACGTTGTCCACCAGGATGACTGAGCCCGGCCGCGACAAGCGGACAGCCCATTCCAGGTAGCCGGCGTTGTTCTGCTTGTCGGCGTCGATGAACACCAGGTCGAACGGCGCGCCGGTGACGGTCGGCAGCGTCTGCAACGCGGCGCCCACCACCACCTGCACGCGGTCGCTCACGCCGGCGGCCTGGAAGTTGGCCCGCGCGACGGCGGCGTGCCGGGGCTCGTACTCCAGCGTCACCACCTGCCCGTCAGCGCCGGCGCCGCGCGCCAGCCAGATGGTGCTGAACCCGCCCAGGGTGCCGATTTCCAGGATGCGGCGCGCCCGGATCGCCGCGGCCAGCACACACAAGAACTTGCCCTGCTGGGCGGACACCGCGATCTGCGGCAAACCGGCTGCGTCGCTGGCCGCCAGCGCGGCCGACAGCACCGGGTCGTCGCCGACCAGGGTGGTGTCCAGAAAGGCGTCGACGTCGGCAGGATTCGGGTGCTCGCCCATGACGGAAACCCTAGTCCGGCCGACCTTGTCGCCGACAGGTACTTACCTAATACCCGTATGGGGTATATAGTCAGCTCCGATCCCCGCACGGGGGTCGCCACAGAGAAATGTGACGCACATGGCTGACGACGCGACGGGCACTGTACTGACCTGCGCCCACGGCGACTGCGGATGTCGGGTTCGCATCGAGGTCCCCTGCCACTGCACCGGCGCCGGCGCTCCGTACCGGTGCACGTGCGGCGACGAGATGGTCACCGCCGGGTAGGCCCGCCCGACAGGCCGGACGCTGGCCGGTCAGCGTCCGAAGACGCGGCCGGCCAGCGCCACGGTCGCGCTCAGCGCGAGATCGACCGACGACGCCCCCACCGCCACCGCGTACCCGCCCGCCGCGATCCGCCAGCTGCCGGCGGCGCCGTCGTAGCGGGCCAGCAGCCGCGGATCCGCCTCGAACCTCACCCGGCGGGACTGCCCCGCCTCGAGCTCGACCCGTTCGAAGCCGAGCAACCGCATCCGGCGCTCGCCGGGCGCCGCGGCCAGATACAGCTGCGGCACGTCCGCCCCGGCCCGGCCGCCGGTGTTGACCACGGTGACGTCGGCGGTGACGGTTTCGCCGCCCGTCACGGCGAGGTCGCGGTACTCGAAATCGGTGTAGGACAGGCCATGCCCGAACGCGAACAGCGGGCTGTGTCCCTGCCTGGCGAACCAGCGGTAGCCGACGTCGGCGCCCTCGGTGTAGTGGATGGTCGTCGTCGCGCCCCACGGCGCATCCGGCTCCGGCAGGTCGGAGCGCGGCGTCTGGCCCAGGTCGACGGGGAAGGTGACGGGCAGCCGTCCCGACGGATTGACCTGCCCGGCAAGCACTTCGGCGATCGCCCTGCCGCCGGCCTGGCCCGGATACCAGGCCTGCACGATGGCGGCCGCCGAGTCGCGCCAGGGCATCGCGACCGGGTTGCCGGTCTCGAGCACGACGACCGTGTTCGGGTTGGCGCCGGCGACCGCGGCGATCACCGCGTCCTGCCCCCACGGCAGCGACAGGTCGGCGGTGTCGAAGCCCTCGCCTTCTACGCGGACGGCGAAGACGATCGCGACGTCGGCATGTCGAGCCGCCCGCGCCGCTTCCGCGGGACTGACGCCGGGGTCGAACGCGATGCGCGCCTCCGGCAGCAGCCGCTGCAGTTCGGCGACCGGCGACGAGGGCAGCAGCTGCAGGTTGCGCATGCCCCCGGGCAGACCGAGCGGCAGCACCGCCGCGTATCCGCCGGGCGGTACCACCGCGCTCGACCCGCAGCCGGACGGCACACCGAGCTGCGCGCAACCGCCGATCACGGCGATCTGCGCGGTTGGTGAAAGCGGCAGCACACCATGGTTTTCCAGCAACACGATGCCCTGGCGCGCAACCTCGCACGCAATCTCGTTGTGGGCGGCCATATCCGGCGCGGGCCCGGCGTCCCGGGTCTCGACACCGACCGCCAGGATGGAACGAAGGATGCGACACACCATGTCCGACAATCGATCTACGGACAGGCGTCCGTCGGCGTAGGCGGCTTTCAGCGCGTCGGTGAAGGGCTCGCCCTGCCACAGCAAAGCGTCGACCTGGGCGCCGGATTCCTGGTCGAGACCCGCCAGCGCGTACTCCCAGCTGCGGGTGGCGCCCCAGTCCGACATCACCCAACCGCGGAATCCCCACGCACCCTTGAGCACGTCGGTGAGCAGAACGCTGTTGGCGCCGGCGTATTCGCCGTTGACCTTGTTGTAGGCCGTCATCACCGCGCCCGGCTGCGACCGCTCGACGGCGATCTCGAAAGCCAGCAGATCGGACTCACGGTGTGCGGCGGGATCGATGACGGCGTCCAGCCAGTGCCGATTGCTCTCCTGACAATTCAGCGAGTAGTGCTTCACCGTGGAGATCACCCCGTGCTGCTGGATGCCGTTGATGGACTCCGCGGCGATGGCGCCGCTCACCAGCGGATCTTCGGACAGATATTCGAAGTTGCGGCCGCAGCGTGGGTCTCGGGCCAGGTTGATGCCCCCGGCCAGCAGCACGTTGAACCCGCGGCTGCGTGCCTCGCGCGCGATAGCCGCGCCCGCGATACGCGCCAGGGCGGGGTTGAAGCTGGCGGCCAGTGCCAGACCCGCGGGCAGCGCGGTCGCGGTATCGCCGGGCCGATAGCCGGGGTTGGTGACGCCGAGGCTGGCGTCGGTCATCAGCAGCGCGGGCACACCCAGGCGGGGAACGCCGGGAACATAGCCGGCGCTCATCGGAACGTCGGGCGATATCCGCGTGTCGCGGAACGGGAGCAGCTCGCTGGCGCCCATCACGCTGACCAGCAACGAGAACCGCTCCTGGTCGCTCATCTGCGCCTCGATGTCGCGGGCGCGGGCGTCGGCGTCGGTCACCCCGCCAACGGTAGCCCGACGGCGGTTACCGCACGGCCGCTGCAACCCCCTGTTTGCTATACACCACCCGCAGCACGTGGCCCAGCTCCGGCCCCATCACCAGCTCGGCCAGCGTGCACAGCGTCGCGACGAACGCCGGCCCGTGCGGCGGGGACACGTCACACAGGTGGTGCGCAATCTCGTGCAACACCACCAATTCGCGTAGCGCCCAGCCGGCATAGCCACGATCGGGCACCGCGATAATGCCTGTGCCGGAATGGTTTTCGTAGTGTGCCGCGGTGACACCGCGCCGGGCCCGCACCGTCAGCGGCGTCACCGCCGGCCACTGCCGCCGAACCGCGGGTAACGACAGCACGCCGTCGACGTAGCGCTGCACGGTGTCCACCGAGGCGAACCGTGCCTCCGGCGGCAGGGTGATCTGCTCACCGAAAAACTGCACGCTGGGTGACCCGTGCTGGGCTGCCCGGTCGAACAACGTGCGTACGAAGTCCTCGGCCGCGTAGACCCTGGCGCGCTGGGCGTCCCGGGCGGCGGCCGGGTCGGAACCGTTCACCGCTTCAGGGCGGTCCGCGCCGCTGACAACTCCGCGCTGCTTCCCAGCCGCGCCCGCTGCCCGGCCCGGTCACCCGCGCGGCGCGCGGCCGAGGAATACCCGGCCGTGGCGCTGGTGGCCCGCCAGGTGCCGCGCGCCCTGGAGGCGCCGCGGTAGTAGTCGTGCAGCTCGATCTCTTTGTTCCGCAACGCAATAGCCGTTCCCGGCGGACGACGCCGATCCTGCTCTGCCTCCGCCCGGGCCTGCTGGCGCGCCTCGGCCAGCCGGGTGCCCACCCGGGCCCCGAAGGCGAGCTGGAAATTCAGCCGGGCGGTGATCGTCGGGGTGGGCCGGTGCGCACCGGAGACGATGTAGGAGTCCGACGCGCGCACCATCTGGACCACCAGGCCGGCATACAGTGCGTGGCTGGCGTCGATGTCCTCGCCGAACCCGTAGGCGTAGACGAACGTCGAGTTGGACGCCACGTCGCAGCGCACGTCGTTGGCGGCGGCGATCACCACGAACAGCTGCACATAGGTGCGCAGGCCCCGGGTGCCGGCCTCGCCGATGGTGATGGTGCGCTGGATGGGGCTCTGCGCGGGTGAGCGAGCGGCCGCGTGCGACCGGGCCACGGCCAGGTCGATGGACGTCGCCGTCGCCAGCCGTTGCGCCGCGGCCATGAACGCCTCCGCCTCGTGGATGTTGTCGGTGCCTTCGGCCTGCCGCAGCAGGGCGGCGATGCGCGCCAGCATCTTGTCGTCGGTCATGGCACCAAATTAGGCGAACGGTCCGACATTCGGCTGCCGCGATTCACAGCCTGGTGTCGATCCACGCCACCACGTCGTCGAGCACCTGTTCGCGCTCCGGCTCGTTGAACACCTCGTGGTAGAGCCCCGGATACACCCTGAGCTCGACGTCGTCGGACCCGACGCACTCGACCAGCCGGCGGCTGCCGTCGACGGAGATCAGCCGGTCGTCGCCGCCGTGCACGACGAGCAGCGGCGCGGTCAGCGCAGCGGCGCGTTGCGGCATCGTCTCGCCGACCAGCACCAGCGCCCGGGCGATTCCGGCGGGCACCTTGCCGTGGTGCACCAGCGGGTCGGTGTTGTAGGCGTCGACCACCGCCGGATCCCGCGAGATAGCGCCGGCGTCGAGGTCCTGCACCGGAAGGCCCGGCGCGATCGCGCCCAGCAGCCTGGCCGCCAGCGCCAGCGGCGGCGACACCGCGTCCTGCGCGGCCACCGCCGGCCCGGAGAGCACCATCAGGTCGTAGTCGTCCGGGCGTTCGACACCGTAGGCGAAGACGATGCCGCCGCCCATGCTGTGCCCGAGGACGACGCGCCGGCATCCCGGGTGTTCCCGGGTGGCGACGGCGACCAGCGTCGCGAAGTCACCGGTGTACTCGGAGATGTCGCGGCACCGCACCCGCTTGCCGCCCGAGCGGCCGTGGCCGCGGTGGTCGAGCGCGTAGGTCACCAGACCCGCCTCGCCGAAACGCCGGGCGACGTGGTCGTAGCGGCGGGCGTGCTCGCCCAGACCGTGCGAGAGGACCACGACACCGCGCGGCGCCGGGTCGGGTGTCCAGACGTCGTAGACGATGCGCACACCGCCGACACCGTCGAAGGACCGTTCGTCGCGGGTGGTGACCATCATCGGCAGCGTAGCGGTCTTCTTTTCGCCCGGGCGGCTAACCTGACGCTATGCCCGCCAGCGCGGAGCTCCGCCGCGCCGCCGGCCGCGCCGTCACCACGACGTCGTGGCTGACGTCCCGGCACTCGTTCTCGTTCGGCGACCACTACGACCCGGCCAACACCCACCACGGGGTGCTGCTGGTCAACAACGACGACGTCGTCGCGCCGGGCGCCGGCTTCGGCGATCATCCGCACCGCGACATGGAGATCGTGACCTGGGTGTGCGCCGGCGCGCTGGCGCACCACGATTCCGCCGGCCATCGCGGGGTGATCTATCCCGAGCTCGCCCAGCGGATGTCCGCCGGCTCCGGCATCGTGCATTCCGAGCGTAACGAATCTGCAACGGAGCCAGTGCATTTCATCCAGATGTGGGTGCTGCCCGACGTCACCGGCATCACCCCCGGCTACCAGCAGCAGCACCTCGGTGACAGCCTGCTCGCCGGCGGCCTGATCCCCATCGCCACCGGCATCCCGGGGCGCGACGCCGCGCTGGTCATCCACAACCGGTCGGCGGCTCTGCACGGCGCGCGGCTGCGCGCCGGCGATCGCATCGACCTGCCGGCGGCGCCCTACCTGCACCTGTTCGTCGTGCGCGGGCGTCTGGACTTCGAAGGGGTCGGCGCGCTGTCCGACGGCGACGCCGTCCGGCTGACCGGCTCGGACGGCCGGCGCGTCACTGCCGAGGAGCCGTCGGAGCTGCTGGTCTGGGAGATGCATGCCCGGTTGGGCAGCGCAGACCCGGGCGCCTGACGCGGCACCGCGCGGGTCGCTGAGTCGGCACTCCCGACGTCGGGCAATGCGCACGATCGCGCAAACGCGGACATAAGGTAGGCCAGACGACAAGGAGCCGCCATGTCAGACCCGACCCCGCGACACGCCGCG
Organism: Mycobacterium sp.; assembly: GCF_039583805.1. Lineage (GTDB taxonomy): Bacteria > Actinomycetota > Actinomycetes > Mycobacteriales > Mycobacteriaceae > Mycobacterium. Next base: position 45,211 of record NZ_JAVKSH010000005.1, on the reverse strand, counting down.
CCCGACGACGCGACCCCCGATGACGCGGTCCCCGCCGCGCCCGACCCGATCTTCGACGCCGTGGTCCCCGACGACCCGATCCCCGACGCGCCCGACGACCCGACTCCCGACGACGCGATCCCCGACGCGCCCGACGACCCGACCCCTCGCACCGTGAGCCCGGCTGCATCCGGGCCGTTCGGCCTCGGCAGCGTGCGCGCGACACGGACCATTCGGTTCTGGCTGGTGCCGATCGTCGTCAGCGTGGCGGTGTTGTCGGCGCTGGCCGCCCTGTATCTGGGCGGAATCCTCAAACCCTCAAGCAACCTGCGCCACTTCCCCGTCGCGGTGGTCAACGAGGACACCGGGCCGACGGGTGGTCAGGTCGTCACCAACCTGGTGTCGCGGCTGGACCAGAACAAATACGACGTTCGTCTGCTGACCCAGGCGCAGGCCCGGCGCCAACTCGACAACGCGCAGATCTACGGCGTCGCGGTGATTCCGCCCGATTTCTCGGCGAAGCTGCAGACGTTCGCCAAGAGCACGGTGACGCCCGGCGACGTCGAGCGGCCGGTGATCGCCGTCTCCACCAATCCGCGAGCCGGCACGCTGGGCGCCAGCATCGCCGGGCAGGCCCTCACCCGAGGGATATCGCTGATCGACCAGGCTGTCGGACAACGTATTTTGGGACAAGTCCAGGAGCAGACCGGTGGGGCGCCGATGGCCGCGGCGGTGACGACGATGCTGGCCGCTCCGATCGAGATCAAGACCGGCACACACAAGTCGCTGCCCGACGGCACCGGCAACGGGCTGTCGGCGTTCTACTACGCGCTGTTGCTGTTGCTGGCCGGTTTCACCGGCAGCATGGTGATCAGCACGCTGGTGGATTCGATGCTCGGTTACGCGCCGGCCGAATTCGGTCCGGTATACCGCTTCGCCGAGCAGGTGCGGATCTCGCGGCTGCGTACCCTGCTGATTAAGTGGTCGCTGGTCGTGGTGCTGGGGCTGCTGACGTCGGCGATCTACCTGGCGATAGCCAAGGCGCTCGGCATGCCCGTTGACCAGGGCTGGCAACTGTGGCTCTACGGGGTGTTCGCGATCGTCGCGGTCGGCGTGACGTCGACCTCGTTGATCGCGGTGTTCGGTTCGCTGGGCCTGCTGGTCAGCATGTTCGTGTTCGTCATCCTCGGGCTGCCGTCAGCGGGAGCGACGGTTCCGGTGGAGGCCCTTCCAGTGTTCCTCAGCTGGCTGGCCAAATTCGAGCCGATGCACCAGGTCTTCCTGGGCACGCGGGCGCTGCTCTATCTCGACGGGCGCGCCGATGCCGGCCTTGCCCAGGCGCTGGCGCTGACCTCGCTCGGTCTGGTCGTCGGACTGCTGCTGGGCGGCATCGTCACCGGCATCTACGACCGCCGCGGGTATCACCGGATTCCCGGCCGCACCAGCACGGGCGCGGGCGAGACCCCCGCCGTGGCAACTGCCGCTGCACAGTAGACGTCCGCGTCTCAAAATCTCAGCGGGCAAACGCACTTGAGCCGTCGCTGAATAGTCACTCCGTTGTTACTAAAGTTGGCTGTGTTATTAAAGAGCACAATGTTGTTTGAGTGACAGTATTACCAGAGTGACAGCATTACCAGAGTGACAGTGTTGGGTTCCGAATCGTGTGCCGAAGGGGTGACCGTGCCGACTCTCACCGCCGCGCTCCGGCGGGTGGCCGCCATCAGCGCCGGGGTACTCCTGTGTGCGACGCTGGCCACCGCGACCGGCCGGCCCGTCGCACGCGCCGAAGCGCGCGACCTGCTCGCCACTGCCATTGCCAACACCCGCGGCTCGTACCTGGTCTACAACTTCGGCGCCGGGCATCCCGCCCCCATGCTCGACGCCGACGGCAGCTGGTACGACGGCACCAACGGCGGCCACCTGATGATCATCAAGGCCGCGTCACAACGACTGTCACCGCATCTGCTGGTCGACACCCACCGCGGGTACCAGGCGCGCTGCGAACTCACCCCGGCCGCGCGCACCGGCGACGGGCTGATGCAGGCGTCGGAAACCTACCCCCCGCTGCAAGCCTGGCAGATGTTGGGCCAGCCGACGATCGCCGTCAACGCGAACTTCTTCGACGTTCGCGGCCAAAAGGGCGGCTCGTGGAAGTCGACGGGCTGCAGCTCGCCGCTGGGCGCGTTCGTCGACAACACCCGCGGCCAGGGCCGCGCCAACCTGCCGATCACCGGGACCATTCCGTATGCCGGCAAGCAAGGGCTCTCCGGCGGCAACGAGAACTGGAGCGCCCTGGCGACCATGATCATCCCGACCCACGCCGCGCCGTCGGTGGTCTGGCCCCTGGGCGGCAGGGACGGCCACGACTACGGCGCCGCCACCCCGGTCGTCACCGGACTGGTGGACAGCGGCGAGCAGTTCGTCGCGGTGAGCGGCCTCGGTCTGCTCGCCCCCGGCAACACCGGCCAGCTCCACGACGGCGGGCCCAGTGCCGCGCGCACGGCCATCGCCTACTCCAAGGCCAAAGACGAGGTGTACGTGTTCCAGGGCGGCAGCTACACGCCGGACAACATCCAGGACCTGTTCCGCGCAATGGGCAGTGACTCGGCGATCCTGCTCGACGGCGGCGGGTCGTCGGCGATCGTGCTGCGCCGCGACACCGGCGGCATGTGGGCGGGCGCCGGCGTGCCCAAGGGCTCCTGCGACACCCGTCAGGTGCTCTGCGACTCCCATGAGCGGGCGCTGCCCAGTTGGCTCGCGTTCAACTAGGTGGTCTCGCTCGTAAGCTCGTCGGGGTGCCGTCCACCGCGGGCAGGTCACCGAACGTGAAGCCCTTGCGAAAAATCCGGCCGATTCTCGCAACGGCTTCACGTTCGGTGCGGCCGGGCTGAGCAGGGTCGACCCACACGCCTCGTTAGTCCCATCTACCTGCCTGTGCTGCAGACCTGGTGACAAACACATAATCCCGACGAACGTATGAGCGCGACCACTAGGCACGTCCGAACTGGAAGATCAGCAGGCTCGCCGCAACGACCACGGCGGCAAGCCCGATCACCGGGGCCACCGCGACCCGCGACAGCGTCGCGCCGACGACGGCACCGCCGGTCATCGCGGCGAGCACACCGTAGCGCAGCTTCTCCTGCTCAGCGGCACCCCCGGCCAAGCGGCTGTTGACTCCAATCGCGACGATCGTCGACGTCAGCACGGTCGTCGTGAGCTCCTGGATGCCGAACTGCCGGGCGGTGGCGTTCTGCAGCCCGAACGACGTCGCCAATGCGGCGATCAGGACGAGCCTGTCCGCGCCCTGAAAGCCGAGCACTCCGGCGCCCACCAGGATCGACAGCACCGCCAGGACGGCGACCTCCGTGCCCAGGGCAGTGGTCAGCCACCGCCGGGCCTGCTCGACGAGCTGGTGAATTAGGCGGCCGCCGAGCACCGAGCCGACGAGAAACCCGCCGACCCCGACGACGGCGGCGGTCAGGTCGACACCGGAGTGCGGTACGAACCAAAACCCCAGGAAGATAGCGTTTCCTGTCATGTTCGCGACGAACACGTGCCCCAGCACCAGCACGCTGATCGCGTCGACCAGACCGGTCGCGACGGTCAGCAGCAGCAGGGCCGTGACTGTGAGCCGCTCGGAGACCGGCGAGATGGCGGCCATGGCCACTTAGCTTAGGAGCACAATCGCGGCACCGGCCCGCGCCGTGATCAGGCCTCACGACCATTCGCGAAACGGCCGCATGGCGTCCACCACACTCGTTATGCTTCGGTGCAGCGCGCCGGCCCGCACGGCGTGGCGCGCTGCCATCGAGGCGAAGGGTGGAGCATGATTCGCGAACTGGTCATCGCCGCTGCGATCACGTGTGCCGGTATCGGCACGGCGCCGGCCGGTGGCGCCGACCCCAACCACTACGACGGCGACGTGCCGGGCATCCACTACGGCGCCGCGCTCAGCGCACCGTGTGACAACTACGAGCGGTACGTGTTCGGGCGAGGCCCAGGCGGTGAGGCGTTGGCATGTCATGAGATCCCGAACCAGTTCTTTGTTCCGTCCGTGCCGAACGCCTACTGGGTCATTTCCTACCCGTTGTACGGAGTCCAGCAGGCCGGCGCACCCTGCCCGGGTCCGCAAGCGGCGGCACAGTCTGCCGACGGACTGGAAATGCTGTGCTTCGGCCAGCAAGGGTGGCAGACCGGGCGGCTTGTCAGTGGTGGGGCGCCACTTCCCGGGCCCCCGGCAGAAGTCATCCCTGTCGGGTGAGTGGCGGAGGCACAGCCGGGTTGGCCTAGCGCTTGGGCGTCACTTCGAACGAGGTCATGGCCGATATCCTGGTCAGCACCCCGCGCGCGTGGTCACGCCGCGCCAATATCTTTCCCCGCGGAGTCGTCGTCGCGGCTACACCGTGAAATTGACGTCTGGGTTGGTGGACGCAGCCTTCGTCGTCCACAGCGACCGGGTCTGCGGGTCGGCCATCAAAGTTGTTGCGCTGTAGAGGATTACACCACCGGTTCACCGCGCCGGCCTCCGAACCAGCAAGGACACTCCGGGCGCTTCGTTCCGGCACGCCCGCGCCCACCACCGGCGTCAGCCCGAAGCAACCTCGGCTGGTTCGGGTTGAGGCAAGTCTGGTTCATCGGGTTGCCTTCGCCCACCGACGACGTTGAACACCAAACCGTAAACGATCACAATAAGTCCGACGGCCGTGAGCAACGGAGCGAACACCGTCAGCGGCGGCCACGTCGTGTCGACACGCATGAAGTTCGCGCGCTCCCGCACCAGCACCGGGATGACATCGTCGCGGAAGTAATCCCTGATCTGGGGCACACTACGCACCGGTGCGCCGTCGAACCGGGTGAGGTTCTCCGTACCCGGGACCGCGGCTGAGCCGTTGGTGAGTCCAGCCAAGTTAGTCAACAGCTGGCTGAGTTTCGGGAAATTCTCCTTGAGCATCTGCTGCCCCTGACCGGGAGGCAGCTTGAGGCTGGTAGCCAGGAAATCGTAGAACTCGGAGTTCTCCGCAGTGACCCCCGAGAACGGCTCCGCAGCAAGCAGATTCGTCGAGTGCGGAAACTTCTCTAGAAGCAGCGCCTTCACGTCGAGCGGGGGCAGACCGGTGTGCTCGGTAAGCAGCACGAGCAGCTTGACCACCTCGCCTCTTCCGCCACCTTCCAGCAGAACCCCCGGACCCAGGGCGTTGACGGTGGTCGAGATGAAATCGACCCCGGCCCGGGCACCGTCCACCCGATCCACCGTGAAGGCCGCGCGAGTATCGTTGAGCAATCGCTGCCCTCCGATAAGCCGCGGGTACAGGTTCAGGGCGAATACCAAGGCCAGCACGAGGGCACCGATCACCGATACCACCGTCCACGCGAGCCGCTGCGGGGGTCCCGAGAGCCCGCGCGAGGTCGCCACCGCCATCAGCGTCCCGAACACCATCACCACGATCCCCAGTATCAGCAGCAGCGGGGCGAGAAAACCGACACCACCGCGCGAGTCCAACCCGCGAAAGTTGGCCTGCTGGCGATCGAACGCGGGGATGAGGTCCTGCTGAAAGTAGTCCCGCACCTGCGGCGCGGTGCGCACCGGGGCGCCGTCGAACCGAGTCATTTTCTGCGTCCCCGGCACCGAGTCCCAGCCAGCGGTCATCTTCGGCAGGCTGTCGATCTGCTGCTTGAGCATCGGGAAGTCTTTCGCAAGCATCTGGTACCACTGCTCCAGCGTCAGACCCAAGGTGCTGGCGAGGAAATCCATCTCCCCGGGCAGCTCGGCGGAGACCTCCGACAACGGCGCCGAATTGAGCAACTGGGTTGTGGACGGGAAAGACGTCAGCAGCCGTTGTCGCATATCGGCATCGGAACGGCCTGTCCGCTCGGCGAGCAGAGCGATCAGTTTCGGCCATTCGACGTCGGTACCGCCCGGGTACATGGCCGGGTCCAGCGTATTGATCGCGATGGAGACCATCGCGACCGCTGCCTCGTCCCCCGCCACCCGGTCGGCGGTGAGCGCCGGGCGAACGCCGTCGATCAACTCCTGTCCGGCATTCAGGCGGGGAAACAACTGCAGCCCGAATACGACGATAACAACGATCAAGCCGATTCCGGCCACACCTGCCCATCCGAACATCACCGTTCTGCGGGCCATCAGTGCCTCCACATCGAGTTGCATCTCACCAGGCCGCTTTGCGGCAAAGCTTGCAAAAGCCTATCGAGCCCATGCGCCATAAAGCAACGGGCCGCCGGCTATTCATCGCGAAACTCGTCGAGATCGCCCAGCCGCAATTCAATATCGTTGCGCAGTAGACGATTTCACCGACCTCACCGACTCCGACGTCGTTCGTCTGTTCGTCGGCCATGAGGGCGGGCGACGGTCGGGACCACCTTGCCCACCGGTCCGCGCTCAGGGACGGTGCCGCGCGGACTGGCTTGGCACGTGGCGCACACTGCCTGCGGCTGTGACGGCACGAGGAAGATACCGGTGACCTTTTCGGCCGCCGGCACGTCGAGCGGCCGCCTGGGTTCGAAGGCGCCCGGCGATAGCCGATGTCGGTGGCGCGAGAGCTTATCTCACGTCCCGTGGATCACGACACCGCGAATGTTCTTGCCGTCGCGCAGATCCTGATATCCCTGGTTGATGTCCTCCAACCGGTAGCGGGCGGTCACCAACTCGTCGAGCTTGAGCTGTCCGGCGTCGTAGAGCCGCAGCAGCTTGACGATGTCGTGCTGCGGGTTCGCCGAACCGAACAGGGTGCCCTTGATCGTTTTTTCGAACAGCACGAGCATGCCGCCGGAGACCTGCACCGTCGGCTTCTCAAGATCGGCCAATCCGACGATGACCACTGTTCCGCCCTTGCCGATCGCGTCGAACGCCGCAGTAACCACGTCCTCGTCGACGACACCGACGGTGACCAGCGCCTGGTCGGCCATCTGGCCCCAGGTTAGTTCCGAGATCTTCGCGGCGGCCTCTTCGGCGGTCGCGAAAGCGTGAGTGGCACCGAATTTCATGGCGGTGTCCCGCTTGAACGCCACCGGATCCACCACGATGACATACTTCGCCCCGGCGTGCGCGGCGCCCTGCACCGCGTTGATGCCGACGCCGCCGACACCGTAGATGACCGTCGTGTCGCCGGCACGCACGCCGCCCGCGTAGTTAGCGCTTGCCCACCCGGTCGGAACGCCGCAGCCGACCAGCACCGCCGTCTCCAGCGGCAGCCAGTCGTCCACTTTGACCACCGAGTGCTGCGAGACCGTGGCGCGCTCGGAGAACGTGCCGAGCAAGCAGATCGCACCGTAGTCGGTGCCGCCGGAGTGGAACCGGAAGCTCCCGTCGGGCATGTTGCCGTCCAGGATGGTGGCCCCCATGTCGCACAAGCTCTGCCGCCCGGTCGAGCAATACCGGCAGGTGCCGCAGTTCGGGATGAAGCTGCACACCACGTGATCGCCGGGCTTGACCTTGGTGACGCCCGGACCGACGTCCTCGATGATCCCGGACCCCTCGTGACCCCCGACGATCGGGTACCGCACCGGCAGTTCGCCGTCGATGAGGTGCAGATCCGTGTGACACAACCCGGCCGCGGTGTATTTGACCAGCACCTCGCCGTCGCGGGGACCGTCCAGGTCCAGCTCCATGATTTCAAATGGATTGTGCGCAGCGTGCAGAACCGCCGCCTTGGTTTTCATCGCTGCTCTCCGTCGCGTCCGCGTAGCTGGGGCGAGACGATGGTGTCGCGGGTGGTGTCCGTCGCGCTTGAACGCCCACGCTGCATTCGTTGGACGAACGTGCGGTCTTCGCGACCCGCCCCGAAGGGACGCGGCACCTATGCGCCGGCTCGCCAGCGCCCGGGGGTGACACCCACGTGTTGCTTGAAGACGCGGGTCATGTGGCTTTGGTCGGCGAAGCCACAGTTGACCGCGATGTCTGCCAACGCGATGCTGGTCCGGGTGAGCATCGTCTTGGCGCGGTCGATCCGCTGTCGCAGGACGAATTCGTGCGGGCTGGTGCCGGTGGACCGGCGAAAGCAGCGGGCAAAGTGGAAGCGGCTGAGCGCAACCGACGCGGCGAGGTCGTCGATGCTGATTGCTTCGTCGAGGTGGGCTTGTATGTAGTCGCGTACGGTGCGCTGGTCGGCGAACGTGAGTCCGGACTCGCCGGTGGGCTCGCGGAACAACACTTCGGCGTGCCGGCGCAGGATGTAGACGCAGAGCTGACAGGACAGCGACTCGACCAGCAGCCTGCTGCCCGCCTCGCCCTGGACGGCCTCGTTGGCGATCGCCATTGCGGTGCGGTAGATAGCGGGATCATCGGCCTTGACCTCGTCGGCCAGTTCGATGTCGGTGACATCGCGTTCGTACATTTCCCGGCACGTGGTGGCCAGTTCGTCGCGGGTCAGATAGACGTGCACGACGTCGATGTCGCTGGGCCAGACCCAATGCGACGCGGCTGCCCGGGTGAGCAGCGAGACATCACCGGGGTGCACCGTTTCGTTGATCCATCCGCCGTCCACGCAGCGGCGCACCGCGGTCGCGCCCCGACGGTAGGCGACGACGACGAAGTCCCGTAGCGGGGGCACTTCTACGTCCGAGGCGCGGTACCGGTAGCCGCGTACCGCCAGGCCCTGCCAGGTGTCCGGACTGCGGACGGTGAGCCGTCCGGGCACCCAGGTGGGGAGCTGGTCCGGCACCAGCAGATCGGTAGTCATCGCGATCCTCCTCGTCTTTGTCGACGGGCCGCGACCGATCACACCGAAATGTCGACGTGACGCAACTCACACAGTTCGCCATGATTGTAGCCCGATGTTACGGGTGACGTGGGCTTCTTCGAACCGCAGCGACGTCGGCGGCGGCGGCTCAGTGATGGGGTCTCCTCGACGAGCCCTCACTCGCGCGCCCTGCCGGACGCAACAGGTTTCAGCGCGCATTCAGTTTTCTTTTCACTGGGGACGAGACGACAGGCCGGGCCGTGATTTCGGTTGTTCACAGCCAGAGCCGTGGCTGCCAGCCACCGCGAAAGACGGTCCTGAGCTGCACACCCGCTTCCTCCAGGGCAGCACGTCCCTGGTCCATCACGCCAGCGAGATTGCTGGCGAAGGCGTGGATCTGCCCGTCGTAGCGGCGGACGGCGGCGCCGACCCCCGCCTCACGCAGGCGGTCGGCATACGCCTCGCCCTCGTCGCGCAACGGGTCGAATTCGGCGGTGACGACCCACGCCGGGGGCAGGCCGGACAGATCCGTCGCCCGCAGCGGTGACGCGCGCCAGTCCGCGGGATCTCCGTCTACACCCAGATAGTGCTCGTGGAACCACTTCAGCAGGTCGGTGGTGAGGAAGAATCCCACGCCGTTGTCGCGGGACGAGGCGGTGTCGCGCAGAAAATCGGTCGCCGGATACAGCAGCAGCTGGTGCATCAGAGCCGGGCCGCCCTCGTCGCGCGCCAGCAGTGCAACCACCGCGGCGAGGTTGCCGCCGGAACTGTCGCCCGCCACCGCCAGCCGCTCGACATCACCGTTGAGCAGCGCGGCGTTGGCTGCGGCCCACTTCAGTGCGGCGTGGGCATCCTCGACGGCCGCAGGGAACGGATGCTCGGGAGCGAGCCGGTAGTCCACTGAAACCACCACGGCGTGCGCGCGGTTCGCGAGCACAGTGCAGGTGGAGTGGACGACGTCGAGACCGCCGATCACCCACCCACCGCCGTGGTAGTAAACCAGGATAGGAAACGCCCCACTACCCTTCGGTGTGTAGATGCGAATCGGGATCGGCCCCGCCGGCCCGGTAATCGTGCGGTCGGTGGCGTCGGCGACCGGTTCGGGCGTGAGCCCGCAATCGGTCACCACCGCGCTGTAGGCGGCGCGGGCGTCGCCGACAGGCATCTCGTTCAGCGGCGGCAGTCCGGAATCAGCGAGCCCGTCGAGCCAGGCTTTCACTTGCGCGTCCAACGGCATGGTTCCGCCTCCAGGTAACTCGTTGCTGATGCCCGGCAGGTGCTCATCGGCCCGCCGCAGGCGTCAATTCGAAGCCTGCGTAGTCCTGCGCCGCCTCGGTGCAGATGCGGCGGTACTCCGGGAATCCACCGCACCAGGACAGCACGACGTGGGGCTTGCCCTCGATGTTGGTGCCCGTCCACCACGATGCCGTTCCGGGGATGAACGTGGCGTTGGCCGTGTCGGTGTGCAGTTGCACAAACCCGGCCTCGGCCTCCTTGCGCGGCTCGATAGATTCGAACCCGTTGTCGCGCAGGTGCGCCAGACAGTCGATGATCCATTCGCCCTGCTGTTCGATCAACGTCGGACCGTTGGTGAGGATCGCCGGGTTGTAGGGACCGCAGTAGATCATGAACATGTTGGGGAATCCCTCGACGGTCAGGCCGAGGTAGTTCGTCGGCCCGTCGACCCACTTGTCGGCAAGTCGGCGACCCCCCTTGCCGCGGATGTCCATATCGAGCATGGCGCCGGTGTAGGCGTCGAAGCCGGTCGCGAACAGGATGATGTCGACCTCGTACTCCATGCCGTCCGACGTGCGCACACCGGTGGCAGTGATCTCTTCAATCGGGGTCCGCTTCATGTTGACCAGGCTGACGTTGTCCCGGTTGAACGACAGGTAGTAGCCGTGCTCGATCGGTGGCCGCTTGCTCCCGATCGGCGAGGTCGGCGTCAATTCCTCGGCCAGCCCCGGGTCACGAACCAGGGAACTGATCTTTCCGCGCAGGAAATCCATGTACAGGTCATTGGCGGACTTGCTGGAGATCACGTCGGCGAACGTCGCAAACGCCCACGGAAAACCGCCCTTGCGCCACATCTCCTCAAAGATCTGCCGCCGCTCGCTGTCGGAGAAGTCCTCGGACATCCCCATGAAGTCGGCGTACGGGAACCCAGTGAAGTTGTTCCGGGCCCGATCCCAGATCTCCTTGTGGTGCGTGCGAATCTCCTCCCAGTCGTCCGGGTCGAACTCGGTGTTGCGCCCCGGCAAGCAGTGATAGGGGTTCCGCGTGAACGCGTAGACGTGCGCCCCCCGGCGGGCAAGCTCTGGAACGACCTGCACCCCCGTCGCCCCGTTTCCGATCACCGCAACGCGCTTGCCGGCGTAGTCGAGGTCCTTCTGCGGCATACGCGCGGTGTGGAACCACTGCCCACGGAAGTTCTCGAGGCCCTTGATGTCCGGGATGTTCGGCTTGCTCAACGGTCCGACCGCTGGAACGAAGTAGCGCGCCGACACCGTCTCGCCGGTGTCGGTGGTCACCGACCACCGACTAATCGTCTCGTCGAAATGCGCTGCGCTCACGCGTGTCGAGAACGTGATGTGGCGGCGCAAGTCCAGCCGGTCGGCCGTCCACTGCAGGTAACGCAGGATTTCCGGCTGCGTCGGGTAGCGCTCGCTCCACGTCCACTCGTCCAGCATCTGTTCGTCGAACCGATCCGAGAAGCAGTACACCGTGCTGTCCGAGTCGCATCGCGCTCCGGGATACCGGTTCCAGTACCACGTCCCGCCCACGTCGGTCGCGGCCTCGAACGCCCGGGCCGACAGTCCGAGGTCTCGGAGCCGCCGCAGCATGTAGAGCCCGGAGAACCCCGTTCCCACGACAACCGCGTCGACGTCGGTCTGTCCGGGTGCCGTCGACACCTGATCTCCGGTTGCCATGTGCGTCACTCCTGCTTATCGGTGAACTTTGGCCCGGCCAGCTCGGGACTCCGGAGACGGGGCGCTCCCGGAGACGCCGGCGCAGCTAAGGTGCCACGATCGTGGCCCAGGTGGTACGAGTCGCTCTTGAACGCCCCGGCCGAATGCGTTGGATGATCGTGCGGTCCGCGCAAACCGGGCGCCGCGCCGTCATGCGCCGGCCCGGTGATGACCGGGTGTGGTGCTGACACACTGGCTGATGGTGATCCCATGTGCGCGTTGGCTGCGCACATCCATTCCAGCGTTCCGCCCAAATTTTCAAGCGCCGCCAGCCGGTGACCTGCCATGGTCTTGTCATGGGCTGGCCGCTGGTGTGCGGCCTCGGGATCGCCGCAATCGAGGATCACGCTGACCACTGCCGCGCACGTCATGGGCGCGACATGCGCGACGCGGCAGCGTTGCGGGCGCCGTGAGATCGCCGACGACGAGGACGAAGGCTTCACCTTCGACACCACCCTGGAGGAGGCAGACGCATGATCGAGAATCAGTACTACAGCCATGCGTTTCACGGCGACTACGACCTGATCAGCGTGGGCCGGCTCGACCTGGAGGAAGGCGGAACGATCCCGGAGTGCGAGCTCGCGGTGGCCACCTTCGGCGAGCTGAACGCCGCGAAGGACAACGCCGTCCTGATCCCCACGTGGTACTCCGGTACGCACCAGATCTGGCGTGACGTCTACATCGGCCCCGATCATGCGCTCAACCCGCAGCGGTACTTCATCGTCTGCGTCAACCAGATCGGCTCGGGCCTGTCCACCTCGCCGCACAACGCCGACGGGGCCAACGCTGATATCGCCATGTCGAAGTTCCCGCATGTGCGAATCGGCGACAACGTGGTCGCCCAGGAGCGATTGCTGCGCGAGCACTTCGGCATCGACCAGCTCGCCCTAGTCGTCGGCGGATCGATGGGCGCCCAGCAGACCTACGAGTGGGCGGTGCGCTTCGGCGACAAGGTGCTGCGCGCCGCACCCATCGCCGGCACCGCGCAGAACACCCCGGGTGACTTCCTGCTCGCCGAGACCCTACGCGAGGCGATTCAGTCCGACCCGGGCTGGGCCGCGGGCGAGTACACCTCCAATAACGACGTCGCCGACGGCCTCATCCGGCAATCCCACATCTGGGCCGTGGTCGGCTTCTCGACCGAGTTTTGGAAGCAAGAGTTGTGGCGGGCGCTGGAATTCGACAGCAAAGAGGCGTTCCTGACCGGGTTCTTGGAACCGTACTTCACGGCGATGGACCCCAACGCCCTGCTCTCCCAGTCATGGGCCTGGCAGCGCGGCGACGTGGCCCGCCACACCGGCGGTGACCTGGCCGCCGCGCTCGGTCGGATCACCGCAAAGACCTTCGTCATGCCCATCGACGAGGACCAGCTCTTCCCGGTCCGCGACTGCCGACCCGAACAGGAAATCATCAAGGACAGTGAACTGCGCGTCGTCAACGAAGTCATGGGCCACCTTGGCTTGTTCGGCGTCTCGCCCACCTTCCTGCCCCAGATCGACCAGCACCTCGGCGAGTTGCTCGCCACCCCGGTCTGACTGATCCATGAGCAGGAGCCCACCATGTCCCGGAGGTTTCGATGACGACGGTGTCTGATTTTCCGGTCCACGCCGAGGTCCGGTCTTTCCTGGATCGCCGCAAGCAACTCCTCATCGGTGGACAGTGGGTGGATGCGGTGTCGGGGCGCACATTCGACACCGTGGATCCGGCCACCGGCACCACCCTGGCCGAGGTCGCCAAAGGGGAGGCCGCCGACATCGACCGCGCCGTCGCCGCGGCCCGCGACGCCTTCGACAACGGCCCGTGGCAACCGATGAAACCCAATGAGCGGGAGCGGTTGTTGTGGCGGGTCGGCGACATCATCTCCGAGCGAGCGACGGAATTCGGCGAGCTGGAGGCGCTGGACAACGGCAAGCCGGTGGGCATTGCGACCGCGGTGGACGCGGGCTGGTCGGCGGATCTGTTCCGCTATTACGCGGGCTGGGCCACCAAGATCGCAGGCGCAACCCTCAACGTGTCCATGCCGTTCGCACCGGGCGCCCAGTTCCACGCCTACACGCTGCGGGAGCCGGTCGGGGTGTGCGGGTTGATCGTGCCGTGGAACTTCCCGCTGCTGTTGGCGGCCTTCAAGCTTGCGCCCGCACTGGCCGCCGGCAACACCGTGATCCTCAAGCCGGCCGAACAGACGCCGCTGTCTGCGCTGCTGCTGGGTGAGATCTTCGATGAGGCCGGTTTCCCGCCGGGCGTGGTGAACATCGTCACCGGATTCGGTGACGCGGGCGCCGCGCTGGCAGCCCACGACGGCGTCGACAAGATCGCGTTCACCGGGTCCACCGAGGTCGGCAAACTGGTCGTCGACGCCGCGCGCGGCAACCTCAAGCGGGTGTCGCTCGAGCTCGGCGGCAAGAGCCCCAACATAGTCTTCGCCGAAGCCGAGTTCGACTCCGCCGTCGCCGGCTCACTCAACGCCTGGCTGTTCAACTACGGTCAGTGCTGTGTCGCGGGCACACGCCTGTTCGTCGAGGATCAAATCTTCGCCGACTTCACCGACGCTGTGGCGGAAGCCGCGTCAAAGGTGAAGATAGGCCCCGGGCTTGATCCCAGCACCGAACTGGGCCCGCTGGTGTCGCAAGAGCAGTTCGACCGGGTCACCGGGTACCTTCGGCACGGGCTGGCCGACGGTGCTCGCGCCCTGACCGGGGGAAAGCGTCACGGCGACACCGGATTCTTCGTCGAGCCAACCGTATTCGTCGACGCGCGACCGGAGTTCAGCATCGTTCGCGAAGAGATCTTCGGCCCGGTCGTGGTCGCGCTGCCATTCAACGCCGACGACGGCATCGCTGCGGCCGTCCGGGCCGCCAATGATTCCACCTACGGTCTGGCTGCCGGCATCTGGACCCGTGACATCTCCAAGGCACACCGTGTCGCACGGCAGTTGAAGGCCGGGTCGGTGTGGGTCAATCAATACAACGGCTTCGACACGGCGATGCCGTTCGGTGGCTACAAGCAGTCCGGCTGGGGCCGGGAACTCGGGGTGGATGCCCTCGATCTGTACCTGGAGACCAAGTCGGTCAACGTCGCCCTGTAACCGCCGCCTGACCGCCAGGAGATTCCCCTGCAAACCACCGGCGGGGCGAGACGAGTGTGACGGTGGCGGGATCCGAGGACCGGGAGGCGTACACCCGCGAACAGACCCAACCGGCTCTGCTCGAGGTCACCATGGTGGGGCGCCACTGCCCAGGCCCCGGCGGAAGTCATCCCCGGCAGAAGTCATCCCCGGCTGAAGTCATTCCCGTCGGGTACGTAGCGGGGCACAGCCGGGTTGGCCTACAGCTTGGGCGTCAAATCGAACGAGGTGATGGTCGACATCCTGGTCAGCAGCCAGCGCGCGTGGTCACGCCTCATGAACAATCGGTAGGACAGGTACTTCAGCGACGGAATCGACTTCGCCGCAGCACTGGTGGCCGTGGTGTTGGTGTACACGATGACGGTGGCCTCTGAACCATTCAGTGATTCCACCGCCGCGCCGGTGATCTCGGTGCTGTCGGTCACCTTCGCCTGCTTGTTGGCCGCCGCGATCGCGTCGACGAACTTGCGGTAGTCGGCTTCCAGGTCACCACTGAGATAGACGGATGCACGATCAGCCAGCGTGTCCATACTTTCCGGGGTGTAGTTCCACAGCGTGGTGATCGCGTTGACCGCGGTCCGCACGACCGCCAGCTTGGTCGCCACCAGTGCGCGATCAGCCAGATACGGCTGCGCGGCGGCACCCGCGAACGCCGCCGAGCCGACAAGCAGCGCAGCCGACACGCCGGCCGATACGGCAAGCCACCGGCCGGTCCGTCGTTTGCCCGGGGCGACGGTGTCATCATCTGCAGCTGAGTCCTGCGCGGCCGCCTGGTCGGCTGTGCCGGCGTCGTCGTCCTCAGCGGAGGCGTCCCCAGGGCGGTCGGCCTCCGCGTCATCGACGGTGGCATCGGCGGATTCGGTTGCCGCATCGTCGCGTTCGCGGGGAAGTGTCCCCACCTCGTCGGAAGCCTCGTCGGAAGCCTCGTCGGTCAGATCACCTGGACAAGGCTGCTGATCTTCCACTGGTTTCCTTCCTTTTGGGCCGTTACCAGCCAGCGGGATGCGACATCGACGGTCTTCTTGCCGTCCGGCGACTTGCCATTGACCTCGGCGGCCACCAGCACGTTGGCGCTGCCGTCGTCGTTCCATCGCTCGACTCCGGCGTCGAGAACCGTGCCGGTTGTCGGCTCCCCCTTCGCCACCGCAAGCGCAGCCAGGTTCGCCTTCTGTTGGTACTGCTTGGCGAACTCACCGGTGGCATGCGCCAACACCCGGTCCACGTAGTCGTTGGCGTGGAAGGGATCCAGCGACGTGAACTGTGTCATGAAGGAACGGACGTCGGCGAGCACCGCAACGTCCCTCACCGCTGCCCGTCGCTGCGACTCGTGCGAAACCAGCACCAGGGCGCACACCGTGATCGCCTCGGCGATGACCAGCCCGGCGACGCCGAACATCAGCGGCAGCCGCGCCAGTCGTCGCAGTCGCGACGGCGCAACCGCCCGCGCCACGAACGGCGGTGCTTCGCCCGGTTGAATCTTGCGGCGCGGGCTCATTTTCCGTCCTCGACGGGCACCGGCTTGGTCACCACTGTGAGATCGTCGACGCGCCATTGGGCGGCCGACTTCGCGAACGTCACCCGCACCGTCGCGCTGATCGGCCGTTCCTTACCCGGATCGCCGCGTTGGCCCTGCAGGAAAAGCAGCATCGTGGCGCGATGCGGCGCCGCCGACAGCACCGCGCTGTTGGCCACCCAGTATTCGTTGGGGACCGGTTTCGCCTTCTGCACCGCCTGCTGTTGGGGGACCAGCTGTTCGCGGTAGTTGTCGGTCGTCAGCGATTGGGCGTGCGCGAAATCGTCCCGCAAGGACTTCGGGTTGTAGCTCAGCATCTGTGTGACGATCTTGGGTCCCTGCACCGCGATCTGCGCGCGGGCCTGGTCGGTCGCCCTGTCATGTTGGTAGACCACCTGATAGCTCACCGCGGCGCCCATGATGCACAGCAGCGCCGAGGTCAGGAAAATTACCGCAGCCAGCGCCGCTATGTTTCGCGGCACGCGCTGCAGCTTCGCCCGCCGAACCTCCGTGCGCGCCAGCATGTCGGCAAAAGTACGCCGACGTTGATCCCACAGCGGCCACAGCCAACCTACGAACAACGACACCGTATCGACGAAGTGCGCCAGGTCGCGCACCAGCAGCCGCCACGGGCCGACGGACCTCGTTGGGGTGTCCCCGCGCGGCACCACCGCGATGCCCACGGCGGCGCGGCCGAAGCTCCACCCGGTGACGGCCGGCAACAGCGAGCGGCTGGCGGCGGTCAGCATGAACGCCACTGCGCCGACCACTACACACGGCCACCACCACGCACCCCCCAGCGGCACCGCCAAGGCGGCCAACGCCATCGTCGCCAGCACTGCGGACCCGGGCAACACGTCAACGATCAACGCCACCGCACGAGCCCACCACGGTGCCAGCGTGTTCGCCGCCATCTCGTCGGCTTCCCGAGAAGCTTCCGGGCCCGACGAGATCTCCGGGTCGGCGACCACCGCCGTCACTTGCCCACCTGGTCCAGTTTGGCGATCTTGTACTGGCCGTCCTCGCGAGCCATCTTCACCCGCAACCGGTATCCGTACTCCTGGCCTTGCGCCTCGACGTTGTCGACCTTGACGCGGAGCGCCACCAGCAGGTCGACGGAACCGTCTTTGTTGTTGCGTTCCACCGCCGCGCGCATGTCGGACACCTGAACGTGGACATTGGCAACCTGGTAAGCCTGCGCCAGCATGCCGCTGTACAAGGCGGCTTGCGCACCGAAATCACCGGTCGAGCATTCGATGATCTTCCGCTGAGCTTCGGCCACGGCGGTGGCGTCGGGCGCCTGTGTTGCCGCGACGCACTCCTTGGCGGCTGCGATGGCCGCGGCGTCGTCACGGGCGATGGCCTGGCTTTCGTGGTGCGAACGCAGCGCGAAATAGCCGCTCGCCGCCACGCCGGCGGCCAGCAGCACAAGCACCGCGCAGACGCCCATCACCCCGAGACGGCCAAGCCGGGACGGTCCTCGTTTCGCTACTTGCTCCCCAGCCACCGGCACCGGCTCGCCGTCTGGGGAATCCGCCCCGAGGTCCGCTGGCTCATCGACTGCCGCCGAGCCTGCGCCGTCGGCATCCGGCTGCGCGTGTGGGTCGACTGCTGCCTCGGCCACATCCTCGGCACTCGTTTTCGCAAGAGCCTCAGCGGTTGTCGTGGTGCCGGCCTGGCCGGGTGGGTTCAGCTGGCTGGCGCCAGCATCTCCTTCCATCCGTCGTCTCCTACGTTGCTCGAGTTCTCGACGGAGAACCTGGCCCCGTCCGGGCCCACCACCTCGGCGCTTTGCGGACTGTAGGTCCCGATGGCAGGCGGGCCATTCGGAGTGTAGATACACGGGTTAGGCTGCTGCCCGTTGCACTCGACGGTACCCGATCCCGGCCGCTGCAGCGGGTCGCTGACCGGAGGTGGCGTTCCAGGCAACTTGTCGGCCTGCAGCGGGACCATGCCGGTGTCGACCGACGGCGCCTGAATGACCTGTCCAGGGTTCACCGGCTGATCGCAGCGAGCACCCGGCGCCGGGCAGTTGCGGATCTGGTTGGGGTCGCCGTACCAAGGGTTGGTGCCGAGCGGCACATAGGGCTTGTCGCTGCGGCAGTCTCGTGGCGTGGGCGCACGTTTGCCCGGGACATCCACGCAGGGGATGTTGCGTACTCCGCGCACGTCATTTTGCGCCTCCTGCGGGATCTTGCAGTAGACGTCCGGCAACTCGGCCGGACTGGTGTCAGCGGGCGCGCGCCACTGCGATGCCGGGAGGAAGCCCGTCAGGCAGGGCGGCGGCGGGTTGACAAACCCCCCCGGGATGTCCAGCGCGGCCCTGTCGGGCCACTCCGAGGTTACCGTCTGCAGGATCGTCCCAAGCTGCGGCAGCAGCACCAGCACTTGCTCGACGTTCTTGTTGTAGCGCTTGAGCATGTCGGTCACGATCGCGGTGTTGGCCAGCGTCTGCGGCAGCGTCTCGCGCACATCCCCGAACACCGCGGTGATCTGGTCGGCCGTCGGCGCCGCCTGGCGCAGCACGCTCTTGACGTCCTGATCTTTTTCGGCAGTCTGCGCGGCCAGGGTGTTCAGGTTGCGGGCCCACCGCTCGATCGCGCCACCCGAGTTGGCCTGGCTGTCCAGGACCGGTCCCGAGTTGACGATGATGTCTTTGAAATCCTGGGCGTAGGTGATGGCGTCCCCGGCGATCGCCTGGGTCGCATCGACCAGCCGCTGCAGTGCAGGACCCAGCCCGCCGACCGCTTCGGCTGTTTCGTCCAGCAGCTGGCTGATCTTCTCCTTGGGCAGCACGGCCAACCCTCGGTTGACGGCGTCCAGCGCCGGCCCGATCTCGGCGGGCACCGTGCCCTTGGTGATGGTCTGCCCGGGCGAGAGGAACTTGCCAGGGTTTCCGGGGGACACCAGGTCGAGGTATTGCTCACCCACCGCGGAAACCGAATGCACATTCGCGGTGGTGTCGACCGGGATTTTGTAGCGGCTATCAATGCTCATCGTGGCCTGGGCGCCGTGTTCGGTCGGTTCGACGGCGGTGACCCTCCCGATGGTTCTGCCGCGGTAGGTGACGTTGGCGGTGGCATACAGCCCGCCCGACGCCGGCAAGTCGGCCCTGAGCTCGTACTGACCGATGCCCACCAGACTAGGAATCCGCAGGTAGTACCCGCCCAGCATGACCAGGGCGACCACCGTGATGATGCCGAATATGACCAGCTGGCGTTTGACGAAATTGGTCAGCAATTTCGGTCCGCCCTTTCGACCAGCGGCCCGCCGGGCGCGTCGTTGGGGTTCGGCGTGTACCGGACGTCCGGAATCATCTGCTCAGGATCACGGCCGAACGCCTGCTCTTGCGCGCGCAGCACCCCCGACAACCCGGTCCCGCTGAGTAACGCGTTGTCGATGGCGGAGTAGGTGATGTCGCCCGTAAGCGAGACGTTGATGTAGTCGCCGCGAAGCGCCTTGTCGATGACATCGGTTGGGACGAGGGTGAAGATGAACTTCAGCACGGTGGGCACATAGGGCGCAGCCCGGCCAAGTTCCCTCAGCGGGCACTGCAGCGACTGCAGGTCCTGGTGAAAACTGCTTCGCGCAGGACCCAGGTATTGGTCGGTGACCGCGCTGAGCCGGCCCACCGCGTCGGTCGCATCGATCAGCAATTGCTGCTTGTCCGCGAAATGCTGAATCACCGGCGGAACATCGGTGAGCAACCGATCCAGGACATCCGCCCGCCTGCCCGCGTAGCTCAACAGGCGGTTGCTGGCATCGATCGCGCGGTTGATGTCGTGGCGCTGCTGGTTGAGCTGGTCGGTGAAGATGTCCAGCTTGCCGAGCAGGGCGCGGATCTGCGGGGCCCGCCCGTTCACGACGTTGTAGACCTCGTTCGTCAGCGCTTCCAGGTTCGGGACGCCGCCGCCGCGCAGAATCAGCGACAGGCTGGCCAGCGTCTGCTCGATACTGGGATACGTCGAGGAGTTCTTCAGCGGGATGGTGTCGCCGTCCTTCAACGGCTGCACCGACGGATCCTGCGGCGCCGCCAGTTCCACATGCCGAGAGCCCAACAAGCTGGTCTGCCCGATCTTGGCGGTGGCGTTTTTCGGCAGCTTGACGCTCTTGTCCAGGCCCAGTGTCAGCGTCGCGACCCAGTTCTTCAGGGTGATCGCGCGCACCGAGCCGACCCAGACGTCGGCTACCAGCACCCTGCTGTTGTTGTTGAGCGCGAGCGTGTTCGGCATCTGCACGTAGACGGTGTAGGAGTTGGCACCGGTGCCCGGAGCGAACGGAACCTGCACATTGGCGATACCTCGCCACCCACAGGAGCTCAGCACCAGTGCGGCCACCAGCAGGGCCAACCCCTGCCACGTGCGGCGGCGGAGCCCGGCGATCACCCGTGCGGCGCTCTTGGTCCGTCGGTTCGGCTTGCTCGTCGCGCGTACCGCGCTCATCGGGCGCCTCACTGGCCCGGACCTGTCGAAGCGGCCGCCTCAGCGGGCAGCGGCGGCCCGGGCGGCGGCGGCCCGGCGACCGGAGCCGGCGTCGGCGGCACCGGACCCGGGATCACGTCTGGCCCGGGCGGCGGCGGCGGTATCGGCGCCTGACCTGGCCGCTGGCCGACATACGGCAACGGGCCCGGCTCCTCGTTGTAATCGTTCGGGGACCCCGGCGGGGTTTGGTACTGCGATTGGACGGGCTCGATATCGGGGCCGCCCATGAGTTCGGCCAGCGATTCCGGCGTCAGCAGACCCTCCGTGATGGGGTCCACCTGGACCCCTTGCATCCCCGGTGCGGTGATCCAGCCGTGCTGGGTGTTGCGGTGCGAGGTCGGCGTGTCCGGCACCCAGATCCCCGGGACGGTGCTGTCCTTGTACCCGTCCGGCGGCTGCAGCCGCGGCTCGGAGTAGCCGACCTCCTTGGGCAGCACCTGGGCCGTGCTGAACAGGTTCAAGGTGAACGGCGGGTAGTTGAACTTGATCGCATCGAGGATCGGCGTCAAATATTGCGCACACAGTTCGGCGGAATCTTGATAGCCAAGCCGGCTGCCGGCCTGAATGGGCCCGCAAACCCAGAGCAGCGGGTTGGCGAACAGGGCCCCTTCAAAGGTGATGGTGTCGCTCACGATGGCGCCATTCACCGGGTGATAAAAATTATTTGCGTTCCCCAACGCCGTCGGAAAGACGTGCAGATAGGTCTCCAACCCGTTCAAGGGCTCGGGCTGGACCAGTGCCGTGGTCACGTCGGCAAGGTTGTCGAAGTCATGTGCGAGCACGTCGCGGTTCTTGGCCAAAAACGTGCGCAGGGTGGGCAGCAGACTGTCGAGCTGCTGGATCGCATGAGCGACGTCGCGGTCGGAGTGGGTCAACCTACCGGTAACCTGCGCCAGGTTCTGGTTCAACGCGACGAACTGCTGGCCGTCGGCATGCAGCGCATCGACGAAAAGCGCCAGGCTGCGCGCCACCGCGAAGAGGTCGCCGCGGCCCTCGTTCAGGGTGGTCAGCGCCTGTGACAGGTTGTTGAAGGTGGTGTTGATCTGTTTGCCCTTGCCGGCCAACCCGTCGGCGAAGGTTTCGATGGCATCCCCGAACGGCCCCTTGGGATGCTGGGGGGTTGGGCCGAGTTTGTCGATGACGTTGCTTAAACTGTCGCGCAGTGCGTCCCACTCCGTCGGCACCTGGGTACGGTCGATCGGGATCACCGCGTTGTCGAGCAGCACCGGACCGCCCCTGTACGGCGGCTCCAACTGGATGCTGCGTGACGCCACCAGGTTGGGATTGACGATCACCGCCGAGGCGTCGGCCGGCACCTTGTATCTGTTGGCGTAGTGGAAGGTCACCTTCATCTTGTCGCCGGACGGCTCGACCTTGTCGACCGCCCCCACGTTGACGCCCATGATCTGGACCTCGTCACCGGTATAGAGGGCGTTCGCCTCTGGGAAATACGCAACCACGGTGTTGTTGACCAACTTTTGGTAGAGCTCACGGCCGACGAAGGCCGCGGCGAGTGCCAGCACCACCACGAGTGATCCGATGATCACCGCGGGACGCGACCTTCCCGGCAGCCGCAGGTTGCGGATATCGAAGATCGTGCTCACATCCGGCTACCTTCCAATGCTTCCGCCCCCTCCACCTGGCTGACTATTTCCGCCTTCACCGGGCGGGATGAACGGCACCGGCAACTGGGCCCCCGGTCCCGGTGGTGCCGGTGGCCCCGGGGGCAGGCCCGGCGCGAACGTCGACGGCGGCGGCGTCGGGCCGGCCGGTGCCAGGCCCTCGGTACGCGCGCCCGGAGGCGCGGGCGGCAGCGGCACCGGGGTACCGGGCAGATCCGGCGCCGGCTCACCTGGCCGCCCGGCGATCGGGATGCCCGGGGTCGGCGGAAGGCCGTTCGGGTTCGGCGGCGACGTCAACACGTCCGGCAACTCCGACTGACCCCCCGGGAGGCCGAACGGACCCAGATCGAGGCCCGCGCACGGCAATGGGTTGATGGGGCTCGGGAACGCGCCGGGCGCCGGCGCATACGAGCACGGCGAACCCGGCAGCACCGCCGGCCCGGGGTGCTCCGGGGTGCCCTCCAGCAGTGCCGGCGCCGGCGGCGGCGCACCGTTGGGGAACCGGGTCCCGTTGGGGTCGGGGTACCGGAACGCCGGCAACCCGGCATTGCGCCAGAACTCCTCGGGCGAGACCCCGCGTTTCTTGAGCGCAGCGTCGATCCACGGTTGGGTGAATTGATACGTCTGGGTATTCAAAAAATTGTTCACCGCCGACACCTTGAAGTACGGTCCCGACGCGATGGTCTCGTTCAAGATCGTGACGAGTTTGGCTTCCTGAACAAGCGAATCCGCCAAGTCCCCTTTGCGGTCCCTCAGCACGTCGGTGACCGAGCGCAGCTGTTCTAGCACGTGATTGAGGTTCGGGTTGTCGTTGATCAGCCCTTGCAGCTGGGCCGAGACCGCCGCGACGTTCCCCAGCAGCGCGTCGATGGCCTGGCCGCGCTGGTTGACCGCGGCCACCAGCGTCTTGGCGTTGACCAAAAGCCGGTCGACCTGGTCGCTTCGGTCACCCAGGACGCTGGCCACCTGGTTGGCTTGCGCGAGTAGATGCTTGATCTCCTCGTCACGTTTACCGATGGTGGCGGAGAACTTGGCCACCCCGTCGAGGGCGGCGCTCAAGTGCGGGTACGTCTGCTCGACGGTCTGCGACAACACCGTCAGCGACTGCTTGACGGTATTGATGTTCCAGCCTGTCGCGGCCTTGGTGGCGTCGAAGGCGGCGTCGTAGATCTGATACGGGGTGGTGCTTTGGCCCACTGGCAAAACACCCCCCGGCCGCAGCCGCCGGGTGCCCCTCGGTTCGACCTCGAGTACCTTTCGCCCCAGGATTGTGTCGGTCTTGACGGCCACCCGACTTGCGGTGCCGAAAGTGTTGGTGCCGGTCGTGAACTTGATCAACACGCGGTCGCCGTCGATTTGAAGCGCCTGCACGTCGCCAACAGTCATGCCGGCGATGCGCACCTTGTCGCCCTTGCTCAGTTGACCGCTGTCGGTGAACTGCGCGTAGTAGGCCGGCTTGGCTAACAACATCGGGATGCTGGTCATACTTTGGCCGAACGCTATGACGAGGATCAGCACAGCCAGGCCCATGAGGCCGATCCGAAGCCGGTTAGGGGGTTCCAGCGCTCTCACTTCGGCGAGCACCTCCCCGTGGGCTGCTCGAACAGCCTGGCTTTGCGGACCGGACCACCGGGTTGCAGCCCGTTGATCAGGAAGGTGATGTCGCATATGTAGAAGTTGAAGAAGTCGCCGTAGACACCGGTGCGTCCGAACGCTTTTATCCCCGCCGGTATCTTCTGAAGAGTTTCGTTCACCTCATCGCGCCGATCGATCAGCGGTTGAGCAATCCCCTGTGTGTAATTGACGGCGTTATGCAGCAGGGGGCGGTTCTCGGCGAGCAGGTCGGCCAGCGTTCCGGCGGCGTTGCTGATGTGCGCGAGGTCGCCGGCCAGCGGGTCGGCGTGGTTCTTCAGTCCGGTGATCAGCTTCTCGAAGTTGTCGACGGTCCCGTCGAACTCCGCGCGATGGCGCACCGTGGTGTCCAGCACGATGTTCAAGTTCTTGACGACCTCGCCGATCGCCTGGTCACGCTCGGCGATCGTCGAGGTTAGTTGCGCGGTTTGGTCGAGGATGTCGTTGATGGTGCCGCCTTCACCCTGGAACACGGTGACGATGGCAGACGCGATGGTGTTGACCTTCTGCGGGTCCAGCGCCCGAAGAAGCGGCTTGAAACCACCGATCAGCGCATCGAGGTCCAGCGCCGGCTGGGTGCGCGACAGCGGAATGAACCCGCCCGGCGGCAGAACCCGGTCAGCGCCCTCGCCCTGACCGCGAGCGAGCTCCAGGTAGCGGTCACCGACCAGGTTCAGATAACGGACCTGGGCGGTCGTGGACTGATACAGCGGCAGTGACCGGTCGACGGCAAAGTCGACATGGACCCGACGACCTCCGTCGACGAGCCGGATCTTTTTGACCTTTCCGACCTCGACGCCGGAAGCCCGGACGAACTGGCCGGCCCGCATGCCGCTGACGCTGCTGAACTCCGCGGAGTAGGTGCTGGTCCGGTCGAAGCGCATCTGACCGAACACCACCGCGATCATGAAGGTAAAGGCCAGCAGCAGCGACCCCACAGTGCTGAGTTTGACAACGGTACCGGTGATTTTCATGGGTTGATCGTGTACTCCCCCCACTGACGGCCCCACACGTACTCGACGCCGATGGGCGAGGCGGTGTCCAGGTGGTTATACGGCACGACGCTGGCGCCGTCGTCCACCACGAGGTAGGGCCCCGGCCAGAGATCACGGGTGATCGACTGCCAGCAACCCGGCGCACCCCCCGGCCCACCGCGGGCGTTCACCCGCGGCAGGTTGTCCGGATAGACGTACGGATTCTGAATTCCGCCGATCAGGCTCGCCAGGGATGAGAGCCCGCCGGTGAGTGGTGCGAGCCCCGCGGCGGTCGCGAACGCCAGGGGATTCAGCAGAAATCCGGTCCCGCCGAGGGCCTCGGCGTCGACGTCCAGCGCATACCCGTCACCCCCACCGAAGATGTGGGCGAACTTCTTCGACCCCTCGGCGGCGTTCCGGAGAGAGCAGAACACCTCGGGGCTGTAGGTGTCGAACAGCCCGGTGGTGGGCACCAGATCGTTGATCTCACGCTGCAGGTACGGGCCGCCCCGACCAAAGATGTCGGCGCCGGTGTTACCGAACCCGACCGCCGCCAACAACGCCGCATCTAGATCGTCCTGCTGGCGGTGCAGCGTGCGCGCCGTCGTCGCCGCGTTGTTGAAGAAATCGAACAAATCCGGCGCCGCGTTGGCGTAGGTGTCGGCGAGCGCCGCCAACTGCTGGAAGTCATGGCGTGCTTGCGGCTGCAGGGGATTCACCTCATCGAGGATGGCGTTGGCGTTGACGATCGACTGCCCGAATTTGTCGCCCAACCCGTTCAACGCCTCCGCCGCGGCGCTCAGGGTGAGATTCAGCTTGACCGGATCCACCTTCGCGGTGATCGAGGCGATTGTCGACAGCAAGGTATTGATCTCCGTCGTCACATGCCTCGCGTCGATCACGTCTTTTGGCGAGATCCGTTGTGGCGTAGGGTCTTTCGGTGAGGTCAACGACACATACTTACCGCCGAAAAGCGTGGTCGCCACGATTTTGGCGTCCACGTTAGCCGGGATCAGCTTCAGGTAGCGCGGAAACACGTCCAAGGCGAACTTGGCCGCCGGCTTGCCGTCCTGCGTGATCTCCGAGATGCTGGCCACCCGGCCGATCTCCACCCCGTTATAGGTGACCTTCGCACCGGGATCCATCACCAAACCCGCCCGCGCAGACAGCATCTGCAGCTGCGTCTTGGGTGTGAAGTCCCCCCGATACTGCAGGTACACCAGCCCCACGACCAGTGCAACAACCGACAGAGTCACCACACCGGCCAACCGGTACGGCGCCAGCGGCGCTTTGTTTATCTTTCCCTGCGGAGTCGTCATCGCGGCTACACCGTGAAGTTGAAGTTTGGGTTGGTGCCGTATAGTGCCATTTCAAACAAGACGAGTACGACGTTGATCGCAACCAGCGAGAAACGCATTGAGCGGCCGACAGCTTCACCGACGCCGACCGGACCGCCGCTGGCGTTGAACCCGTAGTAGCAGTGGACCAGCATCACCATCCCCGCGACGACGATCATCTCCGCGAAGGACCAGAACACGTCATTGGGCCGCAGGAACGTCCGGAAGTAGTGCTCGTAAGTGCCGGATGCTTGTCCGTACAGCACTGTCGTGACAAGCTGCGGAGCCACGAACGACGCGATCAGTCCCAGCGCGTAAAGAGGGATGATCACCACCTGCACGGCTATCGCCCGGGTGGACACCAGATACGCGGTCGAGTTGATGCCCATCACCTCGAGCGCGTCGATCTCCTCGCTGATCCGCATGGCGCCCAGTTCGGCGGTGGCGCCGGCGCCGACCGTAGCCGCCAGCACGACGCCGGTGACGACAGGGGCGACGAGGCGCACGTTGATCAGTGCGGCGGCGAACCCGAGGAGCGTCTCGATACCGACGTGCGACAGTGCCGAGAAGCCCTGCAGGGCGACCAACGATCCCGAGGACGCCGCCACCAGGCCGACGATCACGGCGGTGCCGCCGACGACAGCCAGCGCGCCCGCGCCCATCCCTATCGCGGCGATCTGTCGCAGGATTTCTGCGCGGTAGCGGGTCAGCGCCAACGCTATGTTGCGACTGCCGATCAGGGTGAACCAGCCCAGCTTGCCGGCCTCCTCCAGGCCCTGGCTCGCGGCGACGCCATAGCGACGAAGGTTGGCAGTTGCCCGCGGGTAGCGGGATCGCAGTACTTGCGCCGTCGTCATCTCAGAGCGCCCCCGTTCCGAACCGCACGCCGATGGCGGTCAGCACCACGTTGACCGCGTACAAGAAGACCACGCACATCACGACGGTCTCGTTGACGGCGACACCCAGACCCTTGGAACCGCCACGCACGGTCAGCCCCCGGTAGCAGGCCACCAGGCCCGCGATCAGGCCGAAGATGAAGGCTTTGATCGTTGCGACAATCACTTCGGGCAAGCCCACCAGAAGAGTCAGCGAGGTCAGGTAGGCGCCCCCCGAGATGTTCTGCAGGTAGACCCCGAAGATGTAGCCGCCGACCAGTCCGATCATGCTCACCATGCCGTTGAGCAGCATGGCGACAGTGCACATGGCCGCGACCCGGGGCAACACCAGGCGGTGGATGGGGTCGATGCCGAGCACCTCCAGCGCGTCGATTTCCTCCCGGATGGTGCGAGCGCCCAGGTCGGCGCAGATCGCCGTGGCCGCCGCGCCGGCTACCACCAGCACGGTCACGATCGGGCCGATCTGGGTGATCACCGCGACCGCCGTGCCCGCCCCCGAGATGTCGGCGGCGCCGACCTGGATCAGCAGGATGTTGAACGTGAAGATGAAAAGCACCGTCAGCGGCGCCGAGACCGCCATGGTCGGAACAAGCGAGACCCTGACGATGAACCAGCACTGCAGAATGAACTCGCGCCACTCAAACGGCGGCCGGAACAACGCTTTACCGGTCAGCACACACATCCGGACGAACCCGCCAATTATCCGCAGCGGGGGAGCCGCCCGGTCGCGGGCGTAATCGGTGAGCCGCGGCTGTGTCGCCGTCACCGCTGCCCCCTCACGACGGGACTGCGCGCCTCGCGGCGTCGCGTCGGATCGTGTCGCACGCGTCCTCCTCGCCCCGTCGTCACGTCTGTGGCCGCCGACTCCCAACGTGCAGGTTGTAAGGCCGACCACAGGACTTTAACCGATGGTCTGCCCGGCGTGTGACGAATCCGCACTATTGACCTTCCGACACATGTGGCCTGGTACTCGTCGTCATGTCAGCCCCTCGCGCCCGCCGCAGAATCTGTTGACATAGAAGCGGTTTCAGGAGCTTTCGCCGCGCCGAAGCGTCTGCGCAACTCGGTCTTGAGCACCTTGCCGGCCGGGTTGCGGGGCAGCGCGTCGACGATCTCCAAGCCCTTGGGGTGCTTGTAGCGCGCCAACCGTTCGGCGAGGAACTCGTCGAGATCCTCCAGGCACAACGTGTTGTGCGGGCCGCCCTCAGTGACGGCCGCGACCGCGATCGGCACCTCGCCCCACTTATCGTGCGGACGGCCGATCACCGCGACCTCGACGATGGCCGGATGACCGGCCAGGACGTTCTCCACCTCCGCACAGTAGATGTTCTCGCCGCCGGAGATGATCATGTCCTTCTTGCGGTCGACCACCCAGACGTAGCCCTCGGAGTCCATCCGTACCAGGTCACCGGAGTGGAACCAGCCGCCGACGAACGCCTCGGCGGTGGCCTGCGGGTTGTTCCAGTAGCCGCTCATCAATGTCGGTGCGCGGTACACGATTTCGCCGACTTCGCCAACAGGCACGTCGTTCATGTCGTCGTCAACGACGCGGGCCCCCACAGTCGGCACCACCTTGCCGACCGACCCGCGCTTGCGCACGGCGTCCTCGCCGAGCAGCATGCAGGTGACCGGCGACATCTCGGTCTGGCCGAAGGCGGCCAGTATCTGGGTGCCGGGAAACGTCTCCGACATCTCCCTCAGCAGCGTGTCCGACGCCGGTGCGGCGCCCCACGACATCACCCGCAACCGGACGTCGCGCGGGCGGACGCGCTGCTCGGCGCAGACCGCCTGCCACTGCGCGGGCACCAGGAAGATTCCGGTGACCTTCTCCGCGGCCAGCACGTCGAGCAGGTGCCCAGGGTCGAACCCGCCGAGCGGGTGGATGACGGTCGGTGTGCCGACCAGTATCGGCGTCAGCATGTTGCCGATCCCAGCGATATGGAACAGCGGGACGCCGACGAAGCTGACGTCGCGGGAATCGACGCCGTTGGTGTACAGGGCGATCAACGTCTCCGCGGCCAGGTTGGCGTGGGTGAGCACCGCACCCTTGGGCCGGCCGGTGGTGCCCGAGGTGTACATGATCAGCGCGGGCGACTCCTCGGAGACGTCGACGGGCTGGTGCGGGTCGCCGGGCTCGCCGATCAGGTCCTCGTAGCCCAGCAGGCCGTCCTCGGTGGCGCCGCCGGCGACGACGATCGTGCTCAGCGCCGGCGCGGTGTCGCGCACACCGGCGGCCACCGCGGCCAGCACCGATTCGGTGACCATCACTCGTGCCTGGCAGTCGTTGACCAGGAACGCAAGCTCGGCCGGGGTGAGGCGGAAGTTCACCGGGACCGCGATGGCGCCGAGCATGGTGGCGGCCAGCGCCGACTCGACGAACTCCGGCCGGTTCAGCATCAAGATCATCACCCGGTCGCCGACCCCGACGCCGCGCCGGCTCAGTGCGTCGGCCAGCGCGGCGACACGGCGGCGAAGCTCCGCCCAGGTGATGGTGCGGCCCGCAAACCGCACCGCGGGCGCGTCCGGCTGCATCAGCGCGTGCCGCTCGATCTGGTTGACCCAGTTCTGCCGTCGGGCGAGATAGGGCTGCTCGGTGGTGGTGGCGTCGTGGCCGGTCACCTGCGCGGTCACCGTGGGCTTCCCCTTCGTCGCGGGCGGATGCTCGATGTTGACATGTGATGCTTGGCGTTGATACGTGATGCTCGACGTTGATATTTGATCAAAGCTGGTGTTGTGTAGGTCACATTATGGTCTCGACGGCGCGAAGACAAGGAGTGCGGAAACCCACGTGAGCGCACCTGGCGCCGCGCCCCGGCGCGGCCGGCTGCCGCTGCGCCGGGCGCAGTTGTCCGACGAGGTGGCCGGCCATCTGCGGGCCGCGATCATGTCCGGCGCGCTGCGTCCGGGGACGTTCATCCGGCTCGACGAGACGGCGGCCAGTCTCGGGGTCAGTGCCACGCCCGTGCGGGAGGCGCTGCTGACGCTGCGCGGTGAGGGGATGGTCGTGCTGGAGCCGCATCGCGGCCACGTGGTGTCACCGCTGACCCGCCAGGATGTCGACGACATCTCCTGGTTGCAGGTCACCATCGCCAGGGAGCTCGCCGCCACGGCCGCCGAACACATCGCCGACGACGAGATCGACGACCTCGAACACACCGCCGACGCGCTGGAGGCGGCCGTCGCCGCCGCCGACACCGAGACGATCGCGGCGATCGAGTTCGCGTTCCACCGGGCGTTGCACCGCTGCACCGGCCGGACCAAGTTGGCCTGGTTCCTGCTGCAGGCCACCCGGTACCTGCCGGTGCCGGTCTACGCCGCCGATCCGCAATGGCGCCGGGCCGCCGTCGACAACCACCGCCGGTTGGTCGACGCGCTGCGCCGCCGCGACCCCGCGGCCGTCGCCGAACACTTCACCTGGCAGTTCACCGACGGGGCCCGCCGACTGACCGACGGGCTGGACCGGGCCGGCATCTGGGCCTGATCCGGGCACACGGCTCGGCTACGAACCGGCAGCCAGCTGCTCGGCGCGCCGCTTGAGGTTGTCGGCAAGGTAGTCCAGGGCGTTGTTGACGAACGTTTTGACCATCGTGTCCGGCACCGGCATCTCGGTCTCGACGTCCATGTCGACCGTCAGCAGCGCCGCCGGGCCCATGTCCACGACGCTGAACAGCTGCTCCTGCTTGGTGAACAGCGGGCCCTGCTGCATGACCGTCTGGATCTGGTTGGGTCCGGGGTAGTAGACCGCCTGGATGAAGGTGCCCTCGCTGCCGGCATAGACGGTGTCCAGGCGCAGCTGGCTGGGCCGCCCGTCGTCGTAGCGGGCCAGCACCCACAGTCCGTCGATCTCGGTGTTCCACTGCGGGTAGGACTCGAAGTCCGTCACGATGGACAAGATCGCGGACGCCGGGGCGGCGACCTCGACGGTCTTGCTCACGAACGCCATCGGCCGAGCCTATCCGAGGCCCTCGACCGACAGCGTGGCCGTCGACAGCAGCGAGCGGATGGCGTCGGGAATCGGCACCGGCCGACGGGTGGCGCGGTCGACGTAGACCTGCACCCAGTGCCCGACGGCGGCGGCCTGATCGGCGCCGGGTTCGTTGCCGGGGTCTTCGCCGGCCGGGAAAAGCCCCAGCCGGTAGACGACGCTGGTGCGGCCGAGCCGGGCCACCGCCACGCCGACGACCAGCCGCTGCGGGAAATGCAGCTCGGCCAGGTAGCGGCAGCCGGACTCGGCGACGATGCCCTGCGCCGCCATGGCGACCGGGTCGATGTCGAGGTTCGTGTTGATCCAGCCGTTGATCGCGGTGTCGAACAGCTGGTAGTACACGGCGTTGTTGAGGTGGCCGAACATGTCGTTGTCGGCCCACCGGGTTGGAACGGGCCAGAGCACCGGGAAGTCGCGGCTGGTGAGCCCGTCCGGCGGGGGGGGGGGGAACCGACGTCATGGTTGTATTCCAACATGATTCGGATCCGGGGCGCCGTGCTGGACCGCGTCGGCGCGCCCCGGCCCTACCGCGACTCCCGGCCGATCAGCGTCACCGACGTCGACCTGTCGCCGCCCGGCGCCGGTGAGGTGCAGGTCCGCATCGAGGCCGCGGGCGTGTGCCACTCCGACTTGTCGGTGGTCGACGGCAGCCGGGTGCGCCCGGTGCCGATGCTGCTGGGCCACGAGGCCGCGGGGATCGTCGAGCGGGTCGGCCCTCCCACCGATTCCGGTGCCGCCGATCTGCGGCTCGGCCAGCGGGTGGTGACGACGTTCCTGCCGCGGTGCGGCCGGTGCGCGGCGTGCGCCACCGACGGGCTGACGCCATGCGAACCGGGCAGCGCCGCCAACGCCGCCGGCACGCTGCTCGGCGGGGGGATGCGGTTGAGCCGGGGCGGGCAGCCGGTGTACCACCACCTCGGGGTGTCCGGTTTTGCCACGCACGCCGTCGTGCACCGGGCCAGCGTCGTCGGGGTGCCCGACGACGTGCCGCCCGCCGTCGCGGCGCTGCTGGGGTGTGCCGTGCTCACCGGCGGCGGGGCCGTGCTCAACGTCGGCGCGCCGCGTCCCGGTCAGACGGTGGCCGTCGTCGGCCTCGGCGGGGTGGGCATGGCCGCGGTGCTGACCGCGCTGGCCCACGACGACGTCCGCGTCGTCGCGGTCGACCGGCTGCCCGAGAAGCTGGCGACCGCGCGGCGTCTCGGCGCGCACGAGACCTACACCCCGCAGCAAGCCGCCGGCGCCGGGGCCGCGGCGGTGGTCAAGGCCGCGGTCGTGATCGAGGCGGCCGGGCATCCGGCCGCGCTGCAGACCGCGATCGAGCTCACCGCGCCGGGCGGGCGGACCGTGACGGTCGGGCTGCCGCCACCGGACGCACGGATCACGGTGTCGCCGTTGGGTTTTGTCGCCGAGGGGCGATCGCTGATCGGCAGCTACCTGGGCTCGGCGGTGCCGGCCCGCGACATCCCCCGGTTCGTCGAGCTGTGGCGGGCGGGCCGGCTGCCGGTGGAGTCGCTGGTGTCCTCGACGATCCGGCTCGACGATGTCAACGCCGCCATGGACCGGCTCGCCGACGGCGCCGCCGTGCGCCAGCTGGTCACGTTCGACGGGTGACGCCGGCGCGCAGCTCGGCCAGGACCTCGCGGGTGTGCTGGCCGAGGGCGGGCGCGGTGGACCGCGGCGCCCACGGCGTGCCGTGGAAGTCCGCGGGTGTGGCCACCATCGGAACCGCCCCGTCGCCGTCGGGAACGTCGACGACACCGCCGGCGGCGTGGAACTGCTCGTCGGCCACCACGTCGTCGATGCTGTTGACGGGCGACCAGAAGAACTCCGGTTCGGCGGCGAAGATGCCGGCCCACTCGTCGAGCGTCTTGGTGGCGAAGATGTCGTCCAGCGCGGCGATCAGCTGCTCGGCGTTGGCCGCGCGTGACCGCGGGTCGGCGAACAGCGGGTCGGTGAGCCAGTCCGGGCGGTCGACGGCCCGGCACAGCGCCGGCCAGTGCCGGGCGGCCTGCAGGCCCACGATCCAGAACCGCCGCCCGTCGCCGGCGGTGTAGTTGTTCATGCAGGGGTTCGCCATCGATTCGCGCTGCCCGACCGCGATGGGTTGGCCGGTCATCAGGTAGGTGTTGATGTCGAAGCTCACCGTGTAGGCGCCCTGCCGGTACAGCGACGTCGTCACCAGCTGGCCGCTGCCGGTCCGGTTGCGCGCCAGCAGAGCCGCACAGATCGCGCCCGCCAGCGTCATGCCGGCCATGTGATCGCCCATCCCGCCGCGCTGGAACGGCGGGGTGTCCCCCGGCCGCGTCAGCAGATGCGCCACCCCGGCGCGCGCCCAGAACGCCGCGACGTCGTAGGCGGCGCGGTCGGCGTCGGGCCCGGTCTGGCCGTAGCCGGTGATCAGGCCGTAGACCAGCCGCGGATTGCCGGCGGCCACCGACTCGAAGTCCAGGCCGAGCCGCCGCAACGCAGGCAGTCGAAGATTGGTCACGAAAACATCTGCGGTGCTGAGTAATTCCAAGGCCACAGCGCGGTCGTCGGCGGTGGTCAGGTCCAGGACGACGCTGCGCTTGGACCGGTTGTCCAGCTCGAACGGCGGGTTCACGTCGAGGTCGAGTCCCAGCATCTTGCCGAACAGCCGTCCCGGGTCGCCGGACGGCGGCTCGATCTTGACGACGTCGGCACCCCAGTCGGCGAGGATCCCGGCGGCCGCGGGGCCGGCCACCCAGACCCCGAGCTCGACGACTGTGACACCGTCCAGCGGTCCCGCCATGACGGGCATTCTGCCGGGCGTCGCGGCTACAGCCGGGCCCGGGACTGGATTGCCAGGTCGCTGCCGCGCAGCGGCCGGATCAGGGACTCCTGGACGAACGACGCGATCAGCGCGCCCTCCTCGGTGTGCACGGCGCCGCGGACGTAGGACATCCCGGCGCCCACCTGGGTGCTTTCGTGGCTGTAGAGCAACCAGCCCGGCCAGGACACCGGCTCGTGGAAACCGACCGTCGCCGTCATCGGCGCCGTCGACACGGTGGAATGCGCCTGGCTGGTGCCGATGCCCGGGTGCGGACGCATCGTCGTCGAAATCCCCAAATGCCCTGTGAAATAGGCGATCAGCGCTTTGGCAAGCTCGTCGCGGGCCGGCACGGTATCGTACCGCAGCCATGCGTACAGCTGCGGCGGCCCGACCTCGTCGGGGCTGTTGACGTCGACGACGTCGACCAGGCGGACCTCCCGCCCGGCCATCGGCATCGGCGCGGGGTGCGCGTCGGCCGGCGCGGCGACGTCGGGCCGCGGCAGAGCGTGCCGGATGACGTCGGCCGTCGGGACGTCGGCGAGCAGGGTCGCGGTCACGCAGCGCCGGCCGTTCTGCCCGACGCCGACGACGGCGCTGGCGGTGGTGCGGCCTTCGTGGACGACGTCGATGTCGAAGTCGGCCGGCGGCCCGGCCGTGACGGCGCGGGCGAACACCGCGTGTGCGGAGCGCACCGATTTGTCCGGAAACCGTTTGGCCGCAGCGACAATCGCCTGTGCCAGCAGCTGGGTGCCCTCCACCACCTGCCGCTCGTCCGCGCCGGCGGCACCGGTCTGCCCGGTGTAGCGGTCGGCTCCGGCTGGCCGCACGTCGAACAACTCGAGCAGGCCGGTGACCGACCATGGCGTCTGCTCGGATGACACCCAGCGAGCCTGACATCGCCGCGTGCATTTGGAAAGACCGGCGCCGCGAAAGACCGGCGCCTCAGGACGCGTCGATCACCCGAGCCTGGAAACGCCCGATGGTGTCGAGCACGTGGGCCAGGCTGTCGTCCGGCAACCCGATCTGCACCCAGGTGACCCCCAGCGCGGTCAACTGTTCCAGGCCGGCGAGGTAGGCGTCCGCGTTGAACTCCTCGGATGCGGGGCTGCCACCCTCGACATTGGTGAAGACATTGGTGAAGACGACGTCGAGCTTCGACCAGTCCCGGTTCGCGTCGTCGAATCGGCGCCGCAGATCGGCGATGCCGGCGGCCAGGCGGGCCGGTGAGTCGATGGCCGCGGTGCCGGCGGTGCGGGCCAGCCCGGGCGACGCGGGAAAGGGGCACCAGCCGTCGCCGTGCTGCGCGACGCGACGGCGAGCCGCCCCGGTGTTGCCGCCGATCCAGATCGGTGGGGCGCTGACCGGTCGCGGCCGGGCGGTGATGCCACGGGCGTCGAAGTGCCGGCCGGTGAAGGAAACCTCGGCGGAGGTCCAGACGGCGCGGATCACCTCGAGCGCTTCGTCGCAGAGGTCGCTTCGCTCGTCGTAGTCGACGCCGAGCGCCGCGAACTCCGCTTCGAGGTAGCCGACGCCGACGGCGAGGGTGAACCGGCCGCCGGACAGCACGTCCAGCGTCGCCGCGGACTTGGCCACCAGGAAGGGATTCCGGTACGGCAGCACCACGACGTTGGGAACGAGTCGCAGCGTGGTGGTCGCGGCGGCGGCGAATCCCAGCGCAACGAACGGGTCGAGCGCGTCGTGCCCGCCGGCGTCCAGCCAGCGCTGCGTCGGCGCCGGGTGGTCGGTGAAGCCGACGCCGTCGAACCCCGCCGCCTCGGCGGCACGCGCGATCATCGCGACACCGCGTCCGCTGACCAGCTCAGGGTCGCAGGTGCGACGGCACATCGGGTAGGTGACGGCGAACCGCATCGGCGTAGACACTACGAGACGCCGCACGACCAGGCGCCGCACGACCAGGCGCCGCGAAAGTGCATCCGCCGACACATTTCTCGGGTCGGACCGTCGGTAACCGCACTCTCGCGGGACGTGGGTTGCAGCGTCACGTGCGCGCGGCGCTCACGCCCAGCGGAGACTCGGCTCGGATCGCCTCGTCGCGGATCAGGCCGCGCAGCAGCGCGGTGGAGAACTCGGCGGCGATCTCCGTGGCGGTGCGGCGCCCGCTGGGCCGCAGCCACCGGTAGGAGCCCATCGTCATCCCGATGTACCCCAGCGCCAGCACATGGGAGTCGCACTCGTAGAACTCGCCGCAGGCGATGCCCCGGTCGATGAGGCCGGTCACGTGCTCGTAGACCTGACTTTCCTTCTCCCGGATCGCGGCGACCTGCTCGTCGGTGAACCACTCGGTGATGTAGGGCTGCTCCTGGAAGTACACCGCCGCCCCTTCCGGGTTGGCCGCGATCTGGTCGAGCAGGCGCACCGTGTACTGGTAGAGCGCCTCGCGCGCCGACATCGACGGGTCGTCGTGCACCGCGGCCAGGGTGCGCTCGGCGGCCTGCTGGTAGATGTCGTAGAGGATCAGCGACTTGCTGGCGTAGTAGTGGTAGACGGTCGCCTTGTTCAGGCCGACGACGTCGGCGACGTCGTCCATCCGGGTGCCGTGGTAGCCGCGCGCGGCGAACAGTTTGGTGGCAACCCGCAGCAACTCCTCGCGGCGCGAGAGCCCGTTCTCCGATGGCATGTCAACTCACTGTCGGCGGTGTCAATCAACTGGTTGGCTAGTCTATTCACGGCGGCCGTTCCCTGTCGCACCGTTGCCCGATGGGACTAGACTGCTGCACGAAGCGAGTCGAGAGGTGGGCAGATGGATCCGAATCCGGACTACGATGCCAGCGACGAGATCGAATTCTTTTTCAACTACTTCACCTGGGGGCTGCGCGGCGTCGTCGACGGCAACGGCTACCCGCCGCAGGCATATCCGCCGGTTTAGGGACCTTTGACCTGACCACTTCGATCTGGAACGGTCGGGGCGTTGATGCCGGCGTGGTTGAACGCTGACCAGGCAGGACCGCCTCAAAGCCTTCGTCGCGGAAGGGCTACCGGCCGGGCTACGAGTCGCTGTGTCGGGAGGTGGCCGACTCGATCACCTGGCGCCGGTTCAGCCTCAGCCCGTCGGTGAATCGAGGCTGACTTCACGAACCTCAGGCGCCTCACCTGTCGCTTGCGCTGGGGATTGATACCTTCTCCAACTTGATGGCGTATGCGATATCACGTAGCAGCACCCCATCATGGTCAGTTCCTGGTGCTGATGTGACTGAATAGCTCGAGCGCTTTATAGCTCCAGCGCTTTATAGCTACAGCGCTTTCAGCTCTTCGGCGACCTCGGACACCGACTTCTTGGCGTCGCCGAACAGCATGGTG
This sequence comes from Mycobacterium sp., assembly GCF_039583805.1. Classification (GTDB taxonomy): domain Bacteria; phylum Actinomycetota; class Actinomycetes; order Mycobacteriales; family Mycobacteriaceae; genus Mycobacterium. The sequence continues at coordinate 7,894 of NZ_JAVKSH010000005.1, read as the reverse complement.
GTGCCCTCGGCGTAGAACAGCGGATTGTCGATGCCCGCGAACCCGGAGTTCATCGACCGCTTGAGCACGATCACCGACCTGGACTTGTCGACGTTGAGAATCGGCATCCCGTAGATGGGGCTGGACGCGTCGCTGCGCGCCGCCGGGTTGGTGACGTCGTTGGCGCCGATGACGACGGCGACGTCGGTGCGGGCGAACTCGTCGTTGACGTCGTCCATGTCCTTCATGGCGTCGTAGTCGACTTCGGCCTCGGCCAGCAGCACGTTCATGTGGCCGGGCATCCGCCCGGCGACCGGGTGGATCGCGTATTTGACCGGCACGCCGCGGCTTTCCAGCATCGTCGCCAGGTCCTTGACGGCGTGCTGGGCCTGCGCGACGGCCATGCCGTAACCCGGCACCACGATCACCTGGTTGGCGTAGGCCATCTGGATGGCGGCGTCGGCCGCCGAGGTGGCCTTGACCACCTTGTCGCCGCCGTCGCCGCCGCCCACCGCCACGCCGCCGCCGCCGAACCCGCCGGCGACGATCGCCGGGATGGAGCGGTTCATCGCCTTGGCCATCAGGCTGGTCAGGATCGAACCCGAGGCGCCGACGATCATGCCGGCGACGATCATCGCGGTGTTGTCCAATGCCAGGCCGGCCGCCGCGGCGGACAGCCCCGTCATCGCGTTCAGCAGCGAGATGACCACCGGCATGTCGGCGCCGCCGATGGGCAGCACCACCATCAGGCCCAGCACCCCGGCGGCGGCCAGCAGCCCGATCATCCACCACAGCGACACCCCGCCGCTGCCCGGATGCGCGTCCAGGCCGATGACCACCGCGGCGGTGACGGCCGCGGCCAGCAGCAGCAGGTTCAGCGGCTGCTGCACGCGGCCCGCCCCGATCGGCCGGCCGGGCAGGATCTCCTGCAGCTTGCCGAACGCGACGAGCGAACCCCAGAACGACACCGACCCGATGATCGCCGCGAACAGCGACGCCACCACAATGTGCACCGTCGGCGACTCGCCGTGCTGAAAAGCTGAAAAGCCTTCTGTCTCAATGAATTCCGATAACGCGATCAACGCGACCGTGCCGCCGCCGACGCCGTTGAAAAACGCCACCAGCTGCGGCATCGCGGTCATCTTGGTCAGCCGTGCCGGCGGCACGCCGAGCACCACGCCCACCACCAGGCCGGCCACGATCAGCGGCCACTGGTCGGAGTCGCGGATCAGCACCAGCGTCGCCGCCACCGCGATGCCCATCCCGACGGCGGCGATCAGGTTGCCCCGCACCGCGGTCTTGGGCCCGGTCAGGCCCATCAGACCGTAGATGAACAGCGCGAACGCGAAGATATAAAGGACGGTGACCAGGTAGCTCATCGCGCTGCCTCGTCAGCCTTGGCGGGCGCGGGCTTCTTGCCCTTGAACATGCCCAGCATCCGGTCGGTGACGATGAACCCGCCGACCACGTTCAGCGTCCCGAACACCACCGCGACGAACAGGATGACCTGCAGCGCCGGCGACGGGTGCTCGATGCGGCCGGACAGCAGCAGCGCGCCGAGCACGACGATGCCGTGGATGGCGTTGGTCCCCGACATCAGCGGGGTGTGCAAGGTGTTGGGCACCTTGGAGATCACGGCGAACCCGACGAACCCGGACAGCACCAGGATCCCCAGGTTGGCTAGCACGTCGTCGTACATCTAGCTATCCTTCCCGCGTGTCACGCACGCCGCGGCGACGATCTCGTCGTCGAAGTCCGGTGCCAGGGTGCCGTCTGTGATCAGCAGGTCCAGCAGTGCGGTGACGTTCTTGCTGTAGAGCTCGCTGGCGTGTTCGGGCATGGTCGCCGGCAGGTTCAGCGGCGCGGCGATGCCGACGTCGTGTCTGACGACGGTGCGGCCCGGCTCGGTGAGCTCGCAGTTACCGCCGGTCTCCCCGGCGAGGTCGACCACCACGCTGCCCGGTTTCATGCCCTGCACCGCGGCGGCGGTGACCAGTCGCGGCGCCGGGCGGCCCGGCACCAGCGCGGTGGTGATCACCACGTCGAAGCCGGTGATCGCCTGATCCAACGCCTGCTGTTGCTGCGCGCGTTCGGCCTCGGTCAGCTCGCGGGCATACCCGCCCTCGCCGGTCGCTTCGATCCCCAGATCGAGCCATTGCGCGCCGACCGACCGTACCTGGTCGGCCACTTCGGGACGCACGTCGTAGCCGGTGGTGCGCGCGCCCAGCCGTTTGGCCGTCGCCAGCGCCTGCAGCCCGGCCACGCCGACCCCGAGCACCAGCACCGTCGCCGGCTTGACTGTGCCGGCCGCCGTCGTCAGCATCGGGAAGAACCGGGTCGACTCCGAGGCCGCCATCAGCACCGCTTTGTAGCCGGAGACGTTGGCCTGCGACGACAACGCGTCCATCGCCTGCGCGCGGGAAATCCGCGGAATCGCCTCCAGGGCGAACGCCTGCACACCCGCCTCGGTGAGCGCCTGGATCTGGTTGTCGGCGTTGCGCGGCGCCAGGAAACCGATCAGCGTCTGCCCGCGGCGCAACCGGCGCACCTCCTCGGTGGTAGGCGGCGCGACCTTGACGACGACGTCGGCCGCCCAGGCGTCCCCGATGGTGGCGCCCGCCTCGGTGTAGAGCTCGTCGGGAAGCAGGGCCCGCCCGCCGGCGCCGGACTCGACGACGACGGTGACGCCGCTTTTCACCAGGGGCGCGACCGCCTTGGGTACCAGCGCCACGCGCCGCTCATCGGCCCCCGATTCGGCGACCACACCGACCGTCGGCTGCGAATCTGTCATAACGCGCACGTCTACTTTCTCGTCCAGTTCCTGCCCCGATGGATGCGCCGCCGACGCGGCCGCACGCCCCGTACCATAACGCGCGCCAGGGTCACTGATCGCCAGGGTCACTGCTGATGTGCGATCACCGGGCAGGCTACCGGCGGCAGTCGACCGGTGCTCTCAGTTATCGTTCGCCGGCAAAGGTCGGTGCGGTAGCCGCCGCGGTGTTGTGGGCCCACAAAGCGACCTTGTGCGGGGGGTTGCCCGCACGCGTCGAGGCGGACGGCGGGCTGCCCGTTATCCGATAAGACGGGCCCGATGCGTTGATGCGATAGCGTCAGCCAGTGCGCACGACCCTCGACATCGACGACGACGTGGTCGCCGCGGCGCGCGAACTCGCGGCAATCGAGCGGCGGTCGCTGGGCGCGGTGATCTCCGAGCTGGCGCGCCGCGGCCTGACGCCCGCGCTGGTCGAGGCGGACGGCGGGCTGCCGGTGATCCGGGTCCCGGCCGGCACACCGTCGATCACGCCGCACATGGTCCGCCGCGCGCTCGACGAGGATTGACCTGACGGTGGCACTGCTCGACGTCAACGCCCTGGTTGCGCTGGCATGGTATTCGCACGTCCACCACGCGCGCATCCGTGCATGGTTCGCCGAGAACGCGTCGCGGGGCTGGGCGACCTGCCCGGTCACCGAAAGCGGTTTCGTCCGCGTGTCGACCAACCCGAAAGTGCTGCCCAGCCCGATCGGGATCACCGACGCGCGACGTGTCCTGGTGGCCCTGCGGGCAGCCGAGGACCAACGCTTCCTGGTCGACGACGTGTCCATCGTCGATGACGAGCTGCTGACCGCGTGACCGCGAGCGCCGCCTGGGAGGCGGAGGGCAACGTGGTGCCGGTTCCGGGACTCACCACAGTGGGATCTCCTGGTGGCGCTGCGCGGTCGAGCGAGGCCCGAAGTAACGCCGCTGCGACACGTCGATCGCGACGTCGTTGATGCTGGCTTCCCGACGGGCCATCAGCCCGGTGTCGGTGAACTCCCACAGCTCGTTGCCGTAGCTGCGATACCACCGGCCGGCGTCGTCGTGCCATTCGTACTGAAACCGCACCGCGATCCGGTTTGCCCGAAAGTCCCACAGGCTCTTGCGCAGCACGTAGTCCTGCTCGATCTGCCATTTACGGGTCAAAAACGCGACGATCTCGTCACGCCCGACGATGTGCAGGTCGCGGTTGCGCCACTGCGAGTCGATGGTGTAGCCGCGGCTGACCAGATCGGGGTCACGGGTGTTCCAGGCGTCCTCGGCAGCCTGCACTTTCGCGATCGCGGTCTCGGGCGTGAAGGGCGGCAGCGGCGGACGCGTCTCGGTCATAACGCCATCGTGCGTCACCGGATGCCACCCGTGCCGGCGGGTCGTGCCTATCTGGGCGCGTGAATGCGGCTCGTGCGCTGATCGTGATGATGTTGCGGGTCAGGACGCCGGACCCGGTCCAGATTCGGGCGCCCGCGGTGCCCTATCGTGGCCGGCATGGACTTCGCGATGTCGGCCAGGGCCAGCGACTGTCACCGGCTGCTGTCCGATGTCATGAACGAGTGCGTCTTTTCCGCCGAGCCGGCGGTAGCTTTCAACGACGCCCGCAACAGCGAGACCGCGCACACCCACGGCAGCGCCGCCGGCACTGAAGCCGGCTGGGCGAAAAGCGCTTTCGCGACGGCGGTCGCCTAGATGGCCGCCGGCGTCACCGAACTGTCCGGGGCGTTGAACTTCCGTGACGTCGCGGAGTCGGCCGGGGTGCGGCCGGGCCGGCTGTTCCGCTCCGGTGAGCTGAGCCGGCTCGACGACGACGGCCGCGACGCGCTGCGCCGGCTCGGCGTCGCCGACGTCGCCGACTTGCGCTCGCGGCGCGAGGTGGAGCGCCGCGGCCCGGGCCGGGTGCCCGACGGGGTCGACATCCACCTGCTGCCCATCCCCGACCTCGCCGCCGACCACGACGGCGACTCGCCGCACGAGCACGCGTTCACCCGGCTGATGACCGACAAGCCCGGCGACGAGTCGATCAGCGACGCCGCGGCCCGCTACATGGTCGACGAGTACCGCAGGTTCCCCACCTATGCGGGCACGCAGCGCGCGCTACGCCGCGTCGTCTCGCTGCTGGCCGACGGCCGGCCGGTGCTGGCGCACTGCTTCGCCGGCAAGGACCGCACGGGTTTCATGATCGCGGTGCTGCTGGAGGCGGCCGGCGTCGAACGGGACGCCGTGCTGGCGGACTACCTGCGCAGCAACGACGCCGCCGCCGGGCTGCGGGACCGGATCCTGGAGATGATCCGGCAGCGCTCGGACACCGAGCTCACCGAGGAGGTCGTGACGTTCACCGAAGCGCGGCTCTCCGACGAGGTGCTGGGCGTGCGCGTGGAATACCTGGATGCGGCGCGGCAGACCATCGACGCGGCCTTCGGTTCACTGGACGGCTACCTGCGCGACGCCGGCATCACCGACGCCGACGTGGACCGTTTGCGCGACACGCTGCTGGGGTGACGCCGGCCGGCGCCGGGCCGGAGGGGGTGCAGGACTTTGCCCGAAATCGCACGCAAGAGATCACAGGAGGTTGGGATGGGCGAGCGCGGGGTTCGTTGGCCGGGTTGGGCAGTGGTGGCTGGTGCCGGTGCCGGTGCCGGAGTCTTGACACTGACGTCGATGCTGCATTCGGCCTTCGCCTACGGCGACACGGTGGGCTTGATCATCGGCGGCAGCGGCATAGCCACGCCCGGCCCGGACTACGTGGACGAGGCCAACACCCTGTTCATCCACCCTAATTTCACCGACACCGCCTACCCGCCCCCTGCCCCGTACACCGACGGCTTGACCACCCCCGAGGGGTTTTATCCAGAGACCGGTATCAAGACGCTGCCGTACAACTTCCCCAACGGCGCCTCCGTCTACCCGGACGGACAGCAGACCTCGGTGGGCCAGGGCGCCATCATCCTGGAGAACGCGATCAACAGCAATGCCATCGCCGGCAACGAGTCGACGGTGTTCGGCTACTCGCAGAGCACGACGATTTCCACCGCGGTCATGCAGCAGCTCGACCCGTCCGGCCAGCCGGACACCAGCCTGCATGCCCAGTTCGTGCTGATCGCCGACCTGAACGCGCCCGACGGCGGCCTGCTGTCGCGCTTCGACCTGCCGGGCGTCCCGCTGCAATTTCCGAGCCTCGGGCTGGCGTTCGACGGCGTAACTCCGGCGGACGACTTCACCACCGTCATCTACACGCGGGAATGGGACGGCTTCGCCGACTTCCCGAGGTATCCGATCAACCTGCTCGCCGACTTCAACGCCTTCGCCGGCATCGAGACGCTGCACGGCGCCTACCTGCAGCTGTCGCCCGAGCAGATCGCGCCCGAGTCGGCCACCGACCCGGGCGGGGCCATTGAGTTGCCGACGTCGGGAGCCACCGAGACCACCTACTACATGATCCCCACCGCGGACCTGCCGCTGCTGGACCCGATCCGTGCCATCGCCGTCATCGGCAACCCGGTCGCCGATCTGCTGCAGCCGGACCTGACCCTGCTCGTCAACCTGGGCTACGACAACCCCGACCCGCTGGAGGGCTGGGACGCCGGGCCGGCGAACGTGCACACCACGTTCGCGCTGTTCCCGCCCCTCGACCAGATTCTGGACGTGCTGAGACTGCTGCCGTCGCAGACCCTGCTGGGCATCCATGACTTCATCGACGATTTCACCGGCAGCGGACCGAACCCGGTGGCGGTCTCGCTCGCCTCGCTGCCGGCGATGCTGACCGACCGAATGTCGAGCGGGGTGACCGACCCGCTGACGCTGCTGCCGTCGCCGGCCGATATCCCCAACCTGATCGGCACGTCGATCTCCTCCGAGGCGGCGACACTGTATTCGGTGCTGCTGCCGACCGCCGACTTCGTCAACGCCGCCGTCACCGTCCTGCCCGGCTACGACGCCAGCTTGTTCCTGGACAACCTGGCCAACCCGGTGGACGCCGTCGGTTTGCCGCTCGCGGCGGACGCCGGACTGCTGACGTTGTTCGCGGGTTTCGAATTGGAAGTCGTCAACGCGACCCTGAACCTGGGGTTGTGAGGCCGCAGCGTTGCCGGCATGTCGGGCCCTGGCCATTGGAGCGCTGGCTTTGTTAACGTCACCTTGACGCCAACTAAGGAGACAGCTATGAAGCGCGCGCTGAGCCCCTACGTCGTCGCGAGTGTGGCCGTCGCCGGGCTGATCGCCGTCCCCACGGTGGTGGCGCCGAACGTCCAGACCCGCGCGGTCGCGCTGATGGACAACATCGCCTACGTCGTCGGCGGCAGCGGCGACCCGATCCCGTCCGCCGACGAAGTGACGACCAACTTCGACTTGTTCATCAAGCCGTTGTACCCGAGTTACATCGCCGAGGCCCTGTTCACGCCCGAGGGCAACTATGCGCTCTACACCGGCGTCAAAAGTTTGACGCTGGACGCGTCGGAGGCGCAGGGGGCCGAAATTCTTGACAAGACGATCACCCAGCAGGTCGCCGGCGGCAACGACATCGTCGTCAAGGGCGCATCGCAGAGCTCGACGATCTCCGGGCTGGTGATGAGCGAGCTCGCGGGCCACGTGTCGGACTCCAAGCTGTCCTTCGTGCTGACCGGTGATCCTAATCTGCCCAACGGCGGCCTCTTCGAGCGCTTGGACGGGCTGACGCTGCCCGCGCTCGGGATCACGTTCAACGGCGCCACGCCCAGCGATCTGTTCCCGACTACCATTTACACGCAGGAGTACGACGGGTTCGCCGACGTCCCGAAATACCCGATCAACCTGCTGTCGGACATCAACTCGGTGCTGGGCATCCAGTACGTCCACCCCACCTACACGACGCTGACGCCCGATCAGATCGCGCCCGAGTCTGAGTCGAACCCCGGCGGCGCCATCCTGCTGCCGGGGTCGGAGGACTACGGTTCGGGCACCGCGGACAGCATGACGAACTACTACATGATCCCGACCGCGGACCTGCCGCTGCTGGACCCGCTGCGGTCGATCCCGGTCGTGGGCGCCCCGCTGGCCGACCTGCTGCAGCCGGACCTGACCGTGCTCGTCAACCTGGGCTACGACAACCCCAACCCGCTGGAAGGCTGGGAT
>NZ_JAVKSH010000004.1:19145-59324 GCF_039583805.1 Mycobacterium sp. | reverse complement strand
CCGGCCACCCGGCCGGGGAACAACCCCGAGACGGGGTGCAAGTCGCGTGACCACTAAAGATCACTCACTCGCAACGGAACCGTGTAGACGGTCTCGCCGGTGTCGACGCGCACCGGGGAGACCACGGCGCGGGCCATGATCGAGCGCTGCGCCAGCCGGGTGGACTCCAGCGCGCAGCGCTGCGCGAAGCCGTCAGCGTCGCCGGCCAGCAGCCGGGCCAGATGTGCGGGATGCTCGAGCAGGTCGACCAGCGCCCAGCCGAGCGCCGCGGCCAGGTTGGACATCGACGCGACGTGGATCAGGGCGACGTCGAGCGCGATCCCGCGCAGTCGGGTGTCGCCGGTCTCCGACGACCAGGCGTCCACGATCCGGCCGAAGAGCGCCTGCCGGTCGCCGATGCCGGCGTCGTGGCGGCGGACCGCGGCCGCCACGACATCGGCGACCTCCTCGAGTGCCGCCCGTTCGGCGCGCTTGCCCGACGCGGCAACCGTCGCCATCGCATCGGGATGCACGAATGCGTCCGAGCCGTCCAGCACGTCGAAGGCGCTACACAGCCGCTCGAACGCGGTGCCCGCGGCCGATCCGGGCCCCGCCCACCAGTCGAACCCCATCCGGTGCCCGAGCCGGCGGGTGACGTCGAAGATGTCCACCGTGCCGGCCGTCCCCAACTCGGCGACGGTCTCATCCAGCGCCCGGTCCAGGCTCGCCAGGTAGCAGGCCACGTCGTCGCGGCGGAACAGGGTGCCGGGCAGGATGCGCCGTCCGTCGAAGATCTCCTCGGGCAGTTTGCGTCGCAGCATCAGATAGTCGGCAACCGAGACGTCCCAGGGCAGCCCGACGCCGTCGGCGCACGGCGGGTCCGGGATCACGCGAGCGTCCGGCACGGATTACCGGGCCGTGCGGTTCCGCACCGCGTCGAGCAGGCCGCGCACGGCGTGCTCGGTTGCCGAGACCGGCGACAACACCGTCTCGCCCAAACCCACGATGTGATCGATTCGCCCGACGATGGCCTCCACCGGCTCGACGATCGTGCCCAGCCGGCGTGCCAGGCTGTCCAGGCTCGCCAGGGTGTCGTCGAGGTGATCCAAGCCGCCCTGAAGCCGTTCCACCGTGGCGTTGAGGCGCGATAGCGAATCGTTCAGCTCCTGCAGCGTCGCCCAGCCCGGCCAGCACACCCTCGACTTGGCCCACCGTGATGTCGGCGTTCAACGCCGCCTGCGCAAGGGTTTTGAGCCGCTGACGTTCCCTGGACGTGCCGCCGGTCATGTCTGCCATGACGGTCATTATGCGCGCGGGACCCGGACTTGCCGTGAGCAGTCGGTCGCGCGAACGGGAACCGGGGCGCCCGGCCCGGCGTCGGATCGGGTATGCAGCTCAGACAGTGCGACCAGCGCGGCAGTGTGACCGCGCGTGCTGCCGGCGCCGACCCCACCCGGCGGATCGCCGACTGTGTCGGCGAATATGCCGCCGGCTATGCCGACTGTCGGGCCGACCGCCGAGCCGAGCCGCAGCGTTAGCGGGGCAGTTTGGCGGCTGCTCCGGTGTCGAGGAACCACACGGTGTTCTCCCGACCGACCGCGCCCGCACCCGGCACCGCCACCGGGTCGGCGCCACCGAGCGCGGCGGCCACCGCGTCGGCCTTCTCCGCGCCGGACACCATCATCCAGACGTCGCGGGAGCGCCGGATCGCCGGCAATGTCAGGGTGATTCGTTGCGGCGGGGGTTTGGGCGAATCCTCGACGCCGACCACCAGCCGCGTCTTCTCGCGGGCTGCCGGACTGTCCGGGAACACCGAATTGACGTGGCCTTCCGGTCCCATCCCGAGCAGGTGGACGTCGAAGTCGGGTGCGGGGTCACCGGGCTTGGCATGGGCCGCCAGCACCTGCTCGTAGGCCAGTGCCGCGGCGGCCGGGTCGTCGCCCGGTTCGCCGCCGCGGGCGGGCATCGCGTGCACGTTGCGCGCCGGGATGGCGACGTGGTCGAGCAGGGCGTCGCGCGCCTGCTTGTCGTTGCGCTCGTCGTCGCCGTCGGCCAGGTAGCGGTCGTCGCCCCAGAACAGGTGCACGCTGCCCCAGTCGATGCGCTCCGCGTGGACGCGCAGATACCGCAGCAGCCGGTTGCCGTTGCCGCCGCCGGTCAGCACGATGAGGGCCTGCCCTCGGGCGCCCACCGCCTCGCCGATGACGCCGATCAGCCGCTCGCCGGCCGCGGCAACCAGCGCGTCGCTGTCCGGAAAGGTCCAGACGGCGGCGCTCACAGGTACTCCACCCGGTCGATGCCGACAAGGGCCGCGTGGTAGGTGTCGTCGGGGTTCAGCCGTCGCAAATCCTCGGCGAGGCATTCTCGGGTTGCCCTGCGCGCCAACGGAACCAGTGTGTCCGGTCGTGCAGTGCGGCTCAAGGTGGCTGTCGCTCCTTCCTGGGGGCGGCTCAGGGTCACGGTCTCGGTGTCGCGGACCAGGTCGACCTTGAGCTCGCCTACCGCGCGCCGCACCGGGCCGTCGATCCGGCTGGCCAGCCAGCCGGCCAGCACGTCGAGCGCGGGCTCGGTCGCGAGTCCGGACACCAGCGCCGATCTCACCGGCTCGTAGGGCGGCTGGTCGAGTGCGGAGGCGAGCAGCGCCCGCCAGTAGGTGATGCGGCTCCACGCCAGATCGGTGTCACCGGGGGTGTACCCCGGCAGCCGGCTCGTGATCGCCGACAGCGGGTCGGCCCCGTTGGTTGCGTCGGTGATACGGCGAATTGCCAACGCGCCCAGAGGATCACGGGCCGGTACCGGTGGAGCGACGTCCGGCCACCAGGTCACCACCGGAATGTCCGGCAACAGGAACGGCACCACGACGCTGTCGGCGTGGCCGGCGAGGGGGCCGGACAGCCGCAGCACCACGACCTCCCCGGCGCCGGCGTCAGCACCCACCCGCAGCTGCGCGTCCAGGCGCGCGTCGGCGGCGTCGGGATCGCCGGTCGTCACCACGATCACCCGGCTGGGATGCTCGTGGCCGGCCGCGTTGGCGGCTTTGATCGACTCGCTCAGCAGAGCGTCGCTGTCTGTGGCGATGACCAGCGTCAGCACCCGTCCCATCATCGCGGCACCGCTTTCTTGGCGCAGCTCGTCCAGCTTTTTGTTGACCGCAGCGGTGCTGGTGTCGGGCAGGGCAATGATCACAGGCGCCGCTCTCCCCCGCAGCGAGCCCGCGCACACCGCAGGTAGGGGAGTGCCGCCACGCCATCGCTGCATCCCAGACCGCCGCCCGCGCGGGTCATGGCCGCCGCCATTCCCGGCCGCTCCGGCGCAGCATCTCGAACGCCGACGCGGGGCCCCAGGTGCCCGCCTCGTAGGGGTCGGGCCGGCCGTGTGCGGCCCAGTAGTCCAGGACGGGATCGATGACGTCCCAGGCTAATTCGACCTCTTTGTTGACCGGAAACAGCGACGGCTCACCGAGCAGCACGTCGAGGATCAAGCGCTCGTAGGCCTCGGGTGACTCCTCGGCGAACGCGGAGCCGTAGGAGAAGTCCATGTTGACGTCGCGGACCTCCATCGCCGAGCCGGGCACCTTGGACCCGAACCTCAGGGTGATCCCTTCGTCGGGCTGGACCCGGATCACCAGTGCATTGGCGCCCAGCTCGTCGGTCATCGTGGCGTCGAACGGCAGATGCGGCGCCCGCTTGAACACCAGCGCGATCTCGGTTACCCTGCGGCCCAACCGCTTTCCGGTGCGCAGGTAGAACGGCACCCCGGCCCAGCGGCGGGTGTCGACCTCGCAGGTGATCGCCGCGAAGGTCTCCGTCGTGGAGTCTTCGGAGAAGCCGTCCTCGTCCGCCAGCCCGACGACGTGCTGCGCGCCTTGCCAACCCGCGGTGTACTGGCCGCGGCTGGCGGTCTCGTCCAGCGGCTGCGCAAGCCGCGTTGCGGAAAGCACCTTGATCTTTTCGGTCTGCAATTGCGACGGCGCGAAGCTGACTGGCTCTTCCATGGCCGTGAGCGCGAGCAGCTGCATCAGGTGGTTCTGGATCACGTCGCGGGCGGCGCCGATCCCGTCGTAGTAGCCGGCCCGCCCGCCCAGGCCGATGTCTTCGGCCATGGTGATCTGCACGTGGTCGACGTAGTGGGAGTTCCAGACCGGGTCGAACAACTGGTTGGCGAACCGCAGCGCCAAGATGTTCTGCACCGTCTCCTTGCCCAGGTAGTGGTCGATGCGGAACACCGACTCTTCCGGGAAGACGCTGTCGACCACCGTGTTGAGTTCCCGGGCGCTGGCGCGGTCGTGACCGAACGGCTTCTCGATTACGACTCGGCTCCAGCGGTCCTGTCGTGGGCGAGCCAGTCCGGAGTTGTGCAGCTGCTGGCATACCGCCGGGAAGTCGTTGGGCGGGATGGCCAAATAGAACGCGTGGTTGCCACCGGTGCTTCGCTGCGCGTCGAGCTTCTCCAGGCACTCGGCCAGCCGGGCGAACGCGTCTTCGTCGTCGAAGGTTCCCCGCACGAAGCGGCACCCCTCGGCCAGCCGGTCCCAGATTGCCTGCCGGAACTGTGTGCGCGAGTGTTCTTTCACGGCCCGGTGGACGAACTGGCTGAAATCCTCGTCCGTCCAGTCCCGGCGCCCGAACCCGACGAGCCCGAAGGTGGGCGGCAGCAAGCCGCGGTTGGCCAGGTCGTAAATCGCCGGCATCACCTTCTTGCGGGCGAGGTCGCCGGTGACGCCGAAGACCACCACACCGCACGAGCCGGCGATCCGGGGCAACCGTTTGTCGCGTTTGTCCCGCAGCGGGTTGTGCGACGTTGGGCTCATGTGGCAGCGGATTCGAGCTGAGCCCGGGTTTCGGTGAGCAGCTCGTTCCAGGACGCGACGAATTTCTGCACGCCTTCGTTTTCCAGCACCACGAACACATCCGGCACGTCGATCCCCGCCGCGGCCAGCCCGTCGAACACCTGCTGGGCCGCCGCAGCGGTGCCGGTGACCGTGTCACCGGTGATGGTGCCGTGGTCGGCGACGGCGTCCAACGTCTGCTCCGGCATGGTGTTGACGGTGTGCGGGGCCACCAGCTCGGTGACGTAGAGGGTGTCGGGGTAGTCGGGGTTTTTCACCCCGGTCGAGGCCCACAACGGCCGCTGCAGCTGGCCGCCGTCGGCGGCCAGCGCCGCGTAGCGCTCACCGTCGAACACGTCCTGGAACGCGGCGTAGGCCAGCCGGGCATTGGCCACCCCCGCCTGCCCGCGCAGCGCCAGCGCGTCGGCTGAGCCGATCTTCTCCAGCCGCTTGTCGACCTCGGTGTCCAACCTGGACACGAAAAACGATGCGACGGAATGGATCGTGGACAGGTTGTGCCCGTTCTGCCGTGCCTTTTCCAGCCCGCTCAGATACGCGTCCATCACCTCGCGGTGACGCTCCACGGAGAAGATCAGCGTGACGTTGACCGAAATGCCTTCCGCCAGCACGGCGGTGATGGCCGGCAGGCCCGGCTTGGTGGCCGGGATCTTGATCAGCAGATTCGGCCGGTCGACGATCTTCCACAGTTCGACGGCCTGCCGAATGGTTTCGCCGGTGTCGTTGGCCAGCCGCGGGTCGACCTCGATGGACACCCGCCCGTCGACTCCGTGGGAGGCCTCCCACTGCGGGCGCAGCACGTCGCAGCCGTGGCGGACGTCGTCGGTGGTCAGGGTGCGCACCGTGGCATCCACGTCGGCGCCGCGTTCGGCCAACTCGGCGATCTGGGCGTCGTAGGCGTGTCCGCCTTCGAGTGCTTTCTGGAAGATCGTGGGGTTGGTGGTCACGCCGACAACACTTTTGGTGTCGATGAGGCGCTGCAGGTTCCCGGATGTGATCCGGTCGCGGGACAGGTCGTCCAGCCAGACGGACACGCCCGCGCCGGACAGCGCGGCCAGGTTAGGATTCTGCGCCATCGTAAATCGCCCTTCTTCTTTCGGTTGTCTCGGTATTTCGGTTGTCTCGGTATCTCGGTTGTCTCGGTATCGCTCAGCTGTTTCTGTCGCTCAGTTGTCTAGTGTTCGCTCGGCGGCGGCGGCGACCGCTTCGGCGGTGAAACCGAACTCGCGGAAGATGGTTTTGTCGTCCGCGGATTCGCCGTAGCGCTCGATCGACACGACCTCCCCGGTGTCGCCGACCCACTTGTGCCAACATTGCGCGATGCCCGCCTCCACGGCGACGCGCGCCGAGACCGCGGGAGGAAGCACGCTGTCTTGGTAGTCGTACGGTTGAGACTCGAACCACTCCACGCACGGCATGGACACGACACGTGCCGCAATATCCCTGTCCGCCAGGAGTTTGTGCGCCTCTACCGCGAGCTGCACCTCCGAACCGGTGGCGATGAGCACGACGTCGGGCTCGCCGGTGCCGGCGTCGCGGAGCACGTACCCGCCCCGCGCGACGCCGTCGGCGCTGGTGCCGTCGAGCACCGGGACGCCCTGGCGGGTCAGGATCAACCCCACGGGGCCGCCGCCGTAGCCGCGGGCCAGCACGGTGCGCCACGCGAAGGCGGTTTCGTTGGCGTCGGCGGGGCGCACCACCGACAGGTTCGGGATCGCGCGCAGGGCCGACAGGTGCTCGATCGGTTGATGGGTGGGGCCGTCTTCGCCGAGCCCAACCGAATCATGCGTCCACACGTAGATGGTGTCGATGTTCATCAGCGACGCCAGCCGGACCGACGGTCGCATGTAGTCGGAGAACTGCAGAAAGGTTCCGCCGTAGGCCCGGGTCGGTCCGTGCAGCGTGATACCGGACAGGATAGCGCCCATCGCGTGCTCGCGGATCCCGAAGTGCAGGGTGCGGCCGTACCAGTGCGCGGTGTACGCCTTGGTCGAAATCGACGGCGGCCCAAAGGAATCGGCACCCTTGATGGTGGTGTTGTTGCTGCCGGCCAGGTCGGCGGAACCGCCCCACAGCTCCGGCAGTCCCGGGCCGATCCTGGCGAGCACCTCGCCGGAGGCGGCGCGGGTCGCCAGTTGCGTGGAACCGGGCTCCCAGTACGGCAGGTCGGCGTCCCAGCCGTCGGGCAGCTGGCGGGCGAGCAGCCGGTCCAGCAGCGCCTTGCGTTCGGGCTCGCGCCCGGCCCAGGCGTCGAAGTCGGGCTGCCAGCGCTCGTGCGCCTGCCTGCCGCGCTGCACCAGCCCGCGGGTGTGGGCGATCACCTCGTCACGGACCTCGAAGTGCTTGTCCGGGTCGAAGCCGAGCACCTTCTTGGTGGCTGCCACCTCGTCCTCGCCGAGTGCCGCGCCGTGCGCCTTGCCGGTGTTCATCAGATGCGGCGCCGGGTAGCCGATGACGGTGCGCACCGCGATGAACGACGGTCGGTCGGTGACGGCCTTCGCGTTGGCGACGGCATCCTCGATGGCGGCGACGTTCTCGCCGCCCTCCACCTCCTGCACGTGCCAGCCGTAGGCCCGGTACCGCGCCGCGGTGTCCTCGCACAGCGCGATGTCGGTGTCGTCCTCGATCGAGATCCGGTTGTGGTCGTAGAACACGATGAGGTTGCCCAGCTGCTGCACTGCCGCCAGGGACGACGCCTCCGAGGTCACTCCTTCCTCCATGTCGCCGTCGGAGGCGATCACGTAGATGAAGTGGTCGAACGGGCTGGCGCCGGGGGCGGCGTCCGGGTCGAATAGGCCGCGCTCGAAGCGGGCGGCCATCGCCATGCCGACCGCCGACGCCAGGCCCTGCCCCAGCGGGCCGGTGGTGATCTCCACGCCGGGGGTGTGCCCGAACTCCGGGTGGCCGGGGGTCCGCGATCCCCAGGTGCGCAGCGACTGCAGGTCGGACAGCTCCAGGCCAAAGCCGCCGAGATAGAGCTGGATGTAGAGGGTCAGGCTGGAATGCCCGCACGACAGCACGAACCGGTCACGGCCCAGCCAGCTGGTGTCGGCAGGGTCGTGCCGCATCACCCGCTGGAACAGCATGTACGCCAGTGGAGCGAGGCTCATCGCGGTGCCCGGATGCCCGTTGCCGACTTTCTGGACGGCGTCGGCGGCCAGCACCCGGGCGGTGTCGACGGCAGCCGAATCGATCTCGGTCCAGTCGCCGGGATGGCGGGGCAGGGTGAGTGCAGAGATGTCTTCCACAGTGGTCACGAAGTCAGTCCTCATCTCGACGCAGCTGGTCGTTCCCCACCCTAGTGCGGGCAGGCTGCTCGTGATGGGTCGAGGCGGCGGCACCCCTACCGGCCGGAGCCGAAACACCGGCTCGCGGCGATCAGATGCGGGCGGGCCCGATCATGTCCAGGAAGGCGGCGGCCGCCGGCGCCGGCGGCCGTTTGGCCGGGGTGACGACGCTCAGCTCCCACGGGATCGGGGGGTCGGTTTTGACAGCGACGACGCGATGGCAGTTCGTCAAGACGGCCGGCGGCAGGAAGGCGATGCCGAACCCGCAGCCGACCAGGTCGACCAAATCGCTCAGGGTGTCGGACTCGCAGCAGATCCGGCGGTCCAGGCCGACCTGGGAGCAGGTCGCGTCCACCTGTGCTCGCAACGCGAAATCGGGTCTGTCGCCGATGAATTCACGTTCCGTCAAGTCGGTGAGCGCAACGGTCTCGTGCTGGGCGAGCGGGTCGTCGGGCCGTACGCCGAGGGCCAGGTACTCGGTTCCGAGCAACACCTCATTGACCCGGCGCGCGTCGTAGGGACGGTTGACGAAGGCCAGGTCCAGGGGGCCGTCGGCGGTGGCCTTCACCAGGTTGTCGACGGCGTCGGTCCGCAGCTCGATGCTGACATCCGGATAGCGTTCGTGGTAGCGCGTCAGCAGTGCCGGCAGGTCGATGATCCCCAGCACCTGCATCGCGCCGATGGCCAGGTGCCCGCGCAGCACGCCGCGGACCGCGTCGACCGCGGCCCGGCCGTTGGCGGCGGCGGCGAGCGCGCTGCGGGCGGCCGGCAGCAGCGCGCGGCCCGCGTCGGTGAGGTCGATGTGGCGGCTGCTGCGGATCAGCAGGGCGTCGCCGAGTTCGCGCTCCAGGGCGTTGATCGACGCGGACAGGGTCGACTGCACGACGTGGACGCGTGCCGCGGCGCGGGTGAAGTGGCGTTCCTCCGCCACGGCGACGAAGTGCGCCAACTGCCGTAGCTCCATGAATCGATGTTAACGATCGGCGCTATCGGCACTGTCCATCGTCCGCATCCTGGAATCAGCGCACGCCTGCGTTAGCCTGGAGGCAACGCTTGCACGACATTGCTCTCGGGTGTTCCGTCCCTGATCAGGGACGGGTCGGGGATCGCGGGTCGTCGTCGAAGGTTCGGCACCAGCGCTTCTCGCCGGGTCGATCGTGCCGATGCACGAGTAGTTGCGAGAAGGAGCGTTCGGAGTCCGGCATCGGAGCCACGGTTCGTTGAACAGCCAGCGCCGTCTCCGCCGACGTGTACGCAGGAGCTGAGTAGAGCATGAGCACCGCCACCGGAGCACAACCCGTCGGGCAGTACGGCGAGGGCGTCCCCCGCCCGCCCGACGGTGTCGCCGCCCGACTGCAGACCGTCACAGACCGTCGCGACAGCGCGGTGATCCTGCAGGCTCGCGGCGAGGTGGACGCCTACACGCTGCCCGCCTGGCAGCGGATCGTGCGGGAGACAGCGGCGCACGCGACTACCGCCGGTCCGGTGATCGTCGACATCACCGGGCTCGACTTCATCTCGTGCTCGGCCCTGGCGACGCTGGCCAGCCAGGCGGAGGTGTGCCGGGAGCAGGGTAGCGACCTGGCCATGGTGTGCCGAGCGGGGGTCGTGCACCGTGTCGCGGCGGCGACCGGACTCGATCAGCGGCTGGCCATCTACACCACGACCGACGCGGCGGTGCGTGCGTCCGCACCCTCCTGATGACACAGGGGGCCTGATACCAGGGACGCGCACGTCGGCCGGGACACCGCAGCCCCAGGGCGCCGACGTCGATGACGCGCTATCACCCGGCGCGCGACGAAGCGACCCTGCGATTCGAGCGGTGCAGCCAAGCGGTCTACCATCGCCTGTAGTAGAAGCTGCGCGCTGCCGCGACCCGAGGAGTTATTGCGTGAGCATTCGCGGGCCCGTCGCGCCACGCCGCATCCGCGTCGCGTTCCTGGCCTACCTGGCGTTGACCAAGCCGCGGGTGATCGAGCTGCTGCTGGTCACCGCGATACCGGCGATGCTGCTCGCCGACCGCGGCACCGCCAACCCGGTGCTGATCGTCGACACGTTGATCGGCGGGATGCTGGCGGCCGGCGGCGCCAACACGCTGAACTGCGTCGTCGACGCCGACATCGACAAGGTGATGACGCGGACCGCACGACGGCCGCTGGCCCGGGCCGTGGTGCCGACCCGCAACGCGCTGGTGTTCGGGCTCGCGTTGAGCGTCGGCTCGGTGGTGTGGCTGTGGTCGACGACGAACCCGCTGTCCGGGATGCTGGCCGCGGCCACGATCGCTTTCTACGTGTTCGTCTACACGTTGCTGCTCAAGCGCCGCACCTCGCAGAACGTGGTGTGGGGCGGCGCCGCGGGGTGCATGCCGGTGATGATCGGCTGGTCGGCGGTCACCGGAACGATCGGCTGGCCGGCGCTGGCGATGTTCGCGATCATCTTCTTCTGGACGCCGCCGCATACCTGGGCGCTGGCCATGCGCTACAAGGAGGACTACCGGGCGGCCGGCGTGCCGATGCTGCCGGCGGTGGCCACCGAACGCGAGGTCACCAGACAGATCCTGGTCTACACCTGGCTGACGGTGGCTGCGACGCTGGTGCTGGCGCTGGCCACCGGCTGGCTGTACGCGTCGGTGGCGCTGCTGGCCGGGGTGTGGTTCCTGGCCATGGCCCACCAGCTTTACGCGGGTGTTCGCCGCGGCGAGCCGGTCAAGCCGCTGCGGCTGTTCCTGCAGTCGAACAACTATCTGGCGGTGGTGTTCTGCGCCCTGGCGCTGGATTCGGTGATCGACCTGCCGACGCTGTTCTGACCGGCGCAACAGCCGGCCGCCCGTGATCTCCCGCCGGGGTGCCCCACACGCGCGGCGACCCGCGGCGTCCGGAACTTTCTGCGGCCGCGCTGCGACTACCTCCATCGATTGTTCACGTCGACGGGCATCCGAGGAAAGGCGCTGCGGTGACGGCACCGGTCTGGATGGCCTCGCCGCCGGAGGTGTACTCGGCCTTGCTGTCCAGCGGCCCGGGGCCCGGCACGCTGGCGACGGCCGCGGGCGCCTGGTCGTCGTTGAGCGCCGACTACGCCGCCGCTGCCGAGGAACTCAACGCGGTGGTGACGTCGGTGCAGGCCGGGGCGTGGCACGGGCCCGCCGCCGAGTCGTATGTGACGGCTCATGTGCCGTTCGCGGCATGGTTGGTGCAGGCCAGCGCGGACGGCGCGGCCGTATCCGCCGCGCTTCAGACGGTGGCCGCCGCCTACACCGCCGCGCTGGCGGCCATGCCGACGCTGGCGGAGTTGGCCGCCAACCACACCGCGCACGCGGTGTTGGTGGCGACGAATTTCTTTGGCATCAACGCGATTCCGATCGCGCTGAACGAGGCCGACTATATGCGGATGTGGATCCAGGCCGCCACCACGATGGCGAGCTACCAGGCGGTCTCCAGTGCTGCGGTGGCGTCTGTGTCTGGGACGTCGCGCACCACCGCGGCGCCGCAGATCCAGAAATCCAGCCGCAACAGCGCCCGCCCGGCAGACGGCGAATTCGGCGGGAGAGGCAACCACAACGGGATATTGCCCATCGTCGACAACGACTCCGGCGATCCCTACGACCTGAGCTGGTGGGTGAATCGATTCCTCGAAGTTCCCGAAACCTTATGGAGGGACATCCTGATCGCCGAACACAACCCGGCTCAAGGGCTGCTGCAGTTGTCGCATGACGTTCCGGGACTGGCGTCAGACTTGGCCGGCCACGCGGTACAGGCCGTCGAGTACTTCCCAGAGGTCACGGCGCTTCCGGTGGCCGTGCCGGCCGGAGGTGTCGCGGGCCTGGGCGGGCTGGGCGGAATCCAGCTCGATCCGGCCACCGCCCCCGCCGGGGAGGCTACGCCGGCGCCGCAGGCACCCAGTGCGCCGGCGGCCACCGGCGGCCCTGTTGCGATGGGCGCCGCGGGCGCGGCGCCCACCTCCGCGCCGGCGCACGTTCCCGCCCCGGCGGCGAGCGCCGTCGCGGGCTCGGCGTGGCCCGCACCGGCACCCGGCGGGGCAAGTTTCGTCCCGCCCTACTCCGTGGGCCCGCCCGGCATCGGGTTCGGCTCGGGGACGAGCACCGGCGCCGGCGCCACGCGGAAATCAGCGGAGCCCGATGCCGCCGCCGTGGTACCCGCCGCCGCCGCTTCGCGGGAAGAGGTGCGGGACCGGCGGCGCCGGCGTGCGAAGCTGCGCGGGTATGGTGACGAATTTATGGAAATGAATGTCGATGTCGCCCCAGACTGGGGCGTGCCGCCGCGGGGCGAGCCGGCAGCGTCGGACAACGGGGCCAGCCCGCTGGGTTTCTCGGGCACCCTGCGCGAACACGCCCTCGAGCAGGCGGTGGGCCTGACCACGCTCGCCCATGACGAGTTCGGTACAGGCCCGGCGATGCCGATGCTGCCGGGCGGCTGGAATCCGGATCAGGCCAGCCGGGCGGAAGAAGTCGAAGCGCACCGCTGATGCAGCAGCGCGTATCGGGCGTCGGCGCCGGGTTCTCGTTGGCCTGGTTGCTCGCACCCCTGCCGGTCGAGACGTTTCTCGACGACATCTGGGGCGTGACCCACCATCACGTCACGCGCAGCTGCGCGGGCTACTTCGATGGCCTGCTGGATGGGTCGTCGGCGGTCGATGCGCTCTTGGAGTTGTATCGATCCGAGCCCGGGCCGGGGTGGACGGTGCGACTGGTCCGGGGGGACGACAAACACGACTCTGACTCCTATCGGCTTGCCGACGGCAGCCTCGATCTGGTCCGTATCCGCAACGACTTTGCCGACGGCTACACCATCGTCATGGATGGTGTCGAGCAGTACGTGCGCGCGATCGCCTCGCTGACGCACTCCATCGAGGTCGACCTGAACTTCGCCACCAAGGTCAACGCCTACATCACGCCACCCGGCTCCCGGGGCTTCGCCGCCCACTACGACGAGCACGACGTGGTGATTCTGCAGGTTCAGGGATCCAAGATCTGGCACCTGTACGACGGCGCGGACGTGCCACCGCACGTGATGTATCGCAAGCAGCCGGTTGTCACGGCCGACCTCCCGGCGCCGACCGACCTGCGTCTGGAGGCCGGCGACGTGCTGTACCTGCCACGCGGACGCGTTCACGCGGCCGAGACAACCTCGGAGCCGTCGGTCCACCTGACCGTCGGGATCCACGCGCCCACCCTGCTCACCCTCGTCACCCGAGCGCTGTACTCGCTGAGTTTCTCCGATGACCGGGTCCACACCCAGTTGCCGCCACGATACCTCGACGACCCAGATGTGCGCGCGAACGTCAGCCTCCTGGTGCGCGAGGTCACCAGGGCGCTCGACGAACCGGGCGTCATCGCCGAAGGGCTCGGCGCGTTGGAGGACATCCTGGTCAAGCGCGGCCGATGCCCACCGGTCGGACAGGCCGTCTCGAACGCTGCCGGGATCGACGCACACACCGTGGTGGTGAAGTACCAGCCCCTGTATTCGCGGGTGACCGCGGCTGCGGGCGGCGTTGTCCTGCATTTCGCGCAATTGGCCATCAACGCCGGACCCGAGCACCACGCCGCGATGCTGTTCGTTGCGAAAAGCACTGAGCCGTTTCGGGTTCGCGACCTGCCGGGGCTGTCCGCGGCGCAGCAGACAGAGCTGGCCCGAACCCTGATCATGAGTGGATTCCTTGTCCGACTGCCCGACGACTGACCTCGACGCGCGGCTGCCGTGATGGAGTTCGCCGACCTCGCCCGCTGGACGCCGATCAGGGTCGACTTTTCGGGTCCCGCACCGGCGGTCTACTGGGCCGACCTCTCCGCGGAACGCTTCGCCGAACCGTTCTTCGATGAGACCGTCGCCGGCTGGGCATCACGCTCGCGGGCCCGGCCGCTCGTCAGGACGGGGCTCGACGCGCTGGAGGCTCTCGACGGGGAGCCGTCGCTCGATCCGTCGGGCATGATCTTTCACCTGTCACGGTGCGGTTCGACCCTCGTGTCCCGGCTGCTGGGCACGCTCCCCGGCGTCGTCGTGCTCGCCGAGCCGGCGCCGCTCAACGCGCTCCTCGGGCTCGATCCCCGACGGGTTGACGACGTCACGCTGGCCCGGGCGGTGCGTCTGGTGGTGCGGGCGCTGGGCCGGCGCCTGCACGGCGACGACCGTTCGCTGGTGCTGAAGTGCTCGAGCTGGAACATCCGCCGCCGCGCAGTCCTGGCCGCGGCCTTTCCCGACACACCCTGGGTCTGGGTCCAGCGAGAGCCGGCGCGTGTCCTGGCGTCACTGTTCGCCAAGCCGCCGAACTGGCTGCAGGTCCAGACCGCGCCGGCTCAGGCCGCCCGGCTGTTCGGCCTTGATCCGGGCGCGGTCCCGGCCATGACGCGTGTCGAGTTCGCGGCTCGCACCCTGGGCGCGATGCTGGCGGCGGCCGCGGCCGATCCGGCTCGGCGTCTCTGCGTCGATCATGCCGACCTGCCCGCCGCGGTGTGGCAGCACGTGATCCCGCATCTCGGGCTCACGGCCGACGCCACGACGATCGAACGCATGACGGCGGAGTCCGGGTTCCACTCCAAGGAACCGGCACCCCGAGTGTTCGCCGGCGATTCCGCCGAGACCCATCAGCTCACCGACGAGATACGTGAGGCCGCTCGACGATTCGCCGACCCGGGGTATCGCGCGCTCGCGCCGCATCCCTGAACCGGCGTCCCGCAGGGGCAGACCTTCCCATACCACCGGCAACGTGGTAGACAGTCTATGCTAATGATAATCATATTCATCTAGTCTTCGGGTCCACCAGCCCGTTGCCGAGGAGTCCCGCTACTGAGGAGGTTCGCCGTGGCCGTGCACGTCGTTCCCGAGGGCCTGGCGGTCGCGGGTGCAGTCATCGTGGGCATGCGGCAGCATCGTCGTATCGCGTCCTGACGGGCTGACAGTGACCGCGCCCGTCTGGATGGCCGCTCCGCCGGAGGTGCACTCGGCGTTGTTGAGCAGCGGACCCGGGCCCGGATCAGCACTGGCCGCCGCGGGAGCCTGGCGTTCGTTGAGCGCCGAATACTCCTCGATTGCCGACGAACTCGGCGCGGTGCTGGCCGCGGTGCAGGCCGGCGCGTGGGAGGGGCCGAGCGCAGAATCGTTCGTGGCCGCGTTCGTGCCCTTCCTGGCGTGGCTGACGCAGGCCAGCGCCAACAGCGCGGCGGCCGCCACCCAGCTCGACACCATGGCCGCGGCCTACACCGGCGCGTTGGCGGCCATGCCGACCCTGGCGGAACTGGCCGCCAACCACGCCACCCATGCGGTGTTGCTGGCGACGAATTTCTTCGGGATCAACACCGTCCCGATCGCGCTCAACGAGGCCGACTACGCGCGAATGTGGATCCAGGCCGCCACCACGATGAGCAGCTATCACGCGGTCGCCACCGCCGCCGCGGCGGCGACGCCGCCGACCGACTCGGCGCCTGCGATCCAGAAATCCGCCGCAGCCAAGCCGCCGAACCCGTCGTACATCTATACCGACGGGATCGGGCTGTCCGGTGACAACCCGTTGGGTATTCCGCTGTGGCTCCAGCAGTTCTTGCACCAGGTTGGTATCGGAAACACCCTCGTTGCCCACGACCCGCGGATCGACCTGTGGTTCGACAACGTCGTCGCGAATGTGCTGAAGAACTTCGGGGTGCACTGGAACCCCACCGCAGGCACTCTCAACGGGGCCCACTACGACTCCTGGGCCGAACCTGGCCAAGCGATCTGGTGGGTAGCCCGATCGCTCGAACTCTTCGAGGACGCCCAACAGTTCGGCACCTACCTGGTCCACAATCCGGCAGTGGCGTTCCACTACGTCCTCGACTGGGCGCTGTTCGACATTCCGCTGCACATCGAGCAACTCGGCATCTTCTCGGCTGGGAATGCGGCGACACTGGCGACCGGGGCCAGCGCCGCGGCCGTTCCCGGGGCAGGGGCCGGCTTGGCCGGGCTGGCCGGCATCGCGCAGCCCGCAGTGCCGGCACTGGCGCCCGCCGCGGCGGCGCCCACTGTGCTGCCGGTCGCCGGGACCGCCCCGACCCTGACGGTGTCGACCGTGGCCCCCGGCGTGCCTCCGGCGCCCGCGTCGGCTCCCATATCGAGCCCCGCCGCCACCGCTCCCGCTCCGCCGCCGCCGCCCGCCACCGGCGGGGCCGGCTTTGTTCCTCCGTATGTGGTGCCGCCCGGCTTTGGCTTTGGTTCGGGGATGAGTACCGGTGTGAGTTCCGGCGCCACACGGAAGGCGCCGGAGCCCGATATCGCCGCGGCTGCCGCGGCCGCGGCCGCGCGGGATCAGCGGCAGGCGCGGCGCCGGCGCCGTGCGGTGATGCGTGACCACGGCGACGAATTCGCCGACATGAACATCGAGGTCGACCCGGACTGGGGCGCGCCGACGGCGTCGGACCACGGTGCCGGGCCGTTGGGCTTCGCCGGCACGGTGCGCGGTGAAGCCGCCGCGCAGGCCGCGGGATTGGCCCGGGTGACCGGCGACGACTTCGCCGGCGGCCCCGCGGTCCCGATGGTGCCGGGCAGCTGGCACGCCCGGCCTCGCCGCTGACTCCGCGATCCGCATCGACGAGTCGCTGCTCGACTCGCACGCAACGAACATCTTGCGGGGGCACCTTAGAGGTCTAAACTCGGAACGCGGTGCAGAAAACAACGGGTTGCGCTTTCGACTCCGCCGGGTTGTGGTTACTGCAGGTTCGCTCTACCCGGCGGTGCGTGTGTTCCGCACCCCCCCGGGGCATACCCCAGGGATCACGGTTCCGTCCGGGTTCGCGGGTGGGCTTCGGCCCGGCCCCGTGACCATTCGACCATTGAACGATCGCGAAGCTTCTGGAAATTATGTGGGTCGAAAACCGAAAAGAGAGGTCAATGTCGAGTTCCAGTGTCCAAGACAACGCAGATTTGCAATCGTTCGAACAGAGTTACGGCGAGGATCCGTTAACCGACCGCGAGACGGATCTCTATCGTGCAGAATATGTGATGGGTTTCGTCGAGAAGTGGGATGAACTGATTGACTGGGACGGCCGGGCACAATCCGAGGGCCAATTCTTCATCGATGTTTTGCGCGCCCGGGGCAAAGAACACGTTCTCGACGTCGCCACTGGCACTGGCTTCCATTCCGTCCGCCTGACGGAGGCCGGGTTCGACGTCACCAGCGTCGACGGTTCAGCGGCCATGCTGGCCAAAGCGTTCGAGAACGGCCAGCAACGCGCGCTCATTCTCAAGACCGTCCAGGCAGATTGGCGCGAGTTGAACCGCAACATCCACGGTAAGTACGACGCCGTCATTTGTCTTGGCAACTCGTTCACACACCTACACGAGGAGCAGGACCGGCGCAGGGCACTGGCCGAATTCTATGCCGCATTGCGCCACGACGGAATTCTGATTCTCGATCAGCGGAACTACGATGAGATGCTCGATCACGGCTTCAAGACGAAGCATAAGTACTACTACTGCGGCGATCAGGTCACGGCAGAACCCGAATATGTCGACGAGGGTCTGGCGCGCTTCAAATACACCTTCGCGGACAGCAGCGAATACACGCTGAATATGTTCCCGCTGCGCAAGAACTATGTCCGGCGACTGATGCGCGAGGCGGGTTTCGAGCGTGTACGCACCTACGGCGACTTCCAGGAGACCTACCAGGACAGCGAGCCCGACTTCTTCATCCATGTCGCCGAGAAGTCCCTGAGTCCGGCCGCCCAGCAGGCTGCGGGCGCGGACGAGAACACTGCGCAGGCGCAGGCCTACTACGACAGCGACGACGCCGACACGTTCTACTCGTTGATCTGGGGCGGCGAGGACATCCACGTCGGCTGTTATGAGGACACCCGCGACATCACCGCTGCCAGCGTCGAGACGGCAAACCGGATGGCGCACCGGCTGACCAACCTCGGCAGCAACACCAGCATGCTGGATCTCGGGGCCGGGTACGGCGGGTCGGCGCGGCGCCTCGCCGGCGAGTACGGCTGTTCCGTCACCTGCCTCAACATCTCCGAAGCGCAGAACGACACGAATCGGCACAAGAACCGACGTGCCGGCCTGGAGGACAAGATCCGGGTGCTATACGGCAGTTTCGACAACATTCCGGAACCCGACGGCACCTTCGACGTGGTCTGGTCGCAGGACGCATTCCTGCATGCAACCGACCGCCGGCGGGTGCTCGCGGAGGCCTTCCGCGTCCTCAAGCCGGGCGGTGAGCTGATCTTCACCGATCCGATGCAGGCCAACGATGTGCCCGGCGGTGCGCTGCAGCCGGTCTACGACCGCCTCAACCTTATCGACCTCGCCTCGATGCGCTTCTACCAGGAGGCGGCCCTGGCCATCGGCTTCGAAGTTCTGGACCAGGTCGATGTCGTCTACAACCTCCGGACGCATTACGACCGCGTGCGTCAGGAACTGGAATCCCGACGCGCCAAACTCGAGCAGCGGTCCTCCAGGGAGTACCTGGACAACATGCTGGTCGGCCTCAACAACTGGGTGGAAGCCGCCGACAACGGCTACCTGGCCTGGGGCATCCAGCATTTCCGGAAGCCCACCTGAACGGTCGGAGGCGGATATCGCCGGCAAGCAGTCAGCTCATGCGATGGCGGGCGCCCTGGAGGCCGACACCGTGTCGACGCCAGCGGCCACATGGGCGACTACTGCAGTCCTGACTAGGCTCACGATTCGCGGTTTGTGGTAGCTGCAGCGCGCTGAGCTACCGAAGAGCGTGAACGCACCAGTGAGCCTGCTGGGCGGCCGATCAGCCAGGAGCACCTGGAGGCGAAACGACGTGTCGGCACTACGTTGCCGCGCAACACACCTCAAACCCCGTTGGTGCCGTGCCGAGCCGACCGCCACCCAGGTCCCGACCGCCACCGAGGTCGTTGGCACGGCGCCGTGCACCCGAAGACCTCCCGATCCCCATATTGCTGTCTGGTCACATCAGCACCACCGGCCTCTGTGTCGGCGGCCTCTGGACGAGGTGATGTGCGCCGTGCCCGCCTCTGCGCGACAACCTCCTTCGCGGTACCGCGCCACCACAACTCCTTAGCAGCACCGCACCACCACAACTGTCGCTGTGAGCTGGGCACCTCGGGTGCCGACCGGCGCAGGGACACCTGTGGCAGGTGTGACCAACGCGACGTCGCCGCCCCATGGTGTGCACTGAGCTGCGCCAAGCCGGGTGTCATGCGATGGCGGGCGCCCTGGAGGCCAACACCGTGTCGACGCCGGCGGCCACATGGGGCGACTAACGCGGCCTCGTTGGTCATTTCGGTTGCGTCGCAACGGATGGGGCGCCGCGCAGCTGCGCGGATGTCCGGCTCTGGAGACCTCGACAAGTTAGCTTAGCCAATGCTAACCTTCGGCGGATTGGCGCTACACTGCGGAAGGGGACGGCAGAAGCATGGACCACTGCGTCAGCGGGGTGCGTGCGGCTCGGACCCGGGCGGCTGAGCCCGGCGCCGGTTATGCACGACGCGATGCCGCGGCGTCCCGGTATCTGATGGTCGGCGGCCGACGATGACGGCGCCGGTCTGGATGGCGGTGCCGCCGGAGGTGCATTCGGCGTTGTTGAGCAGCGGTCCGGGGCCCGGACCGCTGGCGGCGGCAGCAGGGGCGTGGAATTCGTTGAGTGCCGAATACTCGTCGGCGGCGCAGGAACTGGGCGCGGTTGTGGCGGCGGTGCAGGCCGGGGCGTGGCAGGGATCCGGCGCGGACTCGTATGGGGCCGCGCACGCGCCGTATCTGGCGTGGTTGATGCAGGCCAGTGTCGACAGCGCGGCGGCAGCCGCCCAGCTCGACACCGCGGCCGCGGCCTACGCCAGCGCGTTGGCGGCCATGCCGACCCTGGCCGAGTTGGCTGCCAATCACGCTGTCCATGCGGCGTTGGTTGCGACGAATTTCTTCGGCATCAACACGATTCCGATCGCGCTCAATGAGGCGGACTATGTCCGGATGTGGGTCCAGGCCGCAACGACAATGGCGGCCTACCAGGCTGTGTCGGGCACCGCGGTGGCGTCAACGCCGCAGACCACCCCGGCGCCGCAGATCCAGAAGGCCGCGGGCTCTACCGCGGCTCAGACCGACGCGCAGGCACTGGCCGCCCAGCCCGTGAGCTTCGACACAGTGCTGGCTTACCTGCAGCAGTTAGGAATTTCGAACCAAACCGCTTATGCGTTCGGGATCGACAACATATATGACTTCCTGACCAATCCGGTGGGCTACACCGAGACGCACTTGATCAGCAGACTCCTGACGGATCCGTTGTCGTTGCTGGTGAACCCGCTTTATGTGTTTTTCGACGGCGACGAGGTGTTCTTCCCGCTCGGCTATGCGTTTCTCCCGTCTACCGCCGGCGCCCTGGCGCTGGCCCCCGCCGCGTCCGCGGGCGCGTTTGTCGGGCTGGCCGGTGTGGCCACCGCAGAGCCCGCCCTGGGGCCGGTGCCAGCGCCTGCGTCGGCACCTGCGCCGACTGCACCCGGTATGTTGCCGGCCGCCGGAATGGGCTCGACTGTGCCGGTGCCCGGCGCGGCCCCTGCGACGTCCCCCGCGCCCCCGCCCGCCCCCGCCCCGGCCCCTGCCGGTGCGGCACCGGCCCCGCCACCGGCCGCCGGCGGCGGCTTTTTCCCGCCCTATGCGGTGGGGCCGCCGGGAATCGGGTTCGGCTCGGGGATGAGCACCGGCGCGCATTCCAGCGCCAAACGGAAGGCGCCGGAGCCCGACGCCGCGGCGGTGGCAGCCGCAGCGGCCGCGCGGCACGAGACGCGGACGCGGCGGCGCCGGCGGGTGAAGCTGCGCGATCACGGCGATGAGTTCGCGGATATGGACGTCACCGTCGACCCGGTGGGGGGCGCGCCGTCCGGCGCCGGGCCGCAGGTGTCGGGCAACGGGGCGGGGCCGTTGGGTGTCGTCGGCACGGCGCGCAACCCGGCCGGCGAGCAGGCAGCGGGGTTGGCCACGCTGGTCTGCGATAAGTTCGGCGGCGGCCCGACGATGCCGATGGTGCCGGGCAGTTGGAGCGCTGAGCGCCCCGCGGACTCCAACGGTTCACGGCACCAACACAATTGAGCCGACGGTCTTTCGGCCTTGCAGGTCGCGGTGCGCCTGTGCGGCCTCGGTGAGCGGGTAGCGTGCGCTCACCGTCACACCGATCGATCCCGCTTCGATCGCATCGAACAATTCCGTTGCACGCCAATCTAATTCCTGGGCGGTGCGGGTGAAATGGACCAGTGCCGGCCGGGTCAAATACACCGAGCCGGCAGCGTTGAGCCGCTGCGGGTCCACCGGCGCGACCGGTCCGCTCGCCGCACCGAACAACGCCAACGTCCCGCGCACGGCCAGGCTGGCCAGGCTGGCGTCGAACGTGGCCGCGCCGACGCCGTCGTACACCGCGGCAACCCCTGCGCCGCCGGTGAGGTCGCGAATTCGGTTGCCGAAGCCCTCGGGATCGTCTCCGGGGTAGTCCAGCACGTCGGTGGCGCCGGCTTGCCGGGACAACTCCGCCTTGGCCGGAGTCGACACCGTCGTGATCACCCGCACGCCTCGGCTCGTCGCCCACTGCGTCACGATCAGACCGACGCCGCCGGCGCCGGCATGCACCAGCACGGCATCGCCGGGCTGCACCGGATAGACCGAGGTCAGCAGGTAGTGCGCCGTCAACCCCTTGAGCAACGCGGCGGCCGCCACGTCGAAATCCAGCGCCGGCGGTAGCTGAGCAACGGATTGTGCTGGCGCGGTGCAGAATTCGGCATACGCACCGGAAGCCGCGGCGGTCACCACCCGATCGCCGACGCGCGGCGACGCGACACCGTCGCCGGTCTCGGCCACCGTCCCGGCCACCTCCATCCCGGCCACGAACGGCAGGGTGCGCGGATACAGCCCGGACCGGAAGTAGGTGTCGATGAAGTTGACGCCGATCGCCTCGGCTTCGATCAGCACCTCACCCGGACCGGGGGAGGGCTGTGGTTTGTCGACACGGTGCAGGACTTCCGGCCCGCCGGTTTCTTTGATCTCGATCGCGTCCATGGTGACTATCATCGCCAGGCGTGGAGTCCGCATGAAGTTGGCCCGGCCCGACATTCGTCATCCGCGTATCGCGCTGGCAGGCCCCGGCCGGGACGCCGGGGTGGTTGCCGCACTTCGCAACCGCGGGTTGCACGCCCACCCGGTGCGCTGGGACGACCCGGACACCCTGCGCTGCGACCTGGTGATCCTGCGTGAGATCACCGACTACGCCGACCGCGTTGGGGAATTCCTGGCCTGGTCGCGGCGGGTGCCCAAGCTGCTCAACGCCCCCGATGTCATTGCCTGGAACACCGATCGGCGATACCTGCGCGACCTGGACCACGCCGGTGTGCCGACCGCGTCGCGCGCCGGGAGCACCACAGCGTTGATTTTCGTCGGCGGCAGGCAGTCGCATGCCGTGGCCGCCTCGACCGCGATCGACGCCGACTTCGAGCTGTGGGACATCGGGCACCGGGCGCTTCAGGCCGCCGCACAGTGCGTCGGCATCGGCGCCGACGAGCTGCTCTACGCCCGCGCCGACGTCGGCGATGACGCGCGGTTGGCCGGGCTGGACCTGGTGGCGCCGTCGCTGGGCTGGCGTGTGCTCGACGACACCGCGCGCGAGGCCGCCCAGCGTCTCTTCGCGGTGGCAGTGCAGTCAGCCCTGGACCGGCTCGGACTGGGTCCGCTGCGACGCCCATAACGCCGCCGTGGCCGCGGTGCACAACGCGGCGCCGCCGACATGCAGCGCCACCAGCGCCGCCGGCACCCCGGTGTGGAACTGCACGACCCCCACCAGCGCCTGCCCGCACACCAGCAGCACCAGCACACCCAGGCGCGCCAGCACCGGCCTGGGCGCCTGCACGGCCAGCAGCCCGAAACCCAGGCCGACCAGCAGCGACAGGTAGGCCACCAGCAGCGACGAGTGCAGATGCACCAGCGTCGTGATCGCGACCTGCAGCCGTGGCACCGTCCGCACCGCGCTGGTGTCGCCGGCGTGCGGACCGGCCGCGGTGACCAGGGTGCCGGTCACCAGCACCGCGGCCAGGGTGACCGCGCTGAGCAGCGTGAGCGCGCGCAATGGTGTGACCACGACATGGCTGACGACCCCGGCCCCGTCATAATCGGGTTCACCGATTTTGACGTAGAGCAGCACCGCCAGCCACACCATCGTCATCGACGTCAGCAGGTGGATAGCCACCGTCCACCACAGCAAGCCGGTGAGCACGCTGATGCCGCCGATCACCGCCTGAACCACCGTCGAGACGGGCATCAGCCAGGCGTAGACGAGCACTTCGGCACGTCGGCGGGCCCGGGTCACCGCCAGCACCGCGGCCACCGCAGCGATCACCACCGCGAAGGTGATCATGCGGTTGCCGAACTCGACCGCCTGGTGGATGCGGGGCACCTCGGCGACCGCGACCGGGGTGAAGCTGCCCGGGAAGCACTGCGGCCAGGTGGGGCAGCCCAGGCCCGACGCGGTGACCCGGACGATCGCGCCGGTGACGGCGATGCCGGCTTGGGTTAGGACGACGAGCGCGGCGATGACGCGTTGGGCGCGCAGGCTGGGCGCGGGCAGCAGGTCCACCGCGCGCTGTAGCCACCGTCGAAGGTGCATCGACCGATGGTAGGTCACAGCCAACTACACGTCGTAGTACGGTCCGCCGTCGTTGAGATTGCAGCCAGGGCTGTCGTTCGGAAACCACGACCCTGGCTGCAATCTCGACGCCGACTCAGGTGAAGCGAAACCAGCGCAGCGCCGCGATCGCGCCCAGGCCGGTCCAAACGGCCAGCACGATGACACCGATCCCGTCGAGCGAGACGCTCAACGCCTGGGACAGCGCCTCGGTGAGCGCCCCGGCCGGGGTGAGCCGCGCGACCCACCGCAGCGCGGTGGGGACCATGGTCGTCTCCAGCGTCAGCGCGCCCAACCCGGCGAAGACGAACCACAACAGGTTGGCCACCGCCAGCACGATCTCGGCGCGCAGCGTGCCGCCCAGCAGCAGGCCCAGCGCGGCGAACGCGGCAGTTCCCAGCGCGATGATCAGCGCACCCAACGCTAGACCCGCCGGGTTGGGACGCCAGCCCAGCCCAAAACCGATGGCGCCCAGAATAACTGCCTGCAGGAACACCACCGCCACCACCGCCAGAGACTTGCCGGTGACGATGCCCCACACCGGCAGCGCGGTGGCGCCCAGCCGCTTGAGCGCGCCGTAGCGGCGGTCGAACGCTACCGCGATGGCCTGGCCGGTGAACGCGGTGGAGATGACCGCCAGCGCCATGATCACCGGGACGAACGTGGCGGCGCGGTCGTCGCCGAACGACCCGAGCGGCAGCAGCGTCAACCCCACCAGCAGCGTGATCGGGATGAACATGGTCAGCAGCAGCTGTTCGCCGTTGCGCAGCAGCAGCTTCAGTTCCAGGTCGAACTGCGCTGCCAGCATCCGCGAGACGGCGTTGGGGCGTGGGTTCGGCGTGAACGTGCCGGCCGGGAAACCCGATCCGCTCATGACCGCAACTCCCGTCCGGTCAGGTCCAAGAACACGTCTTCGAGGCTGCGCTGCTCGACCCGCATGTCGGTGGCCAGCACGTCGATCTGCGCACACCATGCCGTCACCGCCGCCAGCACCTGCGGGTCGACCGGGCCTTCCACCAGATACTCGCCCGGCACCACCTCGCCGGCCCGGTAATCCTCCGGCAGGGCCGAGACGAGCAGCGACAGGTCGAGCCGGGGCGGCGCGCTGAACCGCAGTTGGTCCTTGGCGCCGCTGCGCATCAGCTCCGCGGGCGTTCCGGCGGCGACGGTCACGCCGTGGTCGATGATGACCAGCCGGTCGGCGAGTTCCTCGGCCTCCTTGAGCTGGTGGGTGGTCAGCACCACGGTGACGCCGTCGCGGCGCAGCGCGTCGATCAACTCCCAGACCACCAGGCGCGCGTGGGCATCCATGCCGGCGGTGGGCTCGTCGAGAAACACCAGTTCGGGTCGGCCGACCAGGGCGCAGGCCAGCGCCAGCCGCTGCTGCTGCCCGCCGGAGAGGCGCCGGTAGGTGGTGCGGGCGGCGTCGGTGAGCCCCAACGTGGCCAGCAGCCAGTCGGGGTCGATCGGGTCGGCGGCGTAGGCGGCCACCAGGTTGAGCATCTCGCCGGCGCGGGCCGCCGGGTAGCCGCCGCCGCCCTGCAACATCACCCCGATGCGTGGCCGCAGCTGCGCGTTGTCGGCGATGGGGTCCAGCCCGAGCACCTCGATGGTGCCGGCGTCCGGGCGGACGAAGCCCTCGCACATCTCCACCGTCGTCGTCTTGCCCGCGCCGTTGGGGCCCAGCAGCGCGAACACCTCGGCGGCCTGCACGTTCAGGTCAAGGTCGGCGACGGCTTTCACGGCGGACGGGCCCGACCCGTACCGCTTGCACACCCCGCGCAGCCGCACGCGGGTCGTCGACGAATTCACGAGGTTCAGCGTAAGCGCCGGGCAGCGCAGCGGGTTGGCCGGTCGTGGTGGCCGACACCACATCTAGCGTCACCGCGTCGTGGAGCAGCTCGCGCCCGGCGGCCGGCAGCGCCCGCCACGGCAGGCGCCTGGAGGTGACCCCGATCAGCACCAGTACGACGATCGTGCTGGCCACGGTGGCATCGATGATCTGGAACAGGGCGAAGCGGTCACCGTTGGCCGTCGGGCCGAAGACGCCGACCACGATGGTCACGCCGATCGCCGCGATCCGGAAGCTGGGCCGGGTCGCCCACGCCGCCAGGGGGATCACGGCCCACAACACGTACCAAGGCTGAACGACGGGGAACAGCAGCACGGTGACACCCAGCGCGACACCCAGACCGCCGACCGGGTGCAGCCGGCCACGGAACACCAACAGCAGCAGCCAGCACACCATGACCGCGATGATCAGCACCCCGATGCCACGGGTCAGCGACAGCACCGCGGTGGTGTGGTCGCCCAGGCCCAACAGAATGCCCGCCTGCCCGGCGCCCAACGCGAGCAGTGTCGGCGGCGACATCCAGCTGCGCACCACGTTGGCGGTGCCCAGCGTGAAGATCCAGCCGAAACCGAGTCCGCTGGCCCAGCCGACGACGGCCATGACCGCCAGCGACAGGCCGCCCATCAGCCCGCCGGCCAGCACGAGCGCCCTCAGGGTGCCGCCCCAGCGACGGGCCAGGGCCATCGCGACGAAGCCCAGCGCCACGAGCGAGGGCAATTTCACCTGCGCGGACAGCGTGATCAGCACCGAACCCGCCAGCAGCAGGCCCAGCGGCGCCCAGTCCCGCCGGCGGGTGGGGTCCCGGGGCAGCAGGGTGCGGGTCGCCCCCGGCGTACCCAGGCCGCGCAGCGCGACTTCGGTGCCGGTCAGCATCAGGCCGAGCATCAGTGCCTCGTTGTGGATGCCGGCGACCAGATGCATGATCAGCAGCGGATTGGCGGCGCCCAACCACAGCGCGCTGACCTCGGCGACCCCGCAGCGCCGCGCCAGCCGCGGGGTGGCCCAGACGATCAGGCCGACCCCGAACAGCACCACCAGCCGGTGGCACAGCACGGCGGCGACGATGTTCTCCCCGGTCAGCTCCGAGACGCCGCGGCCGAGCCACAGGAACAGCGGACCGTAGGGCGCCGGAGTTTCGCGCCACAGGCTGGGCACCGAGAGGGTGAAGACGTGGTCGAGCCCCAACGCGCGGGCCGGGCCCACCGTGTAGGGGTCGAGTCCCAGTCGGCAGATCTGGCTCTGCGCCAGGTAGGAGTAGACGTCCTTGCTGTACATCGGCGGCGCCGCCAGCAGCGGCAGCATCCACAACAGCAGGGTGCGGTCCAACTCTCCGCGCGACATCCGCCGCTCACCCAGCGCGAACCGGCCGAGCATCAGCCAGGCCAGCGCCATCATCACCGCGCCGGTGGTGGTCATCGTCAGCGACACCGTCTGGATCCGCGACGGCAGGTTGAGCAGCCGAACCCCGAAGGTGGGATCCTGGATCACCGGCCGCGCCCCGGCGCCCAGCGCGCCGATCGCCATCAGCACCGTGCCGGTGGCACCGAACAGCCGGGTGCGGCGCACCGCGACCAGCTCGCGATCGTCGAGCGGCCGGCCGACCGGTTGTTCGTCACCGTGCAAGCGGGCGATCGACGAACTCAGGGTGTGCTGGCCGGTCGCCATCAGTGCAGCGTAACCGCATCTCGGGGACCTGTTGCCCGGGTGCGGCTGGACCCGTCGGCGGAATTGCGTCACACTGGTGTTGTGAAAATCCGGGCCGCAGTTGATCCCGCAGCGGCGCACGACGGCCACACCCGGGGAGCGGTCGTGCGGCTGCTGCTCGAGTCCGGGCCGATCACCGCCGGCCAGGTCGGCGCCCGGCTGGGCCTGTCTGCCGCCGGCGTGCGGCGCCACCTGGACGCGCTGATCGACGCCGGTGAGGCGGAAGCGGTTCCGGCGGCGCCCTGGCAGCAGGTCGGACGGGGCCGGCCGGCCAAGCGTTACCGGCTGACCGCCGCAGGGCGCGCCACGCTGGACCACAGCTACGACGACCTGGCGTCGGCGGCGATGCGTCAACTCCGTGAAATCGGTGGGGAAGAGGCGGTCCGCAGCTTCGCCCGGCAGCGCATCGACGCGATCCTGTCCGGTGTCGAGGCGGCCGATTCGGATATCGAAGCCACTGCCGAGCAGATTGCCGGCGCGCTGAGCAAGGCCGGCTACGTCGCGACGACCACGCGGGTGGGCGGGCCGATTCACGGGGTGCAGATCTGCCAGCATCACTGTCCGGTATCGCATGTCGCCGAGGAGTTTCCCGAGTTGTGTGAAACCGAGCAGCAGGCCATGGCCGAGGTGCTCGGGACCCACGTGCAGCGGCTGGCGACCATCGTCAACGGTGACTGCGCGTGCACCACCCACGTCCCGCTGACGACGGCTGAGAAGCCGCTGACCCTTCGACGCCCAGCCCGCGTCGAAGCCACCACGAGCAAGCAAGGAGCGTCGTAGATGACGACTAGCCCTGAGGTTCAGAAAATGGCCGAACCGCTCACCCAGGACGAGGCGATCGCCTCGTTGGGTCGCTACGGCTACGGCTGGGCCGACTCCGACATCGCGGGCGCTAGCGCCCAGCGCGGGCTTTCCGAGGCGGTGGTCCGTGACATCTCGGCCAAGAAGAACGAGCCGGAGTGGATGCTGGAGACCCGGCTCAAGGCGCTGCGGATCTTCGGCCGCAAGCCGATGCCGACGTGGGGGTCGGACCTGCAGGGCATCGACTTCGACAACATCAAATACTTCGTGCGCTCCACCGAGAAGCAGGCCGCGACGTGGGATGATTTGCCCGAAGATATTCGGAATACCTACGACAGGCTGGGAATTCCCGAAGCCGAGAAGCAGCGGCTGGTTGGTGGAGTGGCGGCACAATACGAGTGCTTGGCCGGCGACACCTTGGTGTGGACGGCCGATCGTGGTCAAATCCCGATCAAGGAAATCGAATCCGGCGATCGGGTCTTCGCCTATGACGAAGCTGCTGAGCGGTTCGTGGTTGCGCCCGTGAAGGCGTCGGCGCAGACCGACACCCGGCTGACCTACGCGGTCAAGACGACACGGCGCGGCATCCGCGCAACCGACAACCACCCGATGCTGGTCTTGCGCGACGAGCGCAGGGAAGGCCGGCAGCGCGCCCGGTATGCCCGTCGTTGGGTCACGGTGGGTGAGCTCCAGCCCGGCGACTTCATCGCGGTGCCGCGGGCTCTCCCGGATGTCGGTGTCGCGGCCGAACTTCCAAGCGTTACCGGGCTCGCAACTTTTGCGACGAGTTCCGTCGACTTGATGTGGTTGCTGGGTCTGTACGTGGGCGATGGCAACCTGCACCTCTCGACAAAGACCTATCGCGTTCAATTCGCCATTCCCGCAACAGATGTCGAATTGCGGACCGAGCTCGCCCGCGTCGTCAGGGAATTATTCGGGCTGCGTTGCATCGAAGCGGATGAGTACTGCGTAGTGGTGAATTCCAAGGCGTTGACCGAATGGATTGTCGCGTCGGGCTTCGGCGGTGTCTCCTTGACCAAGCGGGTGCCGGACTGGGTTTACGGTTTGCCGGTCGACCAACGGTTGGCCTTCCTCGGTGGTTGGGTGGACGCCGACGGGTATGTGGGCCCGGACAAGAGCGGTTCGGTCTTGTTGACCTGCGCAAACGAGCCCCTGATCGGCCAGGCCCGTGAACTGGTGGAGCTGTCCGGACTACGGGCAGGCGGCCCATGGTCGTTCACCCAGCCATATCGGCATGCGCCCGAGCGTACTCAGATCGCTTGGCGGCTCGGTATTTCGGGTGACTTCGAGCGACTCGGCTGTCGCAACCCAAAGCGGACGGACCGCTACGGCCGCCGCCGCTACATGCACTCGTCCAATAGTTCGCACGGCACGACGATCCGGGTCCACTGCAACGACTGGCTCGGCTTCGAGCGGGTCAAGTCCATCGAACCGTATGCCGTGGAGCCGGTGTACGACATCGAGGTCGACGGCCCGCACAACTTCGTCGCCGAAGGCCTGGTGGTACACAACTCCGAGGTGGTGTACCACCAGATTAGGGAAGACCTTGAGTCCCAAGGGGTTATCTTCCTGGACACCGACACCGGTTTGCGGGAGCACCCTGATGTTTTCCAGGAATATTTCGGAACGGTAATTCCAGCTGGTGATAATAAGTTTTCTGCATTGAATACTGCTGTGTGGAGTGGGGGCTGCTTGACGGCGGATGCGCGTATCAATGTCAAGGGCAAGGGTTTGGTCAGCATCGCCGACATCCAGCCGGGCGATGAAGTGTTCGGCGCGAACGTCGGTCGTGAACTCGAGCGCGGCAAGGTGCTGGCTAAAATCGCCAGCGGCACCAAGCCGGTGTACGAAATGCACGTCGCAGGTCGGACTCTCGAAGCGACTGGGAACCACCGATTCTTGGTGGCACGGAGAGTCCAGGACGGTAAGCACACCCGCTGGACGGCCGTTTGGGCGCCCCTCGAGGAGATTGAGCCCGGCGAGCCAATTGCGATCGCCCGGGGTCTGCCCGACGACGGTGGAGCGATCTTCTTCCCGGAGCCGGAGCCTTACATCAAGAACCACTCGCGGCAGCAGCTGGAGTTCCCCCACAGAAACGAGGTTGATCTGTTGTGGCTCTTCGGTTTGTGGCTGGGCGATGGTCACACCGCCGCGCCGCATAAGCACACGCGACAGATGCCCTCTTCGGTACCGGTCGTCTCCTTTTCGGTACCGGTCGCCGATCCGGCGCACGACGTTGCCGTTCGGATTGTCACCGAAAAGTTCGGCGCCCAAGTAACTAAGGTGAAATGCGGCTTCACCGTGAGTTCCAAGGCGTTCGGAACATGGCTTGAAGAGCTCGGATTCTTTGGGCATGCGTCAACAAAGCGGCTTCCTACTTGGGTCTACAGCCTGCCCCACGAGCATCAACTAGCGCTGCTTGGGGGACTGATTGACGCGGATGGTTGGACCGAAAACGACGGTGCCACGATGTCGATCGAACTCGCTAATCGTGGGCTTCTCGAAGATGTCAGGCAGCTGGCGATCGGATGCGGTCTGTACGCCGACGGCAAGCTCTTTGAGCGGACAAGGACAGTGACATTCCGGGATGGTCATACGGTCACAAGCACACATTGGCGGCTCCGGATTCACGGCAGCCTGGATCGCGTGGGGACTCGTGACCCCGTCAAGCGAGGGAAGCAGGCTAGTAAGGGCCGCGGAAAGCGGTATGTCGCCGCGACGGGACTCAACTTCTCGTCGCTTACTACCGACACGGTCGGCTTCGCCATCTTGGCGAGCAAGACACCGGTCGGCAGCAAGCCAACCTTTGATATTCAAGTCGTCGGGCTGGAGAACTTTGTCGCTAATGGCATCGTGGCCCACAACAGCTTCATATATGTGCCGCCCGGCGTGCACGTCGACATCCCGCTGCAGGCATACTTCCGGATCAACACCGAGAACATGGGCCAGTTCGAGCGGACGCTGATCATCGCCGACGAGGGCGCCTACGTGCACTACGTCGAGGGCTGCCTGCCCGCCGGAGAGCTCATCACTACAGCTCACGGGGACTTGCGGCCCGTCGAGTCGATCCACGTCGGTGACCATGTCATCGGCCATGACGGGCGGCCGCACCGGGTGACGGCGGTGCAAATGCGCGACCTCAACGGCGAGCTCTTCAGCTTCACGTCGATGTCGCCCGCGAACAAGTTCTCCGTCACGGCGGAACATCCGTTGCTCGTCGTTCCACGTGCGGAGGTGCGTGTCAAGCGCAACGAGCGCAGCGGGTGGAAGGCAGAAGTCGACGGCGCCAAGCTGCGTCGTACCGAGCCGCGATGGATCGCTGCCAAAGATGTGGCCGAGGGCGACTTCCTGATCTACCCCAAGCCCAAGCCGATTCCGCATAAGACCGTGCTTCCTCTGGAATTCGCCCGACTGGCGGGCTACTACCTGGCCGAAGGTCACGCCTGCCTGACGAATGGTTGTGAGTCGCTGATCTTCTCGTTCCACAGCAATGAATTCGAGTACGTCGAGGAGGTCCGCCAAGCGTGCAAGTCGCTGTATGACAAGTTGGGCTCGGTACTGATCGAGGAGCACAAGCACTCCGCAGGCGTCACCATCTACACCAAGGCGGGCTACGCGGCGATGCGTGACAACGTCGGCATTGGATCGTCGACCAAGAAACTGTCGGAACTCTTGATGCGGCAAGACGAGACGTTCCTGCGGGAGTTGGTCGACGCGTATGTCAGCGGGCACGGCAACATCACCCGGCGCGGCGGTGCGCTGTGGAAGCGCGTACATACGGCGTCGCGGGTTTGGGCGTTTCAGCTGCAGTCGATTCTGGCGCGGCTCGGTCACTACGCGACCGTCGAACTGCGCCGCCCGGGTGGACCGGGGGTGGTTCAGGGCCGCGACATCGTTCGCGAGGATCTGTACCAGGTCCAGTGGACCGAGGGTGGCCACGGGCCGAAGCAGGTTCGCGATTGCGGAGACTATTTCGCCGTGCCGATCAAGAAGCGGGCTGTGCGTGAGGCGCACGAACCGGTGTACAACCTCGATGTCGAGGAGCCCGACAGCTATCTCGCGTACGGCTTTGCGCTGCACAACTGCACCGCTCCCGTTTACAAGTCGGATTCGCTGCACTCGGCGGTGGTGGAGATCGTCGTCAAGCCGCACGCCCGCGTGCGTTACACCACCATCCAGAACTGGTCGAACAACGTCTACAACCTGGTCACCAAGCGGGCCCGCGCCGAGGCCGGCGCCACCATGGAGTGGGTCGACGGCAACATCGGCTCCAAGGTCACCATGAAGTACCCGGCGGTGTGGATGACCGGCGAACACGCCAAGGGCGAGGTGCTCTCGGTGGCGTTCGCCGGCGAGGGCCAGCACCAGGACACCGGCGCCAAGATGCTGCACCTGGCGCCCAACACGTCGAGCAACATCGTGTCCAAGTCGGTGGCCCGCGGCGGCGGCCGCACCTCATACCGCGGCCTGGTCCAGGTGAACAAGGGTGCGCACGGGTCGCGCTCCAGCGTGAAATGCGATGCGCTGCTGGTCGATACGATCAGTCGCAGCGACACCTACCCCTACGTCGACATCCGCGAGGACGACGTCACGATGGGGCATGAGGCCACCGTGTCGAAGGTCGGCGACGACCAATTGTTCTACCTGATGAGCCGCGGGCTCACCGAGGACGAGGCGATGGCGATGGTGGTGCGCGGGTTCGTCGAGCCGATCGCCAAGGAGCTGCCCATGGAGTACGCCCTGGAGCTCAACCGGCTGATCGAGCTGCAGATGGAAGGCTCTGTCGGCTAGTGACGGACTTGACTGACGCGGCCCCGGGTTCGGCCCTGGCCGCTGCCAACAAGGGCGAATTGTTCGCGTCGTTCGACGTCGACGCGTTCGAGGTTCCGCGCGGTCGCGACGAGCTCTGGCGGTTCACACCGTTGCGCCGGCTGCGCGGCCTGCACGACGGCTCGGCCGGGCCTGTCGGGACGGCCAAGCTCACCGTCAGCGAGCGACCCGGCGTGCGGGTCGAGCAGGTCCGGCGCGGCGACGACCGGCTTGGCAACGCCGGGGCGCCCACCGACCGCGTTGCGGCCCAAGCGTTTTCGTCGTTCGATTCGGCGACAGTGGTCACCGTTGCCCGCGACACGCAGATCGCCGACCCCATCGACATCGCGATCGAAGGCCCGGGCCCGGGCGCGGTCGCCTACGGGCACCTGCAGGTGCGGGCCGGGGAGCTCGCCGAAGCCGTGGTCGTCATCGACAACCGGGGTAGCGGAACTTACGCCGACAACGTCGAGTTCGTCGTCGACGACGCTGCCCGGCTCACCGTGGTGTGGATCGCCGACTGGGCCGACGACGCGGTCCACCTGTCCGCGCACCACGCCCGGCTGGGCAAGGACGCCGTGCTGCGGCACGTCGCGGTCGAGCTCGGTGGCGAGCTGGTGCGCATGACGGCGACCGTCCGCTTCGCCGCCCCCGGCGGGGACGCCGAGCTGCTCGGGCTGTACTTCGCCGACGACGGCCAGCACCTCGAGTCCCGGTTACTGATCGACCATGCTCACCCCGACTGCACGTCCACCGTGCTGTACAAGGGTGCGCTACAGGGCGATCCGGAGTCAGACCTGCCCGACGCCCACACCGTCTGGGTGGGAGATGTGCTGATCCGCAGCGCAGCGACCGGCACCAGCACGTTCGAGACCAACCGCAATCTGGTGCTCACCGACGGCGCGCGCGCCGACTCGGTGCCCAATCTCGAGATCGAGACCGGCGAGATCGCCGGCGCGGGGCACGCCAGCGCCACCGGCCGTTTCGACGACGAGCAGCTGTTCTACCTGCGCGCCCGCGGAATCCCCGAGGACGTCGCGCGGCGGCTGGTGGTGCGCGGCTTCTTCGGCGAAGTCATCACCAAGATCGCGGTACCGCAGGTGCGCAAGCGCCTCACCCGGGCTGTCGAACATGAACTTGCCATCACAGAAAAGACCGCCACGACAGGAAAGACCGACGTCTCATGACCATTCTGGACATCAAGGACCTGCACGTCAGCGTCACGGACCCGTCCGACAACGATCGGGAGATCCGTATTCTCAACGGCGTCAACCTGACGGTGCGCTCGGGCGAAACCCATGCGGTGATGGGGCCCAACGGATCCGGCAAGTCCACCTTGTCCTATGCCATCGCCGGGCATCCCAAATACCGCGTGACGTCGGGCTCCATCGAACTCGACGGGCGCGACGTGCTCGCCATGAGTGTCGACGAGCGGGCCCGGGCCGGACTGTTCCTGGCCATGCAATACCCGGTCGAAGTGCCCGGGGTGTCGATGTCGAACTTCCTGCGCTCGGCGGCCACCGCCGTCCGGGGCGAGGCGCCCAAGTTGCGGCACTGGGTCAAAGAGGTCCGCTCGGCGATGGATGCGCTCGGCATCGACGCCGCGTTCGCGGAGCGCAGTGTCAACGAAGGGTTCTCCGGCGGCGAGAAGAAGCGGCACGAAATCCTGCAGCTGGGCATGCTGAAACCGAAGATCGCCATCCTCGACGAGACCGACTCCGGCCTGGACATCGACGCGCTGCGGGTGGTCAGCGACGGGGTCAACCGCTACGCCGAGGCCGGCTGGAACGATAGCACCGGCCAGCCGGTGCGGGCCGGCGTTCTGCTCATCACGCACTACACCCGCATCCTGCGGTACATCCGCCCTCAGTTCGTGCACGTGTTCGTCGGCGGGCGGATCATCGAATCCGGCGGGCCGGAGCTGGCCGACGAGCTCGAAGAGAGCGGTTACGAGCGGTTCGTGCAAGCCGCGCCGACGGGAGCCTGACCATGACGACGTCGGTCCGCGCCCCGGCGACGCTCGACCTGGCCGCGATCCGGGCCGACTTCCCGATCCTGCACCGCGTGATGCGGGGCGGAAAACGGTTGGCCTACTTGGATTCCGGGGCCACC
Organism: Mycobacterium sp.; assembly: GCF_039583805.1. Classification (GTDB taxonomy): domain Bacteria; phylum Actinomycetota; class Actinomycetes; order Mycobacteriales; family Mycobacteriaceae; genus Mycobacterium. The sequence goes on along the minus strand of NZ_JAVKSH010000004.1, from coordinate 24,283 downwards.
TCGCAGCGCCCGACGCAGGTCCTGGACGCCGAGCGGGAGTTTCTGACCACGTCCTACGGCGCGGTGCACCGCGGCGCGCACCAGCTGATGGAGGAGTCCACCGACGCCTACGAGCAGGGCCGGGCCGACATCGCCGCGTTCGTCGGCGCCGGCACCGACGAGCTGGTGTTCACCAAGAACGCCACCGAGTCGCTGAACCTGGTGTCGTATGTGCTGGGCGACAACCGCTTTGAACGGAGCCTGCGCCCGGGTGACGTCGTCGTCACCACGGAGCTGGAACATCACGCCAACCTGATCCCATGGCAGGAGCTGGCCCGGCGGACCGGGGCAGCCCTGCGCTGGTACGGCGTCACCGACGACGGCCGCATCGACCTGGACTCGCTGCAGCTCGACGAGCGCGTCAAAGTCGTCGCGTTCACCCACCACTCCAACGTGACCGGCGCGCTGACCCCGATGGAGGAGCTGGTGGCCCGGGCCGACGCGGTGGGCGCGCTGACCGTGTTGGACGCCTGCCAGTCGGTGCCCCACCAGCGGGTCGACCTCAACGAGCTTGGGGTCGACTTCGCCGCGTTCTCCGGTCATAAAATGTTGGGCCCCAACGGGATCGGCGTGCTCTACGGTCGTCGCGAGCTGTTGGCGGCGATGCCACCGTTTCTCACCGGCGGGTCGATGATCGAGACGGTGACCATGCAGAGCAGCACCTACGCGCCGGCGCCGCAGCGGTTCGAGGCCGGCACCCCGATGACCTCCCAGGTGGTCGGGCTGGCCGCCGCCACGCGCTATCTGGGCGGCATCGGCATGGCGGCCGTCGAGGCCCACGAACACGAGCTGGTCGCCGCGGCAATCGACGGGTTGTCCGGCATCGGCGGTGTGCGGATCGTCGGGCCGGCGTCGACAGCCGGCCGGGGGTCCCCGGTGTCGTTCGTCGTCGAGGGTGTGCACGCGCACGACGTCGGGCAGGTGCTCGACGACGAGGGCGTCGCGGTGCGGGTCGGGCACCACTGCGCGTTGCCGCTGCACCGCAGGTTCGGTGTGCCGGCCACCGTCCGGGCGTCGTTCGCGGTGTACAACACCCTCGACGAGGTGGACCGCCTGGTGGCCGGGGTGCGCCGCGCCGTGGACTTCTTCGCGGGAGCCTGAACGGTGCGCTTGGAGCAGATCTACCAAGAGGTGATCCTCGACCACTACAAACATCCGCAGCACCGCGGGCTGCGGGAGCCGTTCGATGCGCAGGTGCATCACGTCAACCCGGTGTGCGGGGACGAGATCACGCTGCGGGTCGCGTTGTCCGGCGACGGCGAGCGCATCGCCGACGTCTCCTACGACGGACAGGGGTGCTCGATCAGCCAGGCGGCGACGTCGGTGCTCACCGAGCGGGTGATCGGCCGCAGCGTCGTGCAGGCGCTGAAGACCGTCGATGCGTTCACCGAGATGGTGTCCTCGCGTGGCCTCGTCGCCGGTGACGAGGAGGTGTTGGGCGACGGCGTCGCGTTCGCCGGCGTCGCCCGGTATCCGGCCCGGGTCAAATGTGCGTTGCTCGGGTGGATGGCGTTCAAGGATGCGCTGGTGCAGGCCGACGGGCTGCAGTGTGCCGGACACACGAATGGAGGAGCACAATGAGCGAGATGACCACTCCGCACGACGAGTTGCTCGCCGAGGTTGACGAGGCGATGCACGACGTCATCGACCCCGAACTCGGCATCAACGTCGTGGATCTGGGGCTGCTGTACGGCTTGGAGGTCGGCCACGGCGAGGAGGGCCCGGCCGCTCAACTGGACATGACGCTGACCTCGCCGGCCTGTCCGCTGCAGGACGTCATCGAGGAACAGGCCCGTAACGCGCTGGTGGCCAGCGGCCTGGTGAGCGAGCTCACGGTGAACTGGGTGTGGAACCCGCCGTGGGGCCCGGACAAGATCACCGACGACGGGCGAGAGCAGCTGCGGGCGCTGGGCTTCACGGTCTGAATCACCGCCCGACCGCGAGCGGATGAGCGCTGTCGACCGCAACCAGCTCGACGCGCGTGTCGACGTCGAACTCGACGCCCGCGGAGGCATCGACGACCGGGTTCGCGCTTCGTCGGCGGCGCGCGATTCGGCGAGGGTGTCGCCCGACTTGGCTCACATTGGTGCATATCGTGGGGCGGCCACGTCGCGTTGGTCACACCTGCCACAGGTGTCGCTGCGCCGGTCGGCACCCGAGGTGCCCGGCTCACTCGACGATTGCGCAAAAGCCCTGGTCGGCGCCCGCGTCGAGCAGAGCTATTCGTCGAGTGTGCGGTTTGCTACGCCAGCGCCGGCGTGTCGCGTAGGAAACCGCACACTCGACAGATTTTCAGGTGCTCACACCGGGGCGCAGCCCCTTGAACGCTCCGAGCGACAGGTGTGGCGGCGCGGTGCCGCGACGGAGGTTGTCGCGCAGAGGCGGGCACGGAGCACATCGCTTCCCGCGCCGCATTCCGGAATGAGTGGCCGATCTCAAGGCGCGTGATGGTGCTGATCCGAACCAAGCCGCGTTCGATGCGCTCCACCCAGGCTTGCGCATCAGCGGATTCTGCAAGGCGGGTGTACGCGGACTTGTCGATGAGCCAGGGGGTGTTCGGGGGCATTCAGGGTGAGCACCTGGGGGTCGTCAAGATCCTTCGCTGCATCGGCGGCTCGACGGAGATCCTCTACCGTGATCTTGTCGGCGCCCGCGGTGGAACGCTCAGACTCGAACCTGCGCCGAAGATATTCATTGCGCGACAAACCAAGCGATGCCGCGACAGCGTCGATGCGGGCTACCGCCGCGTCCGACAGTCCTCGGATGAGCACATTCGCCACGCAAACCCCTGATATCACTGATATCAGTATAGGGACGGCAGCCCGCGACAGACGGCCGATCCGCTCGTTGTCGCGACGAAGCTCACCTGCACGGGGTCGACCCTGCGCGGGATCGATCCTGCACGGGGTCGGCCTAGTGTGGTGACATGTTCTGGCTGTGTAGAACCTGCGGGGTGGAACACCAGACCGCCACGCACGTCTGCGCGATCTGCGCCGACGAACGCCAGTGGGTGCCGCGCGAGGGTCAGCAGTGGGCGACGCTCGCACAGCTGGCCGGTGAGGGGATGCGGTCGACGGTGACCGTCGTCGAGGACGGTCTGCTCGGCATCGGCAGCTCGCCGGCGTTGGGCATCGGTCAGCTCGGAAAGTTGGTGTGCGGCAACGACGGTGACGACGGCAGCGACGGCAACGTGCTGTGGGATCCGCCGGGCTTCCTCGACGACGCGGCGGTGGCCGCGGTCCGCGAGCGCGGGCCGGTGATCGCCGTCGTCGCCAGCCACCCGCATATGTACGGCGCCCAGGTGGAGTGGAGCCGCCGTCTCGGCGGCGTCCCGGTCTACGTCAACGCCGCGGACGCGCAGTGGGTGATGCGGCCCGACCCGGTGATCCAGCAGTGGTCGGGCAGCGTCGAGCTGACTTCGCAGCTGTCGGTGGTTCAGGTCGGCGGCCATTTCCCCGGCAGCGCCGTCGCGTGCTGGAGCGCGGGCGCCGACGGGCGCGGCGTGCTGCTGGTCGGCGACACCGTCTTCCCCAACCCCGATCGCCGCACGGTCGGGTTCTTGCGCAGCTACCCCAACCGGCTGCCGCTGTCCGCCGCGGTGGTCCAGCGCATGGCCGACACCCTGGCGCCGCTGCGGTTCGACCGCGTCTACGGTCTGTTCGACAACGCCATCGACACCGACGCCCACGCTGCGGTTCAGCGATCGGCCGCTCGCCACAGTGCGTGGGTCCGCGGCGACTACGACCACCTGACCTGATCCTGTCCGGGAACATCGCGGCAGCGCACGTCGTTGGGCCAAACGTGGCCACCCGTGACATCACCGCTGAGCAGTTCACCGAGACCATCACCGGAAACGACATCGTCCTGGTCGACTTCTGGGCGTCGTGGTGCGGCCCGTGCCGCGCGTTCGCCCCGACGTTCGCCGCGTCGGCGGACAAGCATCCCGACATCGTGCACGCCAAGGTCGACACCGAAGCCGAGCAGCAACTGGCCGCGGCCGCCCAGATCCGGTCCATCCCGACGCTGATGGCGTTCAAGAAGGGTCATCTGGTGTTCAACCAGGCCGGCGCGCTGCCGCCGGCCGCGTTGGACGACCTGGTGCAGCAAGTCCGCAATTTCGACATCGACGCCGTTGTGGCCGCACGCGAACAGGACTGACACCGCCGCGTCGCCGCCCACCCGTTACGGTTGCGCGGGTGAACATGGTTCTCGTCGAACATCCGCGGCCCGCGGTCGCGCTGATCACCCTCAACCGGCCGGAGCGGATGAACTCGATGGCGTTCGACGTCATGGTGCCGCTCAAAAACGCCCTGCAGGACATCACCTACGACAACTCGGTGCGGGCGGTTGTGCTGACCGGGGCCGGCCGGGGTTTTTCGTCGGGTGCCGACCACAAGTCCGCGGGGGAGGTGCCGCACGTCGCGGGGCTCACCCGGCCGACGTCTGCGTTGCGTTCCATGGAGATTCTCGACGACGTCATCCTGGCGCTGCGTCGGCTGCACCAGCCGGTCATCGCGGCGGTCAACGGCGCGGCGATCGGCGGTGGGCTGTGCCTGGCGCTGGCCTGCGACATCCGCGTCGCGGCGGCCGGGGCCTATTTCCGGGCCGCCGGCATCAACAACGGGCTGACGGCCAGCGAGCTGGGCCTGAGCTACCTGCTGCCGCGGGCCGTCGGGTCGTCGCGGGCCTTCGAGATCATGCTCACCGGGCGCGACGTCGACGCCGGCGAAGCCGAGCGGATCGGGCTGGTGTCGGCGCAGGTGCCCGCAGACCAACTGCTGGACACCTGCTATGCGATGGCCGAGCGAATCGCCGCGTTCTCCCGGCCGGGCATCGAGTTGACCAAGCGCACACTGTGGAGCGGGCTCGATGCCGCTAGCCTGGAGGCGCACATGCAGGCCGAGGGCTTGGGCCAGCTGTTTGTCCGTCTGCTCACCGCCAACTTCGAAGAGGCGGTCGCCGCGCGCGCCGAGAAGCGGCCGCCGGCGTTCACCGACGACACGTAACGAGGGAGGCAGCGCGTGATCACCGCAACGGACCTGGAGGTCCGCGCCGGCGCACGCACGCTGATCGGCGCCAACGGGGGAGGCGCCAACGGG
>NZ_JAVKSH010000004.1:7698-19045 GCF_039583805.1 Mycobacterium sp. | reverse complement strand
TGATCACCGCAACGGACCTGGAGGTCCGCGCCGGCGCACGCACGCTGATCGGCGCCAACGGGGGAGGCGCCAACGGGTCCTCGCTGCGGATACAGCCGGGCGACCGGATCGGGCTGGTCGGGCGCAACGGCGCCGGCAAGACCACCACGCTGCGCATCCTCGCCGGTGAGGCCGAGCCGTATGCCGGGTCGGTGGCCCGCAGCGGTGAGATCGGTTACCTGCCGCAGGATCCCCGGGAGGGCGATCTCGACGTGCCGGCCCGCGACCGGGTGCTCTCGGCGCGCGGTCTGGACACACTGCTCGCCGGGCTGGAAAAGCAGCAGGTGCTGATGGCCGAAGTCGCCGACGACGCCGCCCGCGACCGCGCGATACGCCGCTACGGGGAGCTCGAGGAACGGTTCGCGGCGCTGGGCGGCTACGGTGCCGAGGCCGAAGCCGGCCGGATCTGCACCAGTCTCGGGCTGCCGGAACGGGTCCTGAGCCAGCGGCTGCGCACGTTGTCGGGCGGTCAGCGGCGCCGGGTCGAGCTGGCGCGCATCCTGTTCGCCGCCGCCGAAGGTGGCGCCGGCGCGTCCGGTTCGGCCACCACGCTGCTGCTCGACGAGCCGACCAACCACCTCGACGCCGACTCGCTGGGCTGGCTGCGGGATTTCCTACGCGCGCACACTGGCGGGCTCGTCGTGATCAGCCACAACGTCGACCTGCTGGCCGACGTCGTCAACAAGGTGTGGTTCCTCGACGCGGTGCGCGGCGAGGTCGACGTCTACAACATGAGCTGGCAGCGCTACCTTGACGCCCGCGCGACCGACGAGCAGCGTCGCCGCCGCGAGCGCGCCAACGCCGAACGTAAGGCCGCCGCGTTGCGAGCCCAGGCGGCCAAGCTGGGCGCCAAAGCCACCAAAGCCGTTGCGGCGCAGAACATGGTGCGGCGGGCCGAGAAGATGATGGCCGCTCTCGACGAGGAGCGGGTCGCCGACAGGGTCGCGCGGATCAAGTTCCCGACGCCCGCCGCCTGCGGGCGCACCCCGCTGGTGGCCCGCGGTTTGACCAAGACGTACGGCTCGCTGGAGGTGTTCACCGGTGTCGACCTCGCGATCGACCGCGGTTCACGGGTCGTGGTGCTGGGACTCAACGGGGCCGGCAAGACGACGTTGCTGCGGCTGCTGGCCGGGGTCGAGGAACCCGATGCCGGGACGGTCGAACCCGGGCACGGCCTGAAAATCGGGTATTTCGCGCAGGAGCACGACACTCTCGACGACGCGGCGACGGTGTGGCAGAACATCCGCCACGCCGCACCCGACGCCGGCGAGCAGGATCTGCGCGGCCTGCTGGGAGCGTTCATGTTCAGCGGGCCGCAACTCGACCAGCCGGCCGGGACGCTGTCCGGCGGGGAGAAGACCCGGCTGGCGCTGGCCGGGCTGGTGGCGTCCGCGGCGAACGTCTTGCTGCTCGACGAGCCCACCAACAACCTCGATCCCGCGTCGCGCGAGCAGGTGCTGGACGCGCTGCGCTCCTACACCGGCGCGGTGGTGTTGGTGACGCACGATCCGGGCGCCGCCGCGGCTCTCGATCCACAACGGGTGGTCGTGCTGCCCGACGGCACCGAGGACTTCTGGTCCGACGAGTACCGGGATCTCATCGAATTGGCCTGAAACGATTTCGCCCAAAGCGATCCGGCGGCGCCGCCCGATTCCTACGCTGGGGGCTTCGGGGACCCAGCGGAACCGGAGAGGTGGCGATGAGGAAATCGACGAAGACCCGCGACCAGTTGCGGTTGGAGTTGCGCAGCGCCTATGAGGGCGGGGCCAGCATTCGGAATCTGGTCGCGTCCACCGGCAAGTCCTACGGGTCGATTCACAGCTTGCTGCGCGAGTCGGGCGCGACGATACGCGGCCGCGGTGGCCCCAACCACCGCACCCGAACCCGGTAGGTCCGCGCCGTCAATCACCCCGCGAGCGGGCGTGCTCGTCCACCGAGACGCCGCGGTCTGCTCCGCGGGCGATCGCCGCTAGTGTGATGCCAGCATGTTGCGCAGCACGAACTGCAAGATGCCGCCGTTGCGGTAGTAGTCGGCCTCGCCCGGCGTGTCGATGCGCACCTCCGCGTCGAACTCGATCGCCGCGCCGCCGTTCTTGCTGGCTTTGACGTGCACGGTGCTCGGCGTCGTGCCGTCGTTCAACGCGGTGATCCCGGTGATGTCGAACACCTCGGTGCCGTCGAGCCCCAGCGAGCCCGCCGACTGGCCCGCGGGGAACTGCAGCGGGATCACCCCCATGCCGATCAGGTTGGAGCGGTGGATGCGTTCGAACGACTCGGCGATCACCGCGCGCACTCCGAGCAGCACGGTGCCCTTGGCCGCCCAGTCCCGTGACGAGCCGGACCCGTACTCTTTGCCGCCCAGCACTAGCAGCGGAATGCCCTGGGCCGCATAGTTTTGCGCCGCGTCGTAGATGAACGCCTGTGGGGCTTCGCCATTCTGGGTGCTCTGGGTGAAGTCGCGGGTGTAGCCACCGGAGACGTCGTCGAGCAGCTGATTGCGGAGCCGGATGTTGGCGAACGTCCCGCGGATCATCACCTCGTGGTTGCCGCGCCGCGAGCCGTAGGAGTTGTAGTCCTTGCGCGCCACACCGTGAGCGTCGAGGTATTGCGCCGCCGGGGTGCCGGGTTTGATGGCGCCGGCGGGGGAGATGTGGTCGGTGGTCACCGAATCGCCGAGCAGCGCCAGCACTCGGGCCCCGGTGATGTCGCCGACCGGCTCCGGCTCGGCGGACATCCCGTCGAAGTAGGGAGGCTTGCGCACGTATGTCGAATCCGGATTCCACGCGAAGGTGTTGCCGCTGGGAGTCGGCAGGTTGCGCCAGCGCTCGTCGCCCTTGAACACGTCGGCGTAGTTGGTGGTGAACATCTCGGAGTTGATCGCCGAGGCGATGGTGTCGGAGACGTCCTGTTGCGACGGCCAGATGTCGCGCAGGAACACGTCGTTGCCATCCTTGTCGAGGCCCAGCGGCTCGGAGTCGAAATCGAAGTCCATCGTGCCGGCCAGCGCGTAGGCGACGACCAGCGGCGGCGACGCCAGGTAGTTCATCTTCACGTCCGGGTTGATGCGGCCCTCGAAGTTGCGGTTGCCGGACAACACCGCGGCGGCGGCAAGGTCGTTGTCGTTGATGGCCTTCGAGACGTCCTCGGGCAGCGGGCCGGAGTTGCCGATGCAGGTGGTGCACCCGTAGCCGACCAGGTAGAAGCCGAGCTTCTCCAAATATGGCCACAGGCCGGCCTTTTCGTAGTAGTCGTGCACGACCTGCGAGCCCGGCGCCATCGTCGTCTTCACCCACGGCTTGGTGGTCAGGCCCTTGTCGACGGCGTTGCGGGCCAACAGCGCCGCGCCCAGCATCACCTCGGGGTTGGAGGTGTTGGTGCACGACGTGATCGCGGCGATCACCACCGCGCCGTGGTCGAGCACGAAATCGCCGAGTTCCGCGGACTTCACCGGCACCGGGTTGCTGGGGCAGCCGTCGGCGTTGGCGGCGGCCGACACCAGGACGTGAGCGTTCTCGTCGGCGAAAGACAGCTGCCCCGGGTCGCTCGCGGGGAACGTCTCCTCGACGATCTCGTCGAGCTTGGAGTGGGGCACCTGCTGTGGATTTTCACCGGCGAAGTTGGGAATCTGTTTGCGGAACGTCGATTTGGCGTCCGAGAGCATGATCCGGTCCTGTGGGCGTTTCGGCCCCGCGATCGAGGGCACCACGTCGGACAGGTTCAGCTCCAGATACTCGGAGAACTTCGGCTCCTGGGCCGGGTCGTGCCACAAGCTCTGCTGTTTGGCGTAGGCCTCCACCAGCGCGAGCTGCTCCTCGTCGCGCCCGGTGAACCGCAGGTAGTCGATGGTCTCCTGGTCGATCGGGAAAATCGCTGCGGTGGAACCGAACTCGGGGCTCATGTTGCCCAGGGTGGCGCGGTTGGCCAGCGGCACCTGGGCCACGCCCGCGCCGTAGAACTCGACGAACTTGCCCACCACGCCGTGTTTGCGCAGCATCTCGGTGACGGTCAGCACGACGTCGGTGGCGGTGACGCCGGGCTGGATCTCCCCGCTCAGCTTGAAGCCGACCACCCGCGGGATGAGCATCGACACCGGCTGGCCGAGCATCGCCGCCTCGGCTTCGATACCGCCGACACCCCAACCGAGCACACCGAGTCCGTTGACCATTGTGGTGTGCGAGTCGGTGCCCACGCAGGTGTCGGGATAAGCGGTAATTTTCCCGCCCGAGTCGGCGCGTGTCATCACGACGTGGGCCAGGTATTCGATGTTGACCTGATGCACGATCCCGGTGCCGGGCGGCACGACCTTGAAATCCTGGAAGGCGCCCTGCCCCCAGCGCAGGAACTGATAACGCTCGCCGTTGCGGTGGTATTCGATCTCGACGTTGCGCTCGAACGCGTCGGCGCGGCCGAACAGGTCGGCGATCACCGAGTGGTCGATCACCAGGTCGGCCGGTGCCAGCGGATTGACCTTGCCCGGGTCGCCGCCGAGGTCGGCCACGGCTTCCCGCATGGTGGCCAGGTCGACGATGCACGGCACCCCGGTGAAGTCCTGCATGATGACGCGTGCCGGCGTGTACTGAATTTCGACGCTGGGCTCGGCTTGCGGGTCCCAGTGGGCGATGGCCGCGATGTGGTCAGCGGTGATGTTGCTGCCGTCTTCGTTGCGCAGCAGGTTCTCGGCGAGGACCTTGAGGCTGTAGGGGAGCTTCTCGGTGCCCGGTACCGCGTCCAGACGGTAGATCTGGTAGTCGTCTCCGCCGACCTTCAGGGTGCTGCGGGTATTGAACGAATTCGCTGAATTCTTGCTTGTCACATCAACTCCCAGGGCTGTAGGTCTGGTTGCCCACCGACGGGCAACCTGCCGGCGGCCGGGCGCCAACGGTAACAGTACGCTCGCACTGCATCAGCGGGCACAGCCACGGACACCAGTCTCGCCCGGTCGGGAGTGGGCTGTCAGCCGATCGCGCGAGTGCGTCGGCGCGCACCGGCGGCGGGCGGTACCGTTTCCGACCGTGACCATCCCGAATGCTCCGCTGTACATCCCCGGCGAGATCTGCAGCACCATCGGCGCCGATCCGGCTACGCCGCCCGACCAGTGCCTGGCGGTGGTTCGGCAGCAGGTCGACGCCGACGCCGTGAGCGCGCCGCCGGCTGTGATTCCCGGGCTGCTCAACGTCGTCGATCAAGCCCGCGACCACGGGATCGACCTCAAGGTCGTGGTGCTCGACCGCAACCCTCCCAACGACCCGCCGCTGCGGGACGTGGCCACCGTGGTGGGCTCCGATCACCCTGACGCCACGGTGCTGGTGCTCAGCCCGTCGTTCGTCGGGAGCTACAGCACCCACTTCCCGCGCTCCACGCTGGAGATCGGCGAGGACCACGCCAAGACCGGTGACCCGGTGGTCTCGGCGCAGAATTTCCTCCGCGAACTGGACACCCCCCAGTTTCCGTGGACGGCGATCACAATCGTGCTGCTGATCGGGGTGTTCGCCGCCGCCGTCGGCGCCCGGTTGCTGCAAACTCGGGCGGCAGGTTCAGCAACGTCGGGTAGTGCCGTCGACACCGCGGCGCGCGGCACCGAGTAAACAGCCCTGACCGGCTTTGGCGGGCTGACCGGCAGGTGATGGGCGGGGAGCGCCCGCAGCAGTTCTGACGGCCTCGCTGGCAAACCCACAAAGTCACCGTTCGGTCACAGTTGGTTCAAGCATAGACGTGCATTTTGTGACACAAGTTCCCAGAGCGCTAGATGTGACATACGGTGCAATTGGTGCATTTGTTGTACACGTTAATTCCCGTGACGACCGGGGCGGGTGCCGTCCGCGTTCAGCCATAGGACAGCCATAGGAGATGTGAGTCGAATGAGACGAAACTGCCGTGGCTCGTCGTCGCCCGCGGTGGCCCGGCCGCCCCGGCGCGTCGGCGCGCCCGCCCTGGCCGTGGCCGTGCTGCTGTCCACACCGGGGCTGCTGTGCACACCGGGGCTGGTGTCCGCCGACCCGGGGACGGACCCCGACTCGCTGGCCGCGTTGATCGTCGACCTCGCCAAGTCCAACCAGCGCTTGGAAGATCTCAGCGCGGCAATCCAAACCGAGCAGGAAGGCGTCAACAAGGCGCTGGTCGAGGTGGAGACCGCACGGGACAACGCCGCAGCCGCCCAGCACGACGTCGAGGTCGGCCAGCAGGCGGTCACGGCGGCCAGCGCCGCGATCGCCGCAGCCCAGCGACGGTTCGACGGGTTCGCCGCGGCGACCTACATGAACGGCCCGTCGGGCGTCTACCTGACCGCGGCGGGCCCCGACGACATCATCGCCACCGCGGCCGCCAGCCGAGTCCTGACCGCCAGCTCGCAGCGGGTCATGGACAACCTGTTGCGGGCGCGCACCGAGCAGGTGAACAGGGAGTCGGCCGCGCGGCTGGCCAAACAGAAGGCCGACAAGGCCGTCGCCGACGCGCAGTCCAGCCAGGATGACGCGGTGTCGGCATTGACCGAGGCCCAGCGGAAGTTCGCCGAACAGCAACAGGAGATCGACCGGCTGGGCTCCGAACGCGACGTGGTCCGGGCCAAGCTCGTCACGGCGCACAGATGGGACGGCGGATGGGATCCCACGCTGCCGGCGGTGCCCAGCGCCAACATCCCCGGCGACCCCGTCGCGGTCGTCAACCACCTACTGGGAATCTCGGCGACGTCGGCGCAGGTCACGGCCAACATGGGCCGCAGCTTCCTGCAGCAGCTCGGCCTCATCAAGGCGAACGCCCCTGATCCGGGCATCACCAACGGGCGGATCCCACGGGTATACGGGCAGCAGGCCTCCGAGTACGTCATCCGTCGCGGTCTGTCACAGAGGGGCGTGCCGTACTCCTGGGGCGGCGGGAACGCCGCCGGGCCGAGCCACGGGATCGGCTCGGGCTCGGGCACGGTGGGGTTCGACTGCTCGGGTCTGGTCTTGTACTCGTTCGCCGGAGTCGGCATCAAGCTGCCGCACTACTCGGGTTCGCAGTACAACCTGGGCCGCAAGATCCCGTCGTCGCAGATGCGCCGCGGCGACGTCATCTTCTACGGCCCGGGCGGCAGCCAGCACGTGACGCTCTACCTGGGCAACGGCCAGATGCTGGAGGCGCCCGATGTCGGTCAGACGGTGAAGGTGTCGCCGGTTCGCACCAGCGGCATGACGCCCTACGTGGTCCGTTACATCGAGTACTGACGCGGGAAAGGACCTATGCGCACCACAGGTTTTCGTCGACGGCTCGGCTGGCCGGCAGCGATGGTTACCGCGCTGCTGATCGGCCTGGCCACCCCTGCCGCGGCCGAGGACGGCCCGTGGGACCCGTCGTTGCCGGTCGGGCCCAGCGCGGGCGCCCCGGGAGACCCGGTCGCCGTCGCCACTGCGTCGTTGCACGCCACCATGCAGGCGACCCAGTCCACGCTCGATCTCGGCCGCAGGTTCCTCGGCGGGCTGGGCATCAATCTCGGCGGGAACGACACCCCGACCGTCGCGCCGACCCGGATTCCGCGCGTCTACGGCCGCCAGGCCGCCGAATACGTGATCCGTCGCGCCGGCTCACAGATGGGGGTGCCGTATTCCTGGGGCGGCGGCACGCCCAACGGCCCCAGCCGCGGCGTGGACTCCGGCGCCGACACCGTCGGATTCGACTGCTCGGGATTGATGCGATACGCCTTCGCCGGTGTCGGCGTGCTGATCCCGCGGTACTCCGGTGACCAGTACAACGCCGGCCGGCACATTCCGCGGTCGCAGGCCAAGCGCGGAGACCTTATCTTCTACGGCCCGGGCGGCAGCCAGCATGTCACGCTCTACCTGGGCAACGGCCAGATGCTGGAGGCGTCCAGCATCGCCGGTAAGGTGACCGTCAGCCCGGTCCGCACCCCCGGGATGACGCCGTATGTCACCCGGATCATCGAGTACTGATCCGCCCGGGACGCGACAGCGCCGGGCCGGGCGGGCACCGCTGCGTCGACGGAACCCAGGGCGCCTGGAATAGTTGGACGAGGGCACACCGCTGCCCCGCGGCGTTCGTCGTGCGAGCAGTCGTGTCCGAACCGAACAGTCGTGTCTGAACTGAGAAGGTGTGGAGGTTGTCGATGACATCACCAGGCGGGCCGCCCGCGGGCGCCAGCGGTTATTCCGGCCCGGGCGGGCCACCGGCGACGCCTGCGCACGCCGCGCCGGCCGGCGGCGGTAACGGCCTGGCCGCCGAGGTGCACACCCTCGAGCGCGCCATCTTCGAGGTCAAGCGGATCATCGTGGGCCAGGACCAGCTGGTGGAGCGGATGCTCGTGGGCCTGCTGTCCAAAGGACACGTCCTGCTCGAGGGTGTCCCCGGTGTCGCCAAGACGCTGGCGGTGGAGACGTTCGCGCGGGTGGTCGGCGGCACGTTCGCCCGCATCCAGTTCACGCCCGACCTGGTGCCCACCGATATCATCGGTACCCGCATCTACCGGCAGGGCAAGGAGGAGTTCGACACCGAGCTGGGTCCGGTGGTGGTCAACTTCCTGCTTGCCGACGAGATCAACCGCGCGCCGGCCAAGGTGCAGTCGGCGCTGCTGGAGGTCATGCAGGAACGTCACGTGTCCATCGGTGGCAAGACCTTCGACCTGCCCAACCCGTTCCTGGTGATGGCCACGCAGAACCCGATCGAGCACGAGGGCGTCTACCCGCTGCCCGAAGCGCAGCGCGACCGGTTCCTGTTCAAGATCAACGTCGGTTACCCGTCCCCGGAGGAGGAGCGCGAGATCATCTACCGGATGGGCGTCAAGCCGCCGGTGCCCAAGCAGATCCTCGAGACCGGCGATCTGTTGCGGTTGCAGGACGTTGCGGCCAACAGTTTCGTCCACCACGCGCTGCTGGACTACGTGGTGCGTGTCGTCTTCGCCACCCGGGAGCCCGAGCGGCTCGGGATGAACGACGTCAAGAGCTGGATCTCGTTCGGCGCGTCGCCGAGGGCGTCGCTGGGCATCATCGCCAGCGCCCGTTCGCTGGCGCTGGTGCGGGGCCGCGACTACGTGATACCGCAGGACGTCGTCGACGTCATTCCCGACGTGCTGCGCCACCGGTTGGTGCTGACCTATGACGCGCTCGCCGACGACGTCTCACCGGATGTCGTGATCAACCGGGTTCTCCAGACGGTCGCTCTGCCGCAGGTGAACGCCGTTCCGCAACAAGGCCACTCGGTACCGCCGGTGATGCCGGCCGCCGCGGCTGCGGCCACCGGTCGGTGACCGACGCACACTCCGCCGCGGCGAAACCCGCGGCGCCGCATCCGCCGTCGATGCAGCGCGGGCAGATCGACGACCCGAAGCTGGCCGCGGCGGTGCGCACGCTGGAGCTGACCGTCAAGCGCAAACTCGACGGCGTGCTACACGGCGACCACCTGGGCCTGATCCCGGGGCCGGGCTCCGAGCCGGGGGAGTCGCGGATGTATGTGCCCGGCGACGACGTCCGCCGGATGGACTGGGCGGTCACCGCGCGCACCACCCACCCGCACGTCCGGCAGATGATCGCCGACCGCGAACTAGAGACCTGGCTGGTGGTCGACATGTCGGCCAGTCTGGACTTCGGCACCGCCGTCTGCGAGAAGCGGGACCTGGCGGTGGCCGCAGCTGCGGCCATCACCTTCCTCAACAGCGGGGGCGGAAACCGGCTCGGGGCGCTGATCGCCAACGGCGCCCAGATCACCCGGGTGCCGGCCCGCTCCGGACGCCAGCACGAACACACCCTGCTGCGGACCATCGCCACCTCGCCCAAGGCGCCGGTGGGGGTGCGCGGCGACCTGGCGGTGGCCATCGACGCGTTGCGCCGGCCGGAACGCCGCCGCGGGATGGCCGTGATCATCAGCGACTTCCTGGGCCCGATCAACTGGATGCGCCCGCTGCGGGCGATCGCGGCGCGTCACGAGGTGCTGGGCATCGAGGTGCTCGACCCGCGCGACGTCGAGCTGCCCGACGTCGGCGACGTCATCCTGCAGGACACCGAATCCGGGGTCACCCGCGAGTTCACCATCGACGCGGCGCTGCGCGACGACTTCGGCAGGGCGGCGGCCGCCCACCGTGCGGAGGTGGCGCGCACTCTCCGCGGCTGTGGGGCGCCGCTGATGTCGCTGCGCACCGACCGGGACTGGATCGCCGACATCGTCCGTTTCGTCGAATCACGCCGCCGCGGTGCCCTGGCAGGACGCCAATGACAGGCACTTTTCCCGGCCCGTACACCGCGACGAAGACAGGTCTGTCGTGACGTTACCGCTGCTGGGGCCGATGACTCTCACCGGCTTCGAACACGCCTGGTTCTTTCTGTTCTTGTTCGTCGTGCTCGGTCTGGTCGCGCTCTACATCGTCGAGCAGATCGCCCGGCACCGGCGGGTCCTGCGGTTCGCCAACATGGAGCTGCTGGAAAGCGTCGCCCCCAAGCAGCCCACCCGCTGGCGTCACCTGTCGGCGATCCTGCTGATCGTCTCCCTGGTGCTGTTCACCATCGCGATGGCCGGGCCGACGCACGATGTGCGGATTCCCCGCAACCGGGCGGTGGTGATGCTGGTGATCGACGTCTCGCAGTCGATGCGTGCCACCGACGTCGAACCCAACCGGATGATGGCCGCCGAGGAGGCCGCCAAGGAGTTCGCCGACGAGCTGACCCCCGGCATCAACCTGGGTCTGATCGCCTATGCGGGGACGGCGACGGTGCTGGTGCAGCCGACGACCAACCGGGAGGCGACCAAGGCGGCGCTGGGCAAGCTGCAGTTCGCCGACCGGACTGCCACCGGGGAGGGCATTTTCACCGCGCTGCAGGCCATCGCCACCGTCGGTGCGGTGATCGGGGGCGGTGACACCCCGCCGCCGGCGCGGATCGTGTTGTTCTCCGACGGGAAGGAGACGGTGCCGACCAACCCGGACAACCCCAAGGGCGCGTTCACCGCGGCGCGCACCGCCAAAGACCAGGGGGTGCCGATCTCGACGATCTCGTTCGGCACCCCGTACGGCTTCGTCGAGATCAACGGGCAGCGCCAGCCGGTGCCGGTCGACGACACCACGATGAAGAAGGTCGCCGAACTGTCCGGCGGCAACAACTACAGTGCCTCGAACTTGAAAGAGCTCAAACAGGTGTACGCGACGCTGCAGCAGCAGATCGGCTACGAGACGATCAAGGGCGACGCCAGTGTGGGGTGGCTGCGACTGGGCTCGCTGGTGCTGGCGCTGGCGGCGTTGGCCGCGCTGCTGATCAACCGCCGTCTTCCGGGTTGAGGGTCACGCTCGCGCGCCGCACCCTGCGCGCCGGGCGTCACGCCAGCGTGGCGCCCG
>NZ_JAVKSH010000004.1:2254-7598 GCF_039583805.1 Mycobacterium sp. | reverse complement strand
GACACCGTGACTGGGAAAGACACCGTGACGCCCTCCGAGGCCCACGCCGCAGGCGGGCCGCCGTTCGTGTCACGGTCAGTGCTGGTCACCGGAGGAAACCGGGGGATCGGCTTGGCGGTGGCCCGCCGGCTGGCCGCCGACGGCCACACTGTGGCCGTGACGCACCGCTCCTCCGGCGCGCCCGACGGAGTGTTCGGTGTCGAGTGTGACGTCACTAGCTACGAGGCCGTCGACGCCGCGTTCACCGCCGTCGAAGAACACCAGGGCCCGGTGGAGGTGCTGGTGGCCAACGCGGGCATCACCTCCGACATGCTGATCATGCGGATGACCGAGGAACAGTTCCTCAAGGTCGTCGACGCCAACCTGACCGGGGTGTTCCGGGTGGCAAAGCGGGCCTCGCGCAACATGATCAAGAAGCGGTTCGGGCGGTTGATCTTCATGGGCTCGGTGGTCGGGTTGACCGGTCTGCCGGGGCAGGCGAACTACGCCGCGTCCAAGGCCGGGCTGGTGGGGATGGCCCGTTCGCTGACCCGGGAACTGGGGTCGCGGTCGATCACCGCCAACGTGGTTGCCCCCGGTTTCATCGACACCGCGATGACCCGTGCCATGGAGCCTAAGTACGTGGAAATGGCGCAGCAGGCAATTCCCCTGGGCCGCATCGGCACAACCGACGAGGTCGCCGGAGTCGTCAGCTTCCTGGCCTCCGAGGACGCCGGATACATCTCCGGCGCGGTGATCCCCGTCGACGGCGGCGCCGGCATGGGCCACTGAGAGAAGGACACACATGGCAGGACTGCTGGACGGCAAACGGATCCTTGTCACCGGGATCATCACCGACGCGTCGATCGCGTTCCACATCGCCCGGGTGGCGCAGGAGCAGGGCGCGCAACTGGTATGCACCGGCTTCGACCGGCTGCGGCTGATCGGGCGCATCCTTGACCGGCTGCCGCAGAAGCCGCCGCTGCTGGAGCTCGACGTGCAGGATGAGAAGCATCTGGCTACGCTGGCCGAGCGAGTGCTCGAGGTGATCGGAAAGGGCAATCAGCTTGACGGCGTGGTGCATTCGATCGGTTTCATGCCACCCACCGGGATGGGCATCAACCCGTTCTTCGACGCGCCGTACGAGGACGTGGCCAGAGGCATTCACATTTCGGCGTATTCGTACGCATCGCTGGCCAAGGCGGTGCTGCCCATCATGAGCCCGGGCAGCGCCATTGTCGGCATGGACTTCGACCCGAGCCGGGCGATGCCGGCCTACAACTGGATGACGGTCGCCAAGAGTGCGCTGGAGTCGGTGAACCGGTTCGTCGCGCGTGAGGCCGGGCAATACAAGGTGCGCTCGAATCTCGTTGCAGCCGGTCCGATCCGGACGCTGGCGATGAGTGCCATCGTCGGGGGTGCACTCGGCGAGGAGGCCAGCGGGCAGATGCAGTTGCTTGAGCAGGGCTGGGACCAGCGGGCGCCGATCGGCTGGGACATGAAGGACGCCACCCCGGTCGCCAAGACTGTGTGCGCAGTGCTGTCGGACTGGCTGCCGGCCACCACGGGCGACATCATCTACGCCGACGGCGGCGCCCACACCCAGTTGCTATGACGCGATGTGACGCAGTCCTGCTGCTGTCCTTCGGCGGGCCGGAGGGACCCGAGCAGGTGCGGCCGTTCCTGGAGAACGTCACCCGCGGCCGCGGGGTGCCACCCGAGCGTCTCGACGAGGTCGCCGAGCATTACCTGCATTTCGGCGGGGTGTCGCCGATCAACGGCATCAACCGGGATTTGATCACCCAACTGCGCGTCGAACTCACCGAAGCCGGACTCGACCTGCCGGTGTACTTCGGCAACCGCAACTGGGAACCGTACATCGAAGACACAGTAATCACCATGCGCGACAACGGGATCAGACGTGCGGCGGTGTTCACGACGTCGGCGTGGAGCGGCTATTCCAGCTGCACCCAGTACGTCGAGGACATCGCCCGCGCCCGCGCGGCAGCCGGCGACGGCGCACCGGAGCTGGTGAAGCTCAGGCCGTACTTCGACCACCCGCTGTTCGTCGAGATGTTCGCCGAGGCGGTCAACGCGGCGGCAGCGACGGTGCCTGCGGAGGCACGGCTGGTGTTCACCGCGCACTCCATCCCGGTCGCCGCGGATCAGCGCTGCGGCCCGCGGCTCTACAGTCGCCAGGTCGCGTACGCCGCAAGCCTGGTCGCCGCCGAGGCCGGCTACCGCGAGTACGACCTGGTGTGGCAGTCGCGTTCTGGGCCGCCACAGGTCCCATGGTTGGAACCCGATGTCGGCGAACACCTTTCGACGCTTGGGCAGGCCGGCGTGAAGGCCGTCGTCGTCTGCCCGATCGGGTTCGTCGCCGACCACGTGGAGGTGGTCTGGGACCTCGACCACGAGCTGAGGCTGCAGGCGCAGCAGTTGGGCATCGAGTTGGCGAGGGTTAGCACGCCCAACGCCGACCGGCGATTCGCCCGCCTGGCGGTTCAGCTGATCACCGAGCTCTCAGCCGGCCGCGAGCCTTCCCGGGTGATCGGCGCCGACCCGGTGCCGGGCTGCGGCGCCAGCACCAACGGGGAACCGTGCCGTCCGCCACACTGCGTCGCCGACGGCGATTCAGCTGTACCAGGCCGAGTGCAAGATCACGCTCAGCGCGGCCATTCGCGCTGAGCGCACAACCGGGGCCAATGCGCGAAGGGCGTTGCCGGCAATCTGGGCTTCCGACAACGATTGCGCGGCAATCGGCGTCAACGCGGCGCTGACCGTCATGATCGCGTCGATATGCGAAGCGTTTTCCAGCACTCGCACTGCGCGTGCCGGCGCGTGATCGGGAATCCGATGCTGCCGGGCGGATTCCACCAGCTGTTCGACGCATCGGCGCGGATCAGCGACGTCGGCGATCGTGGATCCCAGCCCGGCGGCCGCGAGTGTCTCGGTGGCCGAGCGCACCGCTGACCGCAACGCGTGCTCCGCTGCGCCGAGCTCGTGCTGCTCCAGGACGAGCGGGCCCGGCAGCGAGTAGACCGTCCACGTCACCTCACACACCTCGGCCACGCCGGCGTCGTCACCGGACTCGTCGTACGCGAATTCCGGGACCAGTCCAACGGCCACATCGCGATTGGCGAGGCTGGCCAGGATCACCGCCTCGCCCGCAGCCAGCGCATCGCTTTCGAACTGGGTTCCGGCGGGCAGCCCGCGGACATCACCGGGCACCGGAAGCACCACGCCGACCGAAGGGCCGGATGCCGGCGCCCGACCCGCCGCGCTGCGCAGTGTCCCCAGCAGCGACGCCGCTCCGGACTTGTCAATGTCCGGCCAGGCCAAGCCGGCCCGGCCCGCGGCGACGGAATCGTCGGCCATCACCGATTGTCTTGGCGCCCAACACGATAATGCATCGAGGACGTCGTCGGGCGCAGCCCTGCCGGCCAGCCACGCATTGGCCCAGACGGAGAGTGTCGCACTGGGGCACCACATGGTCTGGCAGTCTAGTTGTTCACCGGCGTCGGGGCAGCGCACGCGATATTCTGGCGGTGTGCCCGCCGCCTTGACCTGGCTGATCGTCGCCCTGGGGCTGGCCGCCGCGGAGGCGCTGACCGGGGACATGTTCTTACTGATGCTCGGCGGCGGCGCGCTGGCTGCGGCCGGATCGAGCTGGCTGCTGGACTGGCCGATCTGGGCCGACGGGATCGTCTTCGCCCTGGTGTCGGTGCTGCTGCTGGTGGTGGTCCGCCCGACGCTGAGACGACGGCTTACCCCTGCCGGGGGAGCACCGACCGGCCTGCAGGCGCTGGAAGGCAAGAGCGCGCTGGTACTCGACCGGGTGGCCCGCGACGAGGGTCAGGTGAAGCTCGACGGTCAGGTGTGGACTGCGCGGCCCTTCGACGACAACGACGTCTACGAACCCGGTGAGCGGGTGACGGTCATGCACATCGACGGCGCCACCGCGGTGGTCTGGAAAAACGTCTAGAAGAGGAGTTCCCGATGCAGGGTGCGGCAGCTGGTTTGATCTTCCTGGCGTTCCTGGTGATTTTCGCCGTCGTGGTGGTGGCGAAGTCCGTCGCGCTGGTACCACAGGCCGAGGCTGCGGTGATCGAACGGCTGGGCCGCTACAGCCGCACGATCAGCGGACAGCTGACCCTGCTGGTGCCGTTCATCGACCGGGTGCGGGCCCGGGTGGACCTGCGCGAGCGGGTGGTGTCCTTCCCGCCGCAACCGGTGATCACCGAAGACAACTTGACGCTGAGCATCGATACGGTCGTCTACTTCCAGGTCACCAGTCCGCAGGCCGCGGTCTACGAGATCAACAACTACCTCGTCGGCGTCGAGCAGCTGGCCACCACGACGCTGCGCAACGTGGTCGGCGGTATGACGCTGGAGCAGACGTTGACGTCGCGCGACCAGATCAACGGCCAGCTGCGCGGCGTGCTCGACGAAGCCACCGGCCGCTGGGGTCTGCGGGTGGCGCGTGTCGAGTTGCGCAGTATCGACCCTCCGCCGTCCATCCAGGCGTCGATGGAAAAGCAGATGAAAGCCGACCGCGAGAAGCGGGCGATGATCCTGACCGCCGAGGGTCAGCGCGAGTCCGCGATCAAGCAGGCCGAGGGTGAGAAGCAGGCGCAGATCCTCGCCGCCGAGGGCGCCAAGCAGGCGGCCATCCTGGCCGCCGAGGCCGACCGTCAGTCGCGGATGCTGCGCGCCCAGGGCGACCGGGCTGCCGCCTACCTGCAGGCCCAGGGTCAGGCCAAGGCGATCGAGAAGACGTTTGCCGCGATCAAGGCGGCCCGGCCCACTCCGGAGCTGCTGGCTTACCAGTATCTGTTGACGCTGCCGCAGATCGCCCAAGGCGAAGCGAGCAAGGTCTGGGTGGTGCCGAGCGACTTCAGTGCGGCGTTGCAGGGGTTCACCAAACTGCTGGGGGCACCCGGTGAGGACGGGGTGTACCGGTATCAGCCCTCGCCGGTGGAGAACCAGATGACAGCGCCCCGGGACGACAGCGACGAGATCGCCGACTGGTTCACCACGCAGACCGATCCCGCCATTCTCGAAGCGGTGGCCAAGGCCGAGGCGGACGCGCGCAAACCAGTGGACGGAACGCTGTAAGCATCCCAAAACCCTGTGCGATACCAGCCACTTTCCGGCCGGTGACGCAGCGGCATGTGCCACGGACGTGCCGTGCATCGCGCAACTCACGCGGTGGCCGACGCGGCGCGAGTCTCCCGGCCTGCTCCCATAAGTGCGGGTTTGTCTGAATGCTACTGAACACCAGAGCTTTTCACGCAGCCGCAGACCGGCACAGACCTGTCGGCACAGACCTGTCGGCACAGACCTGTCGGCACAGACCTGTCGG
>NZ_JAVKSH010000004.1:0-2154 GCF_039583805.1 Mycobacterium sp. | reverse complement strand
CGGCACAGACCTGTCGGCACAGACCTGTCGGCACAGACCTGTCGGCACAGACCTGTCGGTGCAGGCATCGATTGAGTCGTTCGTTCATCACGGATCGCCGCCTTCGAGGAGCTCTTCGGGATGATGTGCGTGGTTGATTCGAGGCGGGCCGGCGCCGTCCGAACAGGCGAGCCGCCCTTTGTTGGTGACCGTCGTGGTGTAATCGCCGCGAGTCGCGCCGTGCACCCGGAGACCTCCCGATTCACATGTTGCTGGCTGGCCACATCAGCACCACTGGCCGCTGGACGAGGCGATGTGCGCCGTGCCCGCCTCTGCGCGACAACCTCCTTCGCAGCACCGCGCCACCCCAGCTGTCGCTGAGAGCCGGGCACTCGGGTGCCGACCGGCACAGAGACACCTGTGGCAGCTGTGACCCACGCGGGGTGGCCGCCTCACGGTGTACACCGATGTGAGCCAAGTCGGGTCAGCGACACCGGACCCGGAAATCCCGACGAGGACCGCGAGCGCGTCTTCGAGCGGCTGGTGCGGTTGGACACTGCTCGAAGACGCGACCTGGGCGGCGCGGGCCTGGGCCTGGCGATCGCGCGGGCGCTGGCCCGCACAGGTGGCGGCGACCTCTCGTGCCTGCCGCACGACGGCGGTGCGCGATTGCGGCATGGCAGCGCCGCTGGACGACGCCGACCGTGTCGTCAACGCCGGCCACGGTGTGCCCGGCGACCTCGGAGCTCAGCGGAATTGTGTCGGAGCCGTTGCGGGTGAACGCTTTCTGGAATTTCTGTTTGACCGTGTCGACGTCGTCGTCGGTCTCCTTGACATGATTGCCGGAGCGGTGGAACGCATCCGCGAGGTCGTTGATCGCGCCGGCGTTGCCCGCCTGCAACTCGTCGGTGCGTTTCCAGGGGTCAGCGCCGACCGAGTCGCACAGATCGCCAACACCGAGATTGACCGGTGTCGGTGGTCTCACCGTCGGGCCTGCGCCAACCCGGCGGCAGCCGAGTCGATTGAACTGGCAGCGGATTCGTCGGCGTTGGTGAAGGCCTGCGCCGCCGTGGTCGCCTTGGCCGACACCTCGTTCAACGTCGCGTGATTTCCTTCCAGCTGCTCTTGGTGTTCTTGGTGAGCGGTGCTCGGCGTGCCGTGGAATTGGTGAGCCTCGTCGAAGTCTCCGAAAGTCCCCGGCTCGACGGGTGCGGCCGCCAGCTCAGCGGCAGCTCGGCGCGCGGAATCGGCCGCGTCGCGGGACCGGTCGCTGTCCGCGTCGGGGGATTCGCGTCGACCCGCTCACCGCTGCAGCGCCGGCTCGGCGACGTCTTGTCGCTGCGCCGCACGGCGGTGCTGTCGACGATGATGGCGGATTTCGTAGCCCAGCACCGCCACCCCGACTGTCGCCGTGCACAGCGACACCAGCAGCAGCAGCGGGCTGATGTCACCGGTCAGCGCATCACCCAGGATCACCACGGCGGCGGTCCCGGGAAACACGCCCGCCAGAGTCGCCAGCGTGTAGGGCAGCACCCGCACCGCCGACGCGCCGGCCGCGTAGTTGAGCACCGAGAACGGCACCGCGGGAATCAGCCGCAACGCCAGCACGGCCGGCCACCCGCGGTCGCGCAACCGGGCGTCGAGCGTCTCCACGGCCCGGTGGCGGACCAGACGGCTGAGCTGCCAGCCGGCCGCGCGCACCAGCATCAGCGCGATCACCGCGCTGGCCGTGCTGGCGGCCACCGCCAGCCCCACACCCAGCACCGGCCCGAACAGCAGCCCGGCTGCCAGCGTGAACGCGGTCCGCGGAAACGGCAGCACGGTCA
This sequence comes from Mycobacterium sp., assembly GCF_039583805.1. Lineage (GTDB taxonomy): Bacteria > Actinomycetota > Actinomycetes > Mycobacteriales > Mycobacteriaceae > Mycobacterium. The sequence continues at coordinate 349 of NZ_JAVKSH010000004.1, read as the reverse complement.
CGACGATCTGCACGCCCACGAACGCCAGCGGAAACCACGGGCCCATCGAGGTCGCCCAGTCGCGAAGCTGCACCGCCGTGGGCAGGGGAACCAGCAGCGCCACCGCAACCAGAACCGCGGCCGCGGCGGAGATCACGACGATCCGTCGCGGCGAGGCCTGACGGGCCGTCGCGACCACCGCAGCGGTTACGCCGCGCAGCATGTCGGGCACCGTCACGCTCCAAGACTACGGGCCGCGCACGCCCGACTCGAAGCACCAAGGTGAGATGTTGGTGGCGTACCAGGGAATTCGCTGGTGATGCTAGGTGAGCTGGCGCAGAGTGGCCTGAGGGTGCTGAGGTGTCATTAA
>NZ_JAVKSH010000003.1:16145-60471 GCF_039583805.1 Mycobacterium sp. | reverse complement strand
ACCGGCGGCGTTGGCGGGGCCGGGAACCCCACCACCACCGGTGACGGCGGCACGGGCGGTCACGGCGGCACCGGCGGGACAGGTGGGCCCGGCGGTTACGGCGGTGACGGCGGTGGCGTGGCCGAGGGCGGGTCAGGCAAGACTGGCGACGGAGGAGCCGGTGGGATCGGAGGCAACGGCGGGGCCGGCGGCACCGGCGGTCAGGGCGGCGCGGGCGTCGTCACCGACACCGGCCAGGTCGGCAAGGCCGGAGCGGGTGGCTCCGGCGGAGTTGCTGGCATCGGCTCTCCCGGTGGAGGTGGCGGGAGCGGCGTCACTGCCGGTGCGTCCGGCCACGCGGGGCCGGGCGGTGCCAACGGCGCACCAGGCGCCGCTGGCTAGCGGGACCGTCTGTTAGAGGCGAAGTTTACCCACGCTTGCGGGCAACTTTTGACGGTGTGGCATCCAACGGTGTGGCATCCAAGCGTCAGCAAGGCGGCGACAGCTGACCTCGAACACTTCACGCAGACTACTGTGCATGCCAGTGAACCGCGCTGACCTGCGAGGACGGTGCGCCGTCAGGGTTTCGAACCCCGGACCCGCTGATTAAGAGTCAGCTGCTCTACCAACTGAGCTAACGGCGCCTGGTGGGTACCAGAAACGCGACAATAACAGGGATGCGGCTGTCGAGTGAAATCGCTGACAGTAGGCACTCCCGTCACTCGCGTGCCGCTTACACTGTTCCCCAGGACTACGACCCGGCGGTGGTCGATAGCGGGGTCGCGAAGGGGAGCAACGCAGGTGGCAAGTGGTGTAGTGACGTGTGCGCACCGGCGCCGTCGGTGGCCGGCCGCGCTGGTGATTGCGCTTGCCGTCGTCGGCGGCGTCGCCGCCTGCAGCAGCAGCGGCAGTGCGCGGCAGCCGAACGTCATCTTCGACAAGGCCACACCGTTCGGCGACCTGATGGTGCCCAAGCTGACCGCGTCGGTCACCGACGGCGCCGTCGGCGTGGCAGTGGACATACCGGTGACGGTGTCCGCCGAGGACGGCGTTCTGGCCGCGGTCACCATGGTCAACGAGAACGGAAGGTCGATCAGCGGCCAGCTGAGCCCGGACAGCGTGCGCTGGTCGACCACCGAGCCGCTCGGCTATAGCCGCCGCTACACCATCACCGCGAACGCGCGCGGGCTGGCCGGTGTCGCGACCCGGCAGATCACCTTCCGGACCCATTCGCCGCAGAACCTCACCATGCCCTACGTCATGCCGGGCGACGGCGAGGTTGTCGGGGTCGGTCAACCGGTCGCGATCCGCTTCGACGAGAACATCGCCGACCGTGCGGCGGCCGAGAAGGCCATCACGGTCACCACCGACCCGCCGGTGCAGGGCGCCTTCTACTGGCTGACCAATCGTGAAGTACGTTGGCGCCCAGAGCATTTCTGGAAGCCCGGCACCGCCGTGGACGTCGCGGTCAACACCTACGGGGTCGACCTGGGGGACGGCGTGTTCGGTGAGGACAACGCGAGCACGCACTTCACCATCGGCGACGAGGTGATCGCGACCGCCGACGACACCACCAAGCTGCTGACCGTTCGGGTCAATGGCGAAGTCGTCAAGACCATGCCGACGTCGATGGGCAAGGACAGCACGCCGACGGCCAGCGGGATCTACCTCATCGGCGCGCGGTTCGCGCACATGATCATGGACTCGTCGACCTACGGCGTACCGGTGAACTCGCCCAACGGGTATCGCACCGAAGTCGACTGGGCCACCCAGATGTCCTACAGCGGCGTCTTTGTGCACTCCGCGCCGTGGTCGGTCGGCGCCCAGGGCTACACCAACACCAGCCACGGCTGCCTGAACGTCAGTCCCGCCAACGCACACTGGTTCTACGACCACACCAAGCGCGGCGACGTCGTCGAGGTCGTCAACACCGTCGGCCCGCCGCTGCCGGGCACCGAAGGGCTCGGCGACTGGAACATCCCCTGGGAGCAGTGGCGCGCCGGCAACGCCAACGCGTGACTCCGGGGCCAAGGTCGGGGCGGGGAACTCCGAGAGAGCCAAAAGGAGAAGGCGGCAACGCTCCTTTGGGCGTAAAGCGTTGAACGCGAAATCCACCCCGAGAGAGGCGAATCCGGGCCCGCGTCCCAGGCATCCACACGCGGATTGCTCCGACGCGTTGGGGCCGGCCAAGCGTGGACCCCGCCGCAGAACCGGGCGCACACGCGCCACGGCGCCAGGTGCGACTCCCGCGTGCGCTCAGTGAGCGCGTGGATGCCCCCGCTGAACAGGAAAGCCGCAGCCCGAGCGACGTGATGCGAGAGGCAATCAGCCAGTACGTGGCGGCCAAAGACCACCCGCAGGCCGGATAGCCCGTCCGGTGAAAGTACTTTTGGGAGTGGCAGATTCAGAGAACTGCGACGTCGCAGATTCTGTCTCGCATCGCTTGCGAGGTGGTGCTGCCCGGGCCAAGGCCGCCGCGCAGGGCGTTCTCCAGCAGCTCTGGTCTGTGAACTCGCCGGATTCGCGACGGGACTGGGAAAAGAAAAGGCTCAGGTGCCAAAATGCGCACGTAAACCACTCGGGGTGAGTGACGGGACTCGAACCCGCGACCCCCAGGATCACAACCTGGTGCTCTACCAACTGAACTACACTCACCATCGCCGCCGGCACGGTAGACCGACAGCAGCGTCGATATTAGCCGTTCGGGGTCTCGGCGGCCGAATCGATTACCTCCGCGGCACCGTCGAGCTCGGCCGCGACCGCCGCGATGTCCCCGGTAGACGGGCCCGGCGGCGCCACGAAGGCGGTGCGCCGGTAGAACCGCAGTTCCCGGATCGACTCGCGGATGTCGGCCAGCGCCCGGTGCGCCAGCCCCTTCTCGGGCTGCCCGTAGTAGATGCGCGGATACCAGCGCCGGCAGAGCTCCTTGATCGAGCTGACGTCGATCATCCGGTAGTGCAGAAACGAGTCCAGGGCGGGCATGTCGCGGGCGATGAAACCGCGGTCGGTGGCGATCGAGTTGCCGGCCAGCGGCGCGGTCTTGGCGTGTGTGACGTGCTGGCGCACGTAGTCGAGCACCATGGCTTCCGCGGTGGCCAGGTCGACTGTCGACGCGCGCACCTCGTCGACGAGCCCCGAGCGGGCGTGCATGTCGGCGACGACGCCGATCATCGACGACAACGCCGCCTCGTCGGCATGGATCACCAGGTCGACGCCGTCGCCGAGGATGTTCAGGTCAGCGTCGGTGACCAGGGCGGCGATCTCGATCAACTTGTCCGATCGCAGATCCAGCCCGGTCATCTCGCAGTCGATCCACACCAGGTGGTCGTGCACAGCGTTCACAGTCAACACACGTTAGCCGCATCGCCTGCCGACGGGCACGGGTGCCAGTAGTGTCGCTGCCAGGACGTCAGGGTCTGCCGGACTACTCGGGGACCTCCCAGGAAGGGGAGATGCGGCCTGATGAGCACTGGATCGACAGCCAGCCCCGCACAGCAGATCGCAGCCGGTTATGCGGGCGAGGGCCAGGCGCTGGCCCTGGGTGCGGTCGTCGTCGACGGCACGGTCGACCCGAGCGCGCAGGTCCGCATCCCGCTGGCCACCGTGAACCGGCACGGCCTGGTGGCCGGCGCCACCGGCACCGGTAAGACCAAGACGTTGCAGTTGATCGCCGAGCAGCTCTCCGCGGCCGGAGTTCCGGTGCTGATGGCCGACGTCAAGGGCGACCTGTCCGGGTTGGGGCGGTCCGGCACCGCCAACGACAAGATCACCCAGCGCGCCAGGGAAACCGGCGACACCTGGGCGCCGGCCGCGTTCCCAGTGGAGTTTCTGTCGCTGGGCACCGGCGGGATCGGTGTGCCGGTTCGGGCCACCATCGCCGGCTTCGGCCCCATTTTGCTGTCAAAGGTGCTGGGGCTCAACGCGACCCAAGAGTCCACGTTGGGGCTGATCTTTCACTGGGCCGAGCAGCAGAAGCTGCCGCTGCTGGACTTGAAGGACCTGCGCGCGGTGATCAGCCACCTGACCAGCGACGCGGGCAAGGCCGAGTTGAAGACACTGGGCGGAGTGTCGGCAGCCACGGCCGGGGTCATCCTGCGTGCGCTGGTCAATCTTGAGGCCGAGGGCGCCGACACGTTCTTCGGCGAGCCGGAACTGCGGCCCGAGGACCTGTTGCGCGTCGACGGTCAGGGCCGCGGCGTCATCTCGCTGCTCGAGTTAGGGGACCAAGCGTCACGCCCGGTGCTGTTCTCGACGTTCCTCATGTGGGTGCTGGCCGACCTCTTCCGGATGCTGCCCGAAGTGGGCGACGTCGACAAACCCAAGCTGGTGTTCGTCTTCGACGAGGCCCACCTGCTGTTCACCGACGCCTCGAAGGCGTTCCTGGACCAGGTCGAGCAGACCGTCAAGCTGATCCGTTCCCGCGGAGTCGGGGTGTTCTTCTGCACCCAGTTGCCGACAGACATCCCCAACGACGTGCTCTCGCAACTGGGTGCCCGCATCCAGCATGCGCTGCGCGCGTTCACTCCCGACGACCAGAAGGCGTTGACCAGGACCGTCCGCACCTATCCCAAGACCGACGTCTACGACTTGGCGTCCGCGCTGACGTCGCTGGGCATCGGCGAAGCCGTCGTCACCGTGCTCTCGGAGCGGGGTGCCCCCACCCCTGTGGCGTGGACCAGGATGACCCCACCGCGGTCGCTGATGGCCGCGATCGGTGACGACGCCATCGCGGCCGCCGCCAAGGCCAGCCCGCTGCAGGCCACCTATGGCCGGACCATCGACGCCAGATCGGCCTACGAGATTCTCGAAGAACAGGCCGCGCAGGCCGCTCCGGCCGGAGTGCCGCAGCCCACGCCGGCGCCCAAGGGCGCTGCAGCACGGCCCGGCTGGTTCAGCCGGTTCGTGAACAGCCGCGGCTTCCAGACCTTTGTCACCGCGCTCGCCACCGCCCTCGGCCGCGAGTTCATCCGCAGCAGACGGCGCCGCCGCTAGCCCGACTCGCCCAACCGCTTGTAGAAGCTGCCCACGATCGGTGCGACGACGGCGCGCGGCGCGTACTGGGCGGCCACCGACATCGCCTTGGACGTCAACCCGGGCACAATGCGCATCTTGTTGCGCGCCAACGCATCCAGCGATATCCGTGCGGTGTGCTCGGTGGAGACCCACAGAAAGTCCGGCACCAGCTTTTCGACGAGGGACTGCTGGTCCGGATTCGGCAGCTCGGTGCGCACCGGGCCCGGTGCCAGCAGCGTGACGTGCACACCGGAGCCGCGCAGTTCGCCGCGCAGCGACTCGCTGAAGGTGTTCACGAACGCCTTGGTGGCCGCGTAGGACGCGTTGTAGGGGATCGGTGAATTGCCGGCCGCCGACCCGGAGATCAAGATGCCGCCGGCCCGGCGCTCGATCATGCCCGGCACAACCGTCAGCACCAGGTCGTGCACCGCGACGGCGTTGAGCTGGACAACTGTTTTTTCGGCTGCCGGGTCGAGCGTCGCCACCTGACCGAAAGTCGACACTCCCGCGTTCGCGCACAGGATCGAGATGTTGCGGGTGGCCAGCTCCTCGGTCAGCTTGGCCCGGTCGGCGGGATCGGTGAGATCCGCCGGGCGCACGTCGACGGCGACGCCGTACTTGTCGACCAGACGGGCGGCCAGTGCGGTGAGCACGTCCTCGCGTCGTGCGGTGACGATGAGGTGGTGGCCGCGCGCCGCCAGTTCGGTGGCCAGTGCCTCGCCGATGTTCTGCGAGGCTCCGGTGACGACGGCGCGAGCGTCCGGGCTGGCGGCGGGTACCGGCATGGGCCAATCGTAGCCAGCGCGCACGTCAGTACAGTCCCGCACATGAGCATCCCGGGGCCGGGTGCGCGCACACCCGGGCGATCCGGGGTGCTGGCGTGGGCGCTGTGGGACTGCGGTGTCACCGGCCTGAGCGCGATCGTCGTCACCTTCGTCTTCTCGGTTTACCTGACCGACACCGTCGCCACCGGGATGCCCGGCGGCAGCTCGCCGGCGAGTTGGCTGGGTCGCGCCCTGGCGGTCGCCGGGCTCACCATTGCGGCGCTGTCCCCGCTGATCGGCGTCTGGGTGGACCGCCCCCGCCGGCGGCGCACGGCGCTGACCGTCCTGACCGGGCTCGCGGTGGTGCTGACCAGCGCGATGAGCCTGATCCGCGGCCGGCCGGGGTATCTGTGGGCGGGGTTGGCGCTGCTGGCAGCGACCGCGGCGTGCGCGGACCTGGCCGGCGTCCCCTACAACGCGCTGTTGCGCCAACTTTCGACGCCGCAGACCGCGGGCCGGATCTCGGGGTTGGGCTCGGCGTCAGGGTACGTCGGCAGTGTGCTGCTGCTGGTGGTGGTCTACGCCGGTTTCATGTCCGGAGCCGGCCCGACCCGCGGGCTGCTGCACCTGCCCACCGGCGACGGCGTCAACGTGCGGGCCGCGATGCTGTTGGCCGCCGGCTGGTTCGCGGTCCTGGCCGTGCCGCTGGTGCTGACCGCGCACCGCTTTCCCGGATCCGGTGCGCCGGCCGACTCCGCGGCCGACGTGCTGGGCGGCTACCGCAAACTGTGGGCGGACCTGACCGCGGAATGGCGCCGCGACCGCAACCTGGTGTATTTCCTGGTGGCCAGCGCGGTGTTTCGCGACGGCCTGGTGGGGGTGTTCACCTTCGGCGCGGTGCTCGGCGTCAACGGTTACGGGATCTCCCGGGGCGGGGTTCTGCTGTTCGGGGCGGCCGCCAGTGTGGTGGCCGCGGCCGGGGCGGTGCTCGGCGGGCTCGTCGACGACCGGGTCGGGTCCAAGCCGGTCATCGTCGGCTCGCTGTCGGCGATCATCGCCACGGGACTGACATTGATGACATTGACTGGGCCGCAAGCGTTTTGGATGTGCGGACTGCTGTTGTGCGTGTTCATCGGGCCGGCGCAGTCCTCGTCGCGCACCCTGCTGCTGCGGATGTCCAGACACGGCAAGGAGGGCGTGGCCTTCGGCCTGTACACCATGACCGGGCGGGCGGTGTCGTTCGTGGCGCCGTGGCTGTTCTCGGTGTTCGTCGACGTGTTCGGCACCGTCCGCGCCGGGATGGGGGGACTGTGCCTGGTGCTGGGGGCCGGGTTGGCGGCCATGCTGCTGGTGCATGCTCCACGCCGGGAGGCGACCGTGCACGTGGCCTGAGCCCGGCTCAGCTCGTCGCGTCGCAGACCGTCAGACCCGCGCCGGTGCGCTCGCGCACCTGGGCACCGTTCACGGTGATGGTGCAGGTGACGTCATGGCCGACGTTGATGATCGTGACGTTGGCCCGGTGGCCGCCCGACGCCGGCAGGCTCACCTGCTTGTTCCACGGCAGCGCCACGTTGAACTCGGTCGCGACGACGCCGGCGCTGTCGACGTAGGTGATGCTGATCGCGCGGCCCTCCCCGGTGACGTTGTAGACCACGGCCGCGGCCGCGCCCGCGCTGGTGGTCTCGGTGGACGTGGCGGTCGGAGAGGTCGTGGCGCTCGGGGACGTCGTGGTGGGTGCGGCTGTGGTCGACGACGAGGTTGCGGCGGTGGAACTGGGCATCGCGGGTATCGGCGCCACGGCGGATGGCTTCGTGGCCGAGTTGTCGGTGATCACCAACGCCACGACCAGTGCGACGACCAGCAGAACGGCAGCGGCGGCCGCGATCCACAACCATCGCGGCGGCTTGCCCCGCCCGCCCGGCGGAGTCGGTTGGGTGTCCTGCTGATCCGGTGGCCGCTGCCCGGCGGGCCACGGGTACGGCCACTGCTCGGTCGGGTTGAACTCGCCGGGGTTCGGGGTCGGCGGGCGATACGGCGCCGTAGACGGCGATTGACCGACGTAGGCCGGGTCGCTGTGCGGCGGGTGGGGCACACCCATCCGCTCAGTCGGATCGGGCTGCCACGGTCGACGCGGATCGGTCATACCCACCCCATGGCTGTAGGGTACCGGGGTCCGGTCGCCGAACGGGGAACGCGCCCGATGCGCCGTGTCACGGGCAGCGCGCGCCTCCGCTCAGCGCGGCGACCGTCATCGCTCGCATGACCGCGCGCGACCGTGCCGCACGAGCCGCTGTGGTGTCGGCGGGTTTCATGGTGTGCGGGGTGGAGTTCAGCAGGCCGAAGGCGGCGTGGGCCATCAGCCGCGCGTCGGTTTCGGCCAGCCCGGGCTCCAGGTCGCGCAGCACGCCCACCCACACCTCGACATACTGCCGTTGCGCTCGGCGGACCTGGCGCTGGGCGGGCGCCGGCAGGTGCGCCAGGTCGCGGTCCTGGATGCGGATGAGATCCGGCTCGCCCAGCGCGAAGTCGAGGTGAAAGTCGATCAGGCCGTCGAGCGCCGCGACGGCGTCGCGACTGCGCGACGTCACCTCGCGGGCGCCGTCAAGCAGCCGGGTGCTGATCCCGACCAACAGCTCGACCAGCAGCGACTCCTTGTTGGGAAAGTGCCGGTAGATCGCCGGGCCGCTGACCCCGGCGGCCGCGCCGATGTCCTCCAGCCGGACCGCCGGGAAGCCGCCTTCCGCGAAGAGCCGTTCGGCGGCCGACAGCAGCTGGCAGCGCCGGTCGGACTTGCGCTGACGCCGCCGCGTCGGGGCGTGCGGGGCGCCCTCGCGGTAGGCCGGGGCGGACGTCGCCATGACAGCCTCCCTGGACAGTTCGGTTAGCCGTCATTAACATTACCTGAGTTAGTCGCCATTAACCGAGATTGGGGTGCGCCCGATGACCGCTGCCGCGAACCGCGAGGCGCATTTCGCGCTGGTATCGCAGCTGCGGGGCAAACTGGCGGCGGCGTGCCTGGGCGGTCCGGAGCGGGCCCGCGAACGTCACGTCGGTCGCGGCAAGCTGCTGCCGCGGGATCGGGTGGACGGTCTGCTCGATCCGGGCAGCCCGTTTCTGGACGTGGCTCCGCTGGCCGCCGACGGCATGTACGACGACGAGTGTCCCGGGGCGGGCATCATCACCGGGATCGGGCGGATCTCCGGGCGGGAATGCATGATCGTCGCCAACGACGCGACCGTCAAAGGCGGGACCTACTACCCGATCACCGTCAAAAAGCACCTGCGGGCCCAGGAGATCGCCGGCCAGAACCGGTTGTCGTGCATCTACCTGGTGGACTCGGGCGGGGCGTTTCTGCCCCGCCAAGACGAGGTGTTCCCCGACCGCGAGCATTTCGGCCGGATCTTCTACAACCAAGCCAAACTCAGCTCCCAGGGCATCGCGCAGATCGCGGCTGTGCTCGGATCCTGCACCGCCGGCGGGGCGTACGTCCCCGCGATGAGCGACGAGGCGGTGATCGTGCGCAACCAGGGCACGATATTCCTCGGCGGCCCGCCCCTGGTGAAAGCCGCCACCGGCGAGGTGGTCACCGCCGAGGAGCTCGGCGGCGGGGACCTGCACGCCAAGACCTCCGGCGTCACCGACCATCTCGCGCACGACGACCGTGACGCGCTGGCCGTCGTCCGGCGGATCGTGGCCACGCTGGGTCCGCGCGACCCGCGCGCATGGGACGTCGCGCCGCCGGTGGATCCGGTCGCCGACCAAACCGAGCTCTACGACGTGGTGCCGGTCGACCCGCGGATTCCCTACGACGTCCACGACGTGATCACCCGGCTGGTCGACGGCGGCGAGTTCGGCGAGTTCAAAGCCGAATACGGCAGCACGCTGGTCACGGGGTTCGCCCGCATCCGTGGCCATCCGGTCGGGATCGTCGCCAACAACGGAGTGTTGTTTTCCGAATCCGCTGTGAAGGGAGCACATTTCATCGAGCTGTGCGACAAGCGGGTAGTGCCGCTGCTGTTCCTGCAGAACATCTCCGGCTTCATGGTCGGCCGCGACTACGAGGCCGGCGGCATCGCCAAGCACGGCGCGAAGATGGTGACGGCGGTGGCGTGTGCGCGGGTGCCGAAGCTGACCGTGGTGATCGGCGGCTCCTACGGGGCGGGCAACTACTCGATGTGCGGTCGGGCCTATTCGCCACGCTTCCTGTGGATGTGGCCGAACGCGCGGATCTCGGTGATGGGTGGCGAGCAGGCGGCGTCGGTGCTGGCGACGGTCCGCGGCGAGATGACGCCGCGGCAGGAAGACGCGTTCAAGGCTCCGATTCGCGCTCAGTACGAGCAGCAGGGCAACCCGTACTATTCCACCGCGCGACTCTGGGACGACGGCGTGATCGACCCGGCTGACACCAGAACTGTTGTAGCACTGGCGCTTTCGATTGCCAACACTGCGCCGCTGGAACCGGTCAGCTACGGCGTGTTCCGGATGTGAGTATGTTCGACACGGTGCTGGTGGCCAACCGGGGCGAGATCGCCGTCCGGGTGATCGACACGTTGCGGGCGATGGGCATCCGCTCGGTGGCCGTCTACAGCGATGCCGACGCCGGGGCGCGCCACGCCGCCGCCGCCGACGCCGCGGTCCGCATCGGTCCCGCACCCGCGCGGGACAGCTATCTCGACATCGCCGCGGTCGTAGCCGCCGCACTGCGCACCGGAGCCCAGGCCGTGCACCCTGGCTACGGATTCCTCTCGGAGAACGCCGATTTCGCGGTAGCGCTGGCGTCTGCCGGGGTGGTTTTCATCGGACCGCCGGCACGGGCCATCGCGACGATGGGCGACAAGATCACCGCCAAGGCGACCGTGTCGGCGTTCGGTGTGCCCGTCGTTCCCGGCGTCGCGCGCCCGGGACTGACCGACGCCGAACTGATCGCCGCCGCCGCCGACGTCGGCTACCCGGTGCTGGTCAAGCCGTCGGCCGGTGGCGGCGGCAAAGGCATGCGGTTGGTGGAGCGGGCCGACGACCTGCCCGCCGCGCTGGCCGGCGCCCGGCGCGAGTCGGCGGCCGCGTTCGGTGACGACACGCTTTTCGTGGAGCGGTTTGTCCAGCGCCCCAGGCACATCGAAGTTCAGGTGCTGGCCGACGGCTTCGGCAACGTGATCCATCTCGGCGAACGCGAGTGCAGCCTGCAGCGTCGCCACCAGAAGGTCGTCGAAGAGGCGCCGTCGCCGCTGCTGGACGCCGCGACGCGGGCCCGCATCGGCGCGGCCGCGTGTGACACCGCCCGCAGCGTGGACTACACCGGTGCAGGCACCGTGGAGTTCATCGTGTCCGCGGACCGTCCGCAGGAGTTCTTCTTCATGGAGATGAACACCCGGTTGCAGGTCGAGCACCCGGTCACCGAGCTGGTGACGGGGTGGGACCTCGTCGAATGGCAGGTCCGCATCGCGGCGGGGGAGAAGCTGACCGCCGCGCAGGCCGACGTGGCGCTGACCGGGCACGCGGTGGAAGCCCGGGTTTACGCCGAGGACCCGGCGCGTGGATTCGTGCCCACCGGTGGCGACGTGCTCGACGTGCTCGAGCCGGAAGGGCCTGGGGTGCGCGTCGATTCGGGCCTGTCCACCGGTATGACGGTGGGCAGCCAGTACGACCCGATGCTGGCCAAGGTGATCGCGCACGCGCCGGACCGGGCGGCCGCGCTGCGCACACTGAACCGGGCGCTTGCCGGCACCGCGATCCTGGGGGTGACCACCAACGTCGAGTTCGTCCGGTTCCTGCTGGCCGATCCCGACGTGGTCGCCGGCCGGCTCGACACCGGGTTGCTGGACCGGCGGGCGGCCGAATTCGTTGCGGCGCAGCCGTCCGACGAACATTTCGTCGCCGCGGCCGCCTACCGCTGGCTGCGGTCGTTCCCCGCGCCGGAGGCCGACCTGTGGGAGGTGCCGTCGGGGTGGCGGATCGGCGCGCGAGCGCCGGTCAGCATCCGGCTGCGCGCCGGCGACCGCACCGACCACGTCCACATCACCGGCACCCCCGACGCCGCGGTGGTGCGCATCGAAGGCGGCCAATCCCGAACGCTGGCAGCAACTCTGGAAGGCCGGAATCTCCTGGTGACGCTCGACGGGCTGCGCGTGCGCTACGTGGCCGCAGTATCCGACCACCGGATCTGGCTGGTCGGCGGGGGCGCCGCGGTGGTGCTCGAAAAGGTGCGCGAAGCACCGGTGCGCCCGGATGACGCACACCGTGGAGACGCCGAGTTGACCAGCCCGATGCCGGGGTCGGTCGTCGCGGTGGGTGTCGCCGACGGCGCATCCGTGGCGGCCGGAGCCGTCGTCGTCACGGTCGAGGCGATGAAGATGGAGCACGCCCTGGTTGCGCCCGTCGACGGCGTGGTCGAACTGCTCGTCGGCGTCGGCGAGCAGGTGAAGGTGGGGCAGCCGCTGGCCCGAATTGCCCTGCACGGCAACGTGAACGCAGCAGAGGATGACCGATCATGACCGATTTCCTGGCAACCGGGTCGCTGCCGGACGAATACCGGCAGTTGACCGAGACGGTCCGCGACTTCGCGCAGTCGGTGGTCGCGCCGGTCTCCGCCCGACACGACGCCGAGCATTCGTTCCCCTACGAGGTGGTGGCCGGGATGGCCGGGATGGGCCTGTTCGGTCTGCCGTTCCCCGAGGAGTGGGGCGGCATGGGCGGCGATTACTTCGCCCTGTGCCTGGCCCTGGAAGAGCTGGGCAAGGTGGACCAGAGCGTGGCCATCACGCTGGAGGCCGGCGTGTCGCTGGGCGCCATGCCCGTCTACCGGTTCGGCACCGAGGCGCAGAAGCGGGAATGGTTGCCGCCGTTGGCCAGTGGCCGTGCCCTGGGTGCGTTCGGCCTGACCGAACCCGGAGGCGGCACCGATGCGGGCGCCACCACGACCACCGCGCGTCTGCACGACGGGCACTGGGTGATCAACGGGTCCAAACAGTTCATCACCAACTCCGGCACCGACATCACCAGGCTGGTCACCGTCACCGCGGTCACCGGTGAACGGGGCGGCCGCAAAGAGATCTCGTCGATCCTGGTGCCGGTGCCGGCCGCGGGTTTCACCGTCGGGCCGGCCTACGACAAAGTCGGCTGGCGGGCCTCCGACACGCATCCGCTGAGCTTCGTCGACGTGCGGGTGCCCGAGGAGAACATGCTGGGCGAGCGCGGCCGCGGCTACGCCAACTTTCTGCGTATTCTCGACGAGGGCCGGATCGCGATCGCCGCCCTGGCCACCGGCGCGGCGCAGGGCTGCGTCGACGAGAGCGTCAGGTACGCCAATCAGCGTGAAGCGTTCGGCCAGCCGATTGGTCGGTATCAGGCGATCGAGTTCACCATCGCGCGGATGGAGGCTCGTGCGCACACCGCGCGCACCGCCTACTACGACGCCGCGGCCCTGATGTTGGCCGGCAAACCGTTCAAAAAGCAGGCGGCGATCGCCAAGCTGGTCGCCAGCGAGGCCGCGATGGACAACGCCCGCGATGCCACCCAGATCCACGGCGGCTACGGGTTCGTCAACGAGTTCCCGGTCGCGCGGCACTATCGGGACAGCAAGATCCTCGAAATCGGGGAGGGCACCAGCGAAGTGCAGCTGATGCTGATCGCCCGCGAGCTAGGTCTGCGCTGAGCTGAGCCGGCTAACGGCGCCGCGCCGCGGCCAGCCGGGCGGCAAAATCCGGCGATCGGGCGGATTGCGCCTGCGGGCCGAGTTCGGCGCGCATGGCGAACTCGTGCGCCTCGACGTCGATCCAGCCGGGGCTGGCGGTGGCGCGCATCGTGGCCTTGGTTGCCAGCACCACGTCGCGCGGAGCGGCGGCGGGCCCGGCGGCCAGCTCCATCGCGGCGGCCACCGGGTTGTCGGCAACCGACAGCGCCAGGCCGTGCCGAACAGCGGATTCGGCGTCGAAACGCATTCCGAACAGCAGGGCGGCGCGAGCAACCTGAGGCCCGGCGGCGCGCTGCAGCATCCAGGTCGCGCCGCCACCCGGATGCAGTCCCAGCCGCTGGAAGCGGGCGTCGAACACCGCCGCCGGTCCGGCGATGCGCACGTCGGCGGCCAGCGCCAGGTTCAGGCCGGCGCCGACGGCGGGGCCGTTGACGGCGGCGATCGTCGGCAGCGTGCACCGGCCGACGGCCATGAAACCGTCGTAGAGCTGCAGCAGCCCGTCCTCGGCGGCGCTGCCCAGTGCACTGAGGTCGGCACCTGCGCAGAACGCGCTGCCGGCACCGGTGACCACCACCGCGTGGACGTCCGGATCAGCCTCGGCGCGTTCGACCGCCGCCCGCAGCCGGGTCGACATGTCCGCCGTCACGGCGTTGCGGCGATCGGGATCGTTGACGGTGACGAGCGCGACGCGATCATCGACGCGGTAGGCGACCAGGTCGGCCACCGGGCACCTCCTCAGGATCTCCGGGGACTCACTGCCCCGGCGTTCGCGCTGCTCACCAGGTGCCCCCGGCAGGACTCGAACCTGCGACCACAAGATTAGAAGTCATGTGCTCTGTCCAACTGAGCTACGGAGGCCCATCTGTCACAAATCCCAGGTCAGTCTAGCCAACCGGGCTATCCAACCGGGCGCAACGCCCGCGGCGACCGCGCAACGCCGAGTGAAATGCCGTTGGTGACATTCGTGATTCGCTAGTCTGTGACGCACGACACAGGTACGCTGCTGATGATCGCAAGCCGCCCGCGAGGCGGCTTTCTGTCTGCTCGACGGCGAGAGGTGACAGGCGTGAGCATAGCCACTGACGTGACCGCACGGTGCTCGCGAACCGGTTCGCTGGCGCTGCGGCTGGCGTCCGACGCCGCCGACGCCTACCGCACCGGCACGCTGCTGCTGCGCGGCTCGCCCTCGGCGCTCGGGTGGTTCGCGGGCTGGCTGTCGGCGGAGTTCCCCCCACACGTGCTGACGGGGCATGCGCTGTCGGCGGTGAGCCCGCCGGTGGTGGGACGCGTCGCGGCCGCCTGGGCCGCCCAGCGAGCCGACCAGATTCTCGGTGCGGCCCTGGAGGAATCCTTCGGGGTGAAATACCACGACCGGGTGCGCCACCCCGTCGGCGAACAGCCCGGGCGGCGTGGCGGAATACTGCAGGCAGCCGGCAGCCGCAAGCGGTACGCCGCCCAGACGTCGGACATCGCCTATGGTCCGGACGGTCGCGACAACCTGCTCGACGTCTGGCGGCATCCCGAGCTGCCCCAGGGGCGCCGGGCGCCGGTGCTGCTGCAGGTTCCCGGCGGCGGGTGGGCCATCAGCGGGAAACGCGGCCAGGCGTA
Source organism: Mycobacterium sp. (assembly GCF_039583805.1). Classification (GTDB taxonomy): domain Bacteria; phylum Actinomycetota; class Actinomycetes; order Mycobacteriales; family Mycobacteriaceae; genus Mycobacterium. The sequence goes on along the minus strand of NZ_JAVKSH010000003.1, from coordinate 45,417 downwards.
CCCACTGATGGACCGGATGGCCGGGCTCGGCTGGGTCTGTGTGTCGATCAACTACAGCAAGAGCCCGCGCAAGTCCTGGCCCGCGCACATCATCGACGTCAAGCGGGCGATCGCCTGGGTTCGCGAGAACATCGCCGAGTACGGCGGCGACCCGGACTTCATCGCGATCACCGGCGGCTCGGCGGGGGCACATTTGGCCTCTCTGGCCGCACTGACCGCCAACGACGAGCGCCTGCAGCCCGGGTTCGAGGCAGCCGACACGACGGTGCAGGCCGCGGCGCCCTATTACGGCATCTACGACTTCACCGATGCCAGGAAAATGCATGACATCACGTTGCCTTTTCTGGAACAGGTCGTCATGCGGAGTCGTTACGCCGACAATCCGGGTTTGTTCAAATCAGCCTCGCCGATTTCGCACGCGCACCGCGCCGCTCCGCCGTTCTTCGTGTTGCACGGCGACAGTGATTCCCTGATTCCGGCGAGCCAGGCGCAGGCCTTCTGTGCGGCGCTGCGCGAGGCCGGCGCCCGGACGGTGTGCTACGCCGAGCTCGCCAACGCGCACCACGCCTTCGACACCGTCGCCACCGTGCGGTCACGGCTGGCAGCCGATGCCGTCGCCGACTTTTTGGGTGTCGTTTACGGCCGCTATGCCCGTTCGCGGTCGGCCCGAATGCGGCAACGGGAAAACACAGCCAGCTGAATTCACGCGAACTGAATTCGGTCCCAGCGCCCCGGCTCCGAATTGGCCCGCCTATCTTCGTATTTCGTGCGCGGGTCGGTGCGCGCTTTCTGCGTCGACTCGATCCGCAGGATCGGCTCGCACCGCATCGCCGGTCGGACTAGCGTAAGTGAGCACAGGGTTGGACACGTCGGCGACGGGAGGTTGCGGTAGCGATGGCGGGATGGGCAGGGGGCGGTGACGGTGGCTGAGTTGGTGGATGCCGCCGGACTGCCCGCCGAGTTGGGGCCGGTCGACTACCTGTTGCATCGCGGTGAAGCCAATCCACGCACCCGTTCCGGGATTGTGGGGCTCGAGATACTCGACACCACCCCGGACTGGGACCGTTTCCGGACCCGCTTCGAGCACGCGTCGCGGCGGGTGTTGCGGCTGCGGCAGAGGGTGGTGGTGCCGACGCTGCCGACGGCGGCGCCACGCTGGGTGGTCGATCCCGACTTCACCCTCGACTTCCATGTGCGCCGGATGCGTGTCCCCGACCCCGGCACCCTGCGCCAGGTGTTCGACCTGGCCGAGGTGATCCTGCAGTCCCCCCTGGACATCGCGCGCCCGTTGTGGACGGCCACGCTGGTCGAAGGTCTCGCCGGCGGAAAGGCCGCCGCACTGCTGCACCTCAGCCATGCCGTCACCGACGGCGTCGGAAGCATCGAGATGTTCTCGCAGATCTATGATCTCGAGCGCGATCCGAACCCTGAACCGCCACCGCCACAACCGATTCCGCAAGACCTGTCATCCAACGACCTGATGTGGGAAGGCATCGGCCACCTCCCCGGAGCCGCGGTCGGCGGAGTGCTCAACGCGCTCGCGGGGGCCACGTCGCTGGTCGGGCGGACAGTGCTGAACCCCGGGTCCGCGGTCGCCACGGCGGTGGACTACGCCCGGTCCGGAGTCCGGGTGGTGAGCCGCGCCGCCGAGCCGTCGCCGCTGCTGCGGCGCCGCAGCCTGGCCAGCCGGATCGACGCCCTCGACATCCCGCTGTCTGCGCTGCACCGGGCCGCCAAGGCGGGCGGCGGGTCGATCAACGACGCGTATCTGGCAGGTCTGTGCGGTGCGCTCGGCCGCTACCATCGGGCGCTCGGTGTGCCGACAGCCACCCTGCCGATGGCGGTGCCGGTGAACTTGCGTGCCGAATCCGACCCGGCCGGTGGCAACCGGTTCACCGGCGTCAACCTGGCGGCGCCGGTGGGGACGGCCGATCCGGTGGCCCGCATGAAGAAGATTCGCGCCCAGATGACCCAGCGGCGCGATGAGCCCGCGATGGACATCGTCGGCTCCGTCGCACCGATGTTGAGCATCCTGCCGGCGCCGCTGCTGGAAAGGGTGACCGCCTCGGTGGTGGGCTCCGACGTGCAAGCCAGCAATGTTCCCCTGGTCCAGGTGGACACCTACATCGCGGGCGCAAAAGTGCTGCGCCACTACGGTATTGGCCCGCTTCCCGGTGTCGCGATGATGGTCGTGCTGGTATCGAGGTCGGGCATGTGCACCATCACCGTGCGTTACGATCGGGCCGCGGTGCGTCACGAGAAGCTGTTCGTTCGCTGCCTGTTAGAGGGCTTCGATGAGATCCTCGCGTTGGCTGGTGAGGACGCATCGCACGCCGTGCCCGCCTCGTTCACGCTCGAGTCCTCCGAGGCGTCGACCCGATCGGCGGCGGGCTCATGACCGACACCGAAGAACGCGGCTCGTCGCGTGATCTGCGGTTGCCCGGCTCGGTCGCCGAGATCATGGCCAGCCCGCCCGGGAAAAAGATCGGTGCGTTCTTCGACCTGGACGGCACCCTGGTCGCGGGTTTCACCGCTGTCCTGTTGACGCGGGAACGTTTTCGGCGCGGCGACATCGGCGTCGGTGAGCTGATCGGCATGATTCAGGCCGGGCTGAATCACCAACTCGGGCGCATCGAGTTCGAAGAACTCATCCTCAAGGCCGCCTCAGCGCTGCGCGGCCGCTCGCTCAGCGACCTCGAAGAGATCGGCGAGCGGTTGTTTGCCCAGAAGATCGAGTCCCGGATCTACCCGGAGATGCGTGAGCTGGTGCGGGCGCATCTGGCGCGCGGGCACACCGTGGTGCTCAGCTCCTCGGCGCTGACCATCCAGGTGGAGCCGGTGGCCCGCTTTCTGGGCATCCCCAACACGTTGACGAACCAATTCGAGACCGACGAGAACGGGGTGCTCGTCGGCACCGTGGTGACGCCGATCCTGTGGGGTCCGGGCAAGGCTGCGGCCGTGCAAAAGTTCGCCGCCGAGCACGACATCGACCTCAAAGACAGCTACTTCTACGCCGACGGCGACGAAGACGTCGCGCTGATGTATCTGGTGGGCAATCCGCGACCGACGAACCCCGAGGGCAACATGGCCGCGGTCGCCCGCCGCCGCGGCTGGCCGATCCTCCGGTTCACCAGCCGGGACGGCATCGGTGTCGGCACCCAGCTGCGGACCCTGGCCGGCATCGGCTCGATGGTGCCGGTCGCCGCCGGCGCGGTGGGGATCGGTCTGCTGACCCGCAGCAGGCGCCGCGGCGTGAACTTCTTCAACTCAACCTGGTCGCAGCTGATGCTGGCTACCAGCGGCGTGCGTCTGAATGTGCTAGGGGAGGAGAACCTCACCGCGCAGCGTCCGGCGGTGTTCATCTTCAACCACCGCAACCAGGTCGACCCGGTCATGGTCGCCTCGCTGGTGCGCGACAACTGGGTCGGCGTCGGAAAGAAGGAGCTGGCCGGCGACCCGGTCATGGGCACGCTGGGCAAGCTGCTGGACACCGTCTTCATCGACCGCGACGATCCGGTGGCCGCGGTGGAGATGCTGCACGAGGCCGAGGATCGGGCCCGAAAAGGGCTGTCGATTGTGATCGCACCGGAGGGCACCCGGCTGGACACCACCACGGTCGGCCCATTCAAGAAGGGGCCGTTCCGGATCGCGATGGCGGTGGGAATCCCGATCGTGCCGATCGTGATTCGCAACGCGGAGATCATCGCCTCGCGAAACTCCAGCGTGATGAATTCCGGGACGGTGGATGTCGCTGTTTTCCCGCCGATTTCGGTCGGCGACTGGACGCTGGACACGTTGGAGGATCGGATCGCGCAGGTGCGTCAACTGTATCTGGACACGCTGGCCGACTGGCCTGTCGACGAGCTGCCGCAGTCGGGGTTGTACCGAACAACGCCGCGACGCACGCGCGCCGCCAAGACCGCCACGGCGTCCGGCGCGACGGCGCCGGCGAAGAAAGCCCAAGCGGCCAAGAAAGCCCAGCCGGCGAAGAAAGCCCAAGCGGCCAAGAAAGCCCAGCCGGCGAAGAAAGCCCAAGCGGCGAAGAAGGCGACACCGCGTCCCAGGGGACGACAGTGACGACGTCGGCCGTCGACGCCGGCACCTTCAACCCAGCCGACGACACGCTGGTCCTGGTGTCGGTGTCGGCGCCGGTCGAGGCTGAGTTGATCGAGCGGTGGCTCGATCAGCAGCGTGCGCGCCACCCGGACAGCACGATCCGCGTGCTGCGGCTGCCGCCCCGCAACGCGGCGCCGGCAGAATTAGCGCAGCTCGTCGAGGCGCTGGAGGCCGACGAAGACCGGTCGATCGTGCCGGTGCGGGTGTTCTGGCTGCCGCGGGCGGGCGCGTCGGCGCTCAGCCGGGTGGCGGCACTGCTCCCGGGACAAGATCCCTACCACCCCAGCGATCGTCGGCAACGACGGATCGTGCGCGCCGAACCCTCCCGCGCGCGGGTACTGGCCGGCGAATCCGCGAAGGTCTCCGAGCTGCGCCAGCAGTGGCGCGACACCACCGTCGGTGACAGCCCGAGGGATTTCGCGCACTTCGTCACCCGCCGGGCGCTGTTGGCGCTGGAACGCGCCGAGTACCGAATTCTGGGTCCGCAGTACAAGTCTCCGCGGCTGGTGAAGCCGGAAATATTGGCGTCCGCGCGATTTCGTGCCGGCCTGGACAAAATCGAGGGTGCGACCGTCGAGGATGCGGGAAAGATGCTCGACGAGTTGGCCACCGGGTGGAGTCGAGTCTCCGTCGACCTGGTGTCCGTGCTCGCACGGTTGCTCAGCCGGGGTTTCGACCGCGAAATCGACTACGACGCATTTCAGGTGGCGGCGATGCGCGCTGCGCTGGAAGCTCATCCGGCGGTGTTGCTGTTCTCGCACCGGTCCTACATCGACGGCGCGGTCGTGCCGGTTGCGATGCAGGAGAACCGGCTGCCGCCGGTGCACGTGTTCGCGGGCATCAACCTGGCGTTCGGGGTGATGGGGCCGCTGATGCGCCGCGCCGGCGTCATCTTCATCCGGCGCAACATCGCCGACGATCCGCTGTACAAGTACGTGCTCAGAGAGTACGTCGGCTACGTCGTGCAGAAGCGGTTCAACCTGAGCTGGTCCATCGAGGGCACGCGGTCTCGTACCGGAAAGATGTTGCCGCCCAAGCTCGGTCTGATGAGCTACGTCGCCGACGCCTACCTCGATGGCCGGAGCGACGACATTCTCCTGCAAGGCGTGTCGATCAGCTTTGACCAGCTGCACGAGACCGCCGAGTACGCCGCGTACGCGCGCGGCGCGGAGAAACAAGCCGAGGGGGTGGGCTGGCTCTACCGGTTCATCAAGGCGCAGGGTGAGCGCAACTACGGCAAGATCTACGTCCGTTTCCCCGAGGCCGTGTCCATGCGCCAATACCTCGGACCGCCACACGATGCGACTACTGAGGATCCGGCCGCCAAAAGGCTTGCGCTGCAGAAGATGTCGTTCGAGGTTGCATGGCGGATCCTGCAGGCGACCCCGGTGAACGCCACCGGGCTGCTGTCGGCGCTGCTGCTGACCACCCGCGGGTTGGCGTTGACGCTCGATCAGTTGCATCACACCCTGCAGGACGCATTGGACTATCTGGAACGCAAAAAGACCCCGATGTCGACCAGCGCGCTGCGGCTCCGGAGCGCCGACGGTGTCCGCGCGGCGGTGGACTCGTTGTCCAACGGCCACCCGGTCACCCGCGTGGACGGTGGCCGGCAACCGGTGTGGCGTATCGCCCCGGAGGACGAGCACGCCGCGGCCTTCTATCGCAATTCGGTGATACACGCTTTCCTGGAGACCTCGATCGTCGAGCTGGCGCTGGCGCACGCCCGGCACGCTGACGGCGACCGGCTGGCGGCCTTTTGGTCGCAGGCGCTGCGACTGCGCGATCTGCTGAAGTTCGAGTTCTACTTTGCCGATTCGGCGACGTTCCGCGCCAACATCGCCGAGGAAATGGACTGGAACCAGAATTGGGAGGCCCAGGTCGTCGCAGGCGGCGATGGGATCGACTCGATGCTCTGCGCGAAACGGCCGCTGATGTCGATGGCGATGCTGCGGGTGTTCTTCGAGGCCTACGAGATCGTCGCCGACGTTCTGCGCGACGCGCCGGCCGGCATCGGCGAGAAGGAACTGACCGCGCTGGCGTTGGGTGTCGGTCGCCAGTACGTCGCCCAGGGCCGGGTCCGCAGCAGCGAGTCGGTGTCGACGTTGCTGTTCGCCACCGCGCGCCAAGTCGTTGCCGACCAGGATCTGTTGCAGCCGGCGCCGGATCTGGCCGGGCGCCGGATTGCGTTCCACCGTGAACTGCGGAGCATTCTGCGGGATTTCGACCATGTCGAGCGGATCGCCCGTGATCAGTTCGGCACTCGCGAGTCCGCGGCGCGTCGGGCGCGGCTCGACGGTCATACGCTTGATTCATGACGGATGTTCCGGCGACCGGCCGGCGGCGCGCGGCGGTGTGGCCGCTGCTGACCGGCGTGGCCGCGCTGGCAGGCTGCACGGCCGCCGGAATTGCGGCGTTGTCGCTGGCCGACGCGCTGACCGCGACCGGGCTACCCGACCCCGGGCCGGTGACCACGCTGGGGTTGCCGTTCGTGCGCGCCGCCGGCGAGATCGCCGCGGTGGTCGCTGTCGGGTCGTTCTTCTTCGCGGCGTTCCTGGTACCGCCGCAACGCAGCGGAGTGCTCGGCGCCGACGGTTACCGCGCACTGCGGGTGGGCACCGCGGCATCGGGCATGTGGGCGGTTTGCGCGGTCCTGTTGGTTCCGCTGACCATCTCCGACGTCTCCGGTCAACCGGTCGGCGCCCACCTCAACCCTGCCGGTATGTGGTCGCTGGCCGGCCTGATCAACATCGTGTCGGCGTGGCGGTGGACCGCCGTGTTGGCCGCTGTGGTGGCGCTGTCGAGCCTGCCGGTGCTGCGCTGGTCGTGGACACCGCTGCTGCTGGCCGGGTCGCTGGTGACGCTGGTCCCGCTCGGGCTGACCGGCCATTCGTCGGCGGGCGGATCACATGACCTGGCCACCAACAGCCTGCTGATCCACCTGGTCGCGGCCAGCCTGTGGGCCGGCGGCCTGCTGGCTCTGCTGGCCCACGCCGTCCGCGGCGGCGGGCACGCCGACCTGGCCGCGCGACGGTTCTCCGCCGTCGCCCTGTGGTGCTTCGTCGCGATGGCGTGCAGCGGTGTGCTCAATGCCCTGATCCGGGTCCTGCCGGCCGACCTGCTGAGCACCGGGTACGGGCGGCTGGTGGTCGCCAAGTTCGTCGCGCTGTGCCTGCTCGGTCTGCTCGGCTGGCGGCAGCGGCACACCGGAGTCGTTGCGTTGCAGGCAGATCCAGGTGCACGACGGGTGCTGATCCGGTTGGCTCTGATCGAGGCCGCGATCTTCGGTGTCACGTTCGGCATCGCGGTCGGGCTGGGTCGCACACCCCCGCCCCCGCCCCCGATCCTGCGTCCGTCGATCCCGCAGGTGAAGATCGGCTACGACCTTGCCGGGCCGCCCACCCTGCTGCGCGTGCTCGTCGACTGGCGCTTCGACGTGGTTTTCGGGACGGCCGCGCTGGTGCTGGCGGCGGTGTATCTGGCCGGGGTGCGGCGACTGCACCGGCGTGGTGACAGCTGGCCGGCGGGCCGGACGGCGGCCTGGCTGGCCGGCTGCGGGGTGTTGCTGTTCGCGACGTCGTCGGGCGTGGGCCGATACATGCCGGCCATGTTCAGCATGCACATGGCCGCCCACATGCTGCTGTCCATGATGGCCCCGATCTTTCTGGTCCTGGGAGCCCCGGCGACGTTGGCGTTGCGGGCGCTGCCCGCCGCCGGCCCCGCCGGCCCGCCGGGTGCGCGGGAATGGCTGCTGGCCGCCCTGCACAGCAGGGTGTCGCGGTTCCTCACCAACCCGATCGTGGCGACCGTGCTGTTCGTCGCCGGCTTCTACGGCCTGTACTTCGGGAGCCTCTTCGACGCGGCGGTCGGCAGCCACGTCGGGCACGTCTTGATGAACGTGCACTTCCTGGCCACCGGCTACCTGTTCTACTGGGTGGTGATCGGTGTCGATCCGACGCCGCGGCCGCTGCCGCCGCTGGGCAAGCTGGCCGTGGTCCTCGCGTCGCTGCCGCTGCACGCCTTCTTCGGTGTAGTGCTGATGGGAACCAAAGCGGTGCTCGGGCAAGCCTTCTACCGGTCGCTGCATTTGGGCTGGCCCGCCGATCTGCTCGGTGATCAACGACTCGGTGGTGGAATCGCCTGGGGCTCAGGCGAACTGCCACTGGTGATCGTCATGGTCGCGCTGATGGTGCAGTGGCGGCGCAGCGACCAGCGGACCGCCACACGGTTGGATCGGGCAGCCGACCGCGACGACGCCGAGCTGACCGCCTACAACGCGATGCTGGCCGAGCTGGCCCGCCGGGACAGGGCCGAACGGCGCTAGCCGCGGCTCGATCACGCCAGCCGTCCGCCACGCCAGCCGTCCGGTCGCGAGTCCTGCCTATCCACAGTCCCGGCTGTCTCCACAGGGTGGGGACGAGGCCGGAGTGGACCCGTCGGAATTGTCGGCGATGCCGTGCTGAATAACGCACAGCACCGACGGGGGTAGCCACCGCAGGCGCCACCGCCCTACAGGAAAGGAATCGACATGTTCGAAACACCGGTCACCGTGGTCGGAAACATCGTCAACGACCCGCAACGCCGCCCGGTGGGAGATGGCGAGGTGATGAAGTTCCGGGTTGCCAGCAACTCGCGCCGCCGCGGCGCCGACGGCACCTGGGAGCCGGGCAACTCGCTGTTCGTCACCGTCAACTGCTGGGGCCGGCTGGTCTCCGGCGTCGGCGCATCGTTGGGCAAGGGTTCGGCGGTCATCGTGGTCGGCAACATCTACACCAGCGAGTACGAGGACCGCGACGGCATCCGGCGCTCGACGTTGGAGATGCGCGCCACCTCGGTGGGCCCCGACCTGTCGCGGTGCTTCGCCCGCGTCGAAAAGACCGTCCCCAGCGCAACCGACGCGGCGACACCGCCGGCACCGGCCGCCGCGACGGGGCCGGCCGATCCCGAGGACGCCGGCGACAGCGGGGATGGCGAACCGGAGTCGCCGACGAGGCTGCCGCTGTCGGCTTAGCCCAGGCTCAGCCCTGCGGGGCGGTGCCTAGGATGGTCGGGGCAACCCGGATCAGAAAGGCGACACCGCGGCATGGCTGAGTTCATCTACACGATGAAGAAGGTCCGCAAGGCGCACGGCGACAAGGTCATCCTCGACGATGTCACGTTGAGCTTCCTGCCGGGCGCGAAGATCGGCGTGGTCGGCCCCAACGGGGCGGGCAAGTCGAGCGTCTTGCGGATCATGGCTGGTCTGGACAAGCCCAACAACGGCGACGCCTTGCTGGCGCCCGGCGCCACCGTCGGCATCCTGGCGCAGGAGCCGCCGTTGGACGAGTCGAAGACGGTCCGTGGCAACGTCGAGGAGGGCCTGGGCGAACTCAAGGTCAAACTCGACCGGTTCAACGAGGTCGCCGAGCTGATGGCCACCGACTACACCGACGATCTGATGGAGGAGATGGGCCGGCTGCAGGAGGAGCTCGATCATGCCGGCGCCTGGGACGTCGACTCGCAGCTCGAGCAGGCCATGGACGCGCTGCGCTGCCCGCCGCCCGACGAGCCGGTGACCCAGCTGTCCGGCGGCGAGCGGCGCCGGGTGGCGTTGTGCAAACTTCTGCTGAGTAAACCCGACCTGCTGCTGCTCGACGAGCCGACCAACCACCTCGACGCGGAAAGCGTGCAGTGGCTCGAACAGCACCTGGCCGGCTACCCGGGAGCGATCCTGGCGGTCACCCACGACCGCTACTTCCTCGACAACGTCGCGCAGTGGATTCTGGAACTCGACCGCGGCCGCGCCTACCCCTACGAGGGCAACTACTCCACCTACCTGGAGAAGAAGGCCGAGCGGCTGGCCGTGCAGGGCCGCAAGGACGCCAAGCTGCAGAAGCGACTTCAGGACGAACTGGCCTGGGTGCGCTCGGGCACCAAAGCCCGGCAGGCCAAAGGCAAAGCCCGGCTGCAGCGCTACGAGGAGATGGCGGCCGAGGCGGAGAAGACCCGCAAGCTCGACTTCGAGGAGATCCAGATTCCCCCGGGCCCGCGGCTGGGCAACGTGGTCGTCGAAGTCGACCACCTCGACAAGGGCTACGAGGGGCGCCCGCTGATCAAAGACCTGTCCTTCACCTTGCCCCGCAACGGCATCGTCGGGGTCATCGGGCCCAACGGCGTCGGCAAGACCACGCTGTTTAAGACGATCGTCGGGCTCGAGCAACCCGACAGCGGCACCGTCAAGGTCGGCGACACCGTCAAGATCAGCTACGTCGACCAGGACCGAGCCGGCATCGACTCCGCCAAGACGGTCTGGGAGGTGGTCTCCGACCGGCTGGACCACATCCAGGTCGGCCAGACCGAGATCCCGTCGCGGGCGTACGTGTCGGCGTTCGGTTTCAAGGGCCCCGACCAGCAGAAGCCGGCGGGCGTGCTCTCCGGCGGCGAGCGCAACCGGCTCAACCTCGCGCTCACCCTCAAAGAGGGCGGCAACCTCATCCTGCTCGACGAACCCACCAACGACCTCGACGTCGAGACGCTGGGCTCCCTGGAGAACGCCCTGGAGAAGTTTCCCGGCTGCGCGGTGGTGATCTCCCACGACCGCTGGTTCCTCGACCGCACCTGCACGCACATCCTGGCCTGGGAGGGCGACGACGACAACGAGGCCACCTGGTACTGGTTCGAGGGCAACTTCGGCGCCTACGAGGAAAACAAAGTGGAACGTCTCGGTGTCGAGGCTGCACGTCCGCACCGAGTGACCCACCGAAAGCTCACCCGCGACTAGTGTCTGCGCTACCAGCACCGGTGGGGGTACTGAGTCAGGAGCAGTCGGCATGACGGTCAATTCCGGCCAAAGCCTCGACGAGGCGTGGACCACGTTCACCCGCACCGGGACTGTCCCCGACGCGATCTCGACGGCCTACACCGCCACCTACCAGGGCCCGCAGGGTGGCGGGCCCGGAACCGACTCCGCGCCGGCCGGTCCCGTCCACGTGGGGCCGGCGCTGCTGAGCGCGCACTACCGACTCGGCCTGCACCGCCCGCCCAACGAAAGCTGTGTCGCGGTGTATGCGGCCGAGGACTCCGGCGGGTTCGGGCCCGCGCTGCAGGTGGTCACCGACGACGGCGCCATGCTGATGGATTCCGTCACGACGCTGCTGCACCGGCTGGGCATCGCCTACCGGGCGATCATGACCCCGGTGTTCGAGGTGCGCCGCAGCCCGGCCGGGGACCTGCAGCAGGTCCGGCCGCGAACCGGCGACAGCCCGGACCATCTCGACGAGGCCTGGATCCACGTCCAGCTCTCGCCGTCGGTGGACCGCGCGGCGCTGGCCGAGTTCGAGCGGCTGCTGCCCCGCGTGCTGGCCGACGTCCGGCAGGTCGCCGCCGATTCCGCCGCGATGACGACGACGCTCGCGGACACCGCCGCCGATCTCGAGGCCGATCGCGACGGCCGCTACCCGGGAGCCGACCGCGAGGACGCCGGCGCACTGCTGCGCTGGCTGGCCGACGGGCATTTCATCCTGTTGGGCTACCAGCACTGCCCGGTGCGCGACGGACGGGTCTGGGGCGACGAGTCCACCGTCAGCCTGGGCGTGCTGCGCCGGCGTACCGCGTCTCGGCCCCGGTTGACCGACGACGCCAAACTGCTGGGCTTGGCGCAAACCACCGCGTCGAGCTACCTGCGCTACGGCGCCTACCCGTATGTCGTGGCGGTGCGGGAGAACGCCCCGCACGGTGTCTTCGAGCATCGCTTCGTCGGGCTGTTCACGGTCGCCGCCGTGAACGCCGACGTCCTCGACATCCCGATCGTCTCGCGCCGGGTGCGGGACGCGCTCGCGCTGGCCGCCCATGATCCCAGCTACCCGGGGCAGCTGCTGCTCGACGTCATCCAGACGGTTCCACGCTCAGAGCTGTTCACGCTGCACGCCGAGCGCCTATTGGCGATAGCCAAGGCCGTGGTGGACCTCAGCTCAGCGCGGCGAGCGCTGTTGTTCCTGCGCGCCGACCAGCTCGAGCACTTCGTGTCGTGCCTGGTGTATCTGCCCCGGGACCGCTACACCACGCCCGTGCGCCTGCGGATCGAGGACATCCTGGTCAGCGAGTTCGGTGGCACCAGCCTCGAATTCACCGCGCGTGTCACCGAATCACCCTGGGCGCTTTTGCATTTCACGGTTCTGCTGGCGGACGGTTCGCGTGCAGTCGACGTCTCCGAAGCCAACCGGGCGCGCATCCAGGCGCTGATCACCGAGGCCACCCGGACCTGGGCCGACCGGTTGCTCGCCGCGGTGCAGACCGGATCGATCGCACAGCGCGAGGCCGACCACTATGCGACGGCTTTCTCCGAAGCCTACAAGCAGGCCGTCACACCCGACGACGCGATCGACGACATCGCCATCATCGAAGAGCTGAAAGATGATTCGGTCAAGCTCACGATCTCCGAACGCGACGATCACGATATCGCGCAGCTGAACTGGTATCTGGGCGGGCGGACCGCGTCGCTGAGCCGGCTGCTCCCGATGCTGCAGTCCATGGGTATGGTCGTCCTCGAGGAGCGGCCGTTCACCGTTACTCGGGGTGACGGGCTGCAGGTCTCGATCTACCAGTTCAAGGTTCGGCCGCAGCAGACCTTCCCGCGGCCGCCCGAGGGCGCCGAGCGGAAAGCCGCCGGGCAGCGATTCACCGACGCGGTGACCGCGATATGGCAGGGCCGCGTCGAGATCGACCGGTTCAACGAGCTGGTGATGCGCGCGGGTCTGACCTGGCGGCAGGTGGTGTTGTTGCGCGCGTACGCCAAATACCTTCGGCAGGTTGGCTTTCCGTACAGCCAGTCGCACATCGAGTCGGTTCTCAACGAAAACCCGCACACCGCACGTTCTCTGGTCGCACTGTTCGAAGCGCTCTTCGATCCCACGCCTTCCGGAGCGCCGAGGAAGCGCGACGCCCAGGCCGCGGCCGGCGCGGTCGCAGCCGACATCGACGCCCTGGTGAGCCTGGACACCGACCGCGTCCTGCGCGCGTTCGCCTCGCTGGTCCAGGGGACATTGCGTACCAATTACTACGTCACACAGGAGGGTTCGGCTCGTAGCCAGGATGTGCTGGCCGTCAAGCTTGATGCCCAGCTGATTGACGAGCTGCCGTTGCCGCGTCCCAAATTCGAGATCTTCGTCTACTCTCCGCGGGTCGAGGGTGTGCATCTGCGTTTCGGCCCGGTGGCGCGCGGCGGGCTGCGCTGGTCGGACCGGCGCGACGATTTCCGCACCGAGATCCTCGGCCTGGTCAAGGCGCAGGCCGTGAAGAACGCCGTCATCGTGCCGGTGGGCGCCAAGGGCGGGTTCGTCCTCAAACGCCCGCCATTACCCACCGGCGACCCCGCTGCTGACCGCGACGCCACCCGCAGCGAGGGCATCGCCTGCTACCGGCTGTTCGTCTCGGGGCTGCTCGACATCACCGACAACGTCGACCACGCCACCGGGAAGGTCACTGTCCCGCCGCAGGTGGTACGCCGCGACGGTGACGATGCATATCTGGTGGTGGCCGCCGATAAGGGCACCGCAGAGTTCTCCGACATCGCCAACGACGTCGCCCTGTCCTACGGCTTCTGGCTGGGCGACGCGTTCGCATCCGGCGGTTCGGTGGGCTACGACCACAAGGTGATGGGCATCACCGCCAAGGGCGCCTGGGAAGCGGTCCGGCGGCACTTCGCCGAGATGGGCGTCGACACCCAGTCCGAGGACTTCACCGTCGCGGGCATCGGCGACATGAGCGGCGACGTGTTCGGCAACGGCATGTTGCTGTCCAAGCACATTCGGCTGCTGGCCGCCTTCGACCACCGGCACGTCTTCCTCGATCCCAACCCCGACGCCGCCATTTCGTGGACGGAACGGCGCCGGCTGTTCGAGCTGCCCCGCTCCAGCTGGGACGACTACGACAGGTCGCTGATCAGCGCGGGCGGCGGGGTGTACAGCCGCGAGCAGAAGACCATCCCGGTCAGCGACCAGGTGCGCGCGGCGCTGGGCATCTCCGACGACGTCACCGAGCTGGCGCCGCCGAGCCTGGTGCGGGCGGTCCTGAAGGCGCCGGTGGACCTGCTCTACAACGGCGGCATCGGCACCTACGTCAAGGCCGAAGCCCAGTCCGACGCCGACGTCGGCGACCGCGCGAACGACCCGGTGCGGGTGAACGCAAACGAGTTGCGCGCCAAGGTGATCGCCGAGGGCGGCAACCTGGGGGTCACGGCGCTGGGCCGCGTCGAATTCGACCTGTGCGGCGGGCGGGTCAACACCGACGCTCTGGACAACTCCGCCGGGGTCGACTGCTCCGACCACGAGGTCAACATCAAGATCCTGATCGACTCGCTGATCACTGCCGGCAAGCTCACGCCCGACGAACGGCCGCCGCTGCTGGAGTCGATGACCGACGAGGTCGCCGCACTGGTGCTCGCCGACAACGCCGACCAGAACGCCCTGATGGGCACCAGCCGGGCCAACGCCTCCAGCCTGCTGCCGGTGCATGCCGAGCAGATCAAATATCTGGTGGCCGAGCGCGGGCTCAACCGCGAACTGGAGGCGCTGCCGTCGGAGAAGGAGATCGACCGGCGCGCCGAGGCCGGCCTCGGCCTGACGTCGCCGGAACTGGCGACCCTGATGGCGCACGTCAAGCTGGCGCTCAAGGACGAGGTGCTGGCCACCGACCTGCCCGACCAGGAGGTCTTCGCGGCCCGGTTGCCGCGTTATTTCCCGTCGGCGCTGAAGGACCGGTTTACCGCGGAGATCCGGTCGCATCAGCTGCGCCGCGAAATCGTGACGACCATGCTGGTCAACGATCTGGTCGACAGCGCCGGCATCACCTACGCCTTTCGAATCACCGAGGACGTGGGCGTAAAACCGGTGGATGCAGTGCGCACCTGGGTCGCAAGCGAAGCCATCTTCGGGGTGGGGGAGCTGTGGCACCGGATCCGCGCGGCTGGGGCGCAAGGTGGGATGCCGGCCGCGGTGTCGGATCGGATGATGCTGGACACCCGCCGGCTGATCGATCGGGCCGGCCGCTGGCTGCTCAACTACCGCCCGCAGCCGCTGGCGGTCGGTGCCGAGATCAACCGGTTCGCCGCCACCGTGCACGCGCTGACACCTCGTATGCCGGAGTGGCTGCGCGGCGACGACAAGGCCATCGTCGACAAGGAAGCCGAAGAGTTCGCCGCACAGGGCGCGCCGGCGGACGTGGCCTACCTGGTTGCGGCCGGCCTGTACCGCTACAGCCTGCTCGACGTCATCGACATCGCCGACATCGCCGAGATCGACGCCGCCGAGGTCGCCGACACCTACTTCGCGCTGATGGACCGGCTGGGCACCGACGGCCTGCTCACCGCGGTGTCCCAACTGCCACGCAACGACCGCTGGCATTCCCTGGCACGCTTGGCGATTCGCGACGACGTCTACTCCTCACTGCGGTCGCTGTGCTTCGACGTGCTGGCCGTCGGCGAGCCGGACGAGAGCGGCGAACAGAAGATCGCCGAGTGGGAGCACACCAGCGCGTCGCGGGTGGAGCGGGCCCGCCGCACGCTCACCGAGATCTACCAGAGCGGCCGCAAGGACCTGGCCACGCTGTCGGTGGCGGCGCGGCAGATCCGGCGCATGACACGCACCGTCGGGCCGGGGCCGTCGGGCTGAGCGCCGCGTTCGTGGTCGGCGGCCAGTGTCACGCTGGCGTGACCGCGTTACACAAGCCAGGCCGCGGCGCCAGGCGGCAACGCGCCGCCGCCCACGGGTGCGCTGGCCAGCAGCAGTTCGTCGTTCGGTAGCGGCAGCGGACGCCGGCCGGCGTTGAGCACACACACCCCGGCGCCGCGCCGGAACGTCAGCACGTCGCGTGGCGCGGACCGCCACTCGATTCCGTCACCAGTGAAAATTGAACTATCCCTGCGTATTTCGAGTGCCCGCTGAAACAACAAGAGTGTCGAGCCGGGGTCGGCGAGCTGCTTCTCGACGGTCAGCTCCGCCCACTGCGGTGGCATCGGGAGCCAGGTGCGGACGTTGCGCGAGAACCCGAACGGGGGTGTCTGCCCCGACCACGGCAGCGGGACGCGGCAACCGTCACGGCCGCGTTCGGCGTGGCCGGAGCGTTCCCAGGTCGGGTCCTGCAGGGCGTCGTCGGGCAGCTCGGCGTCCGGCAGCCCCAGTTCCTGGCCGTTGTAGACGAACGCCGCGCCCGGCAGGGCAAGCATCACCAGCGCCATCGCGCGGGCGCGGTCCAGCCCGGCCCGGCCGCCGCCGTAGCGGGTGACTTCCCGGCCGACGTCGTGGTTGGACAGCGTCCAGGTCGGCGGCACGCCTTCGATCGCCGCGGCCGCCAGCGTGTTCTCGACCGCGTCGCGGATCTCGGCGGCGTCGAAACCGGCCTGCGCGAGGCGGAAATTGAAGCCGAGGTGCAACTCGTCGCGCCGCAGGTACTGCGCCCACCGGACGTTGTCGCGGACCCATACCTCGCCGATGGTCACCGCGTCGGGATAGTCGTCGACGACCCGGCGGATGTCGCGATGGATGGCGTGCACGTTGGGGTGGTTGAAGCGGGGGTCGTCGTCTTCGTGGCGCAGCAACATGTTGTCCACCGACGTCATGTCCGGCAGCCCCGGCGCTTTGGCCATGCCGTGCGCGACGTCGATGCGGAAACCGTCCACGCCGCGGTCCAGCCAGAACCGCAGCGTCTTCTCGAAATCGTGGAACACCTCCGGGTTGTCCCAATTCAGGTCCGGTTGCGCGGCGTCGAACAGGTGCAGGTACCACTGACCGGGGTTGCCCTCGGGTTGGCCGACCCGCGTCCAGGCCGGCCCGCCGAACACTGAGACCCAGTTGTTCGGGGGCTCAGCGCCGCCGGGTCCGCGACCGTCGCGGAAGATGTAGCGCCCGCGCGCGTCGCTGCCCGGCCCGGCGGCCAGCGCGGCGGCAAACCATGGGTGGGCCGAGCTGGTGTGGTTGGGCACCACGTCCATGACGATCTTGATGCCCCGCCGGTGGGCCGCGACGATCAGCCGCTCGAGAGCCTCCAGCCCGCCGAAGAGGGGGTCGACGTCGCGGGGATCGGCCACGTCGTAGCCGTGGTCGGCCATCGGCGAGACGGTGACGGGATTGATCCACAGTGCGTCGACGCCGAGCGCTACCAGGTAGTCCAGCCGGGCCACCACCCCGTCCAAGTCGCCGACGCCGTCGCCGTTGCTGTCGGCGAACGAGCGCGGGTACAGCTGGTAGAAGACAGCGTTCGGCCACCAGCCCACAGCGCCCGTCACAGCGGCGAGTTGACCATGAAGTGGGCGGCCTTTTCCAGGTACTCCAGCAGTTCCCGGCGGTGTTCGTCGTCGAGGGTGCGCGAGTCGATGGACGCCACCGCGATGTTCATGCACCGCAGCCAGGCGTCGCGTTCGATCGGTGAGATCCGGTAGGGGGCGTGACGCATCCGCAGCCGCGGATGCCCGCGCCGGTCGGAGTAGGTTCGCGGGCCACCCCAGTACTGTTCGAGGAACATCCGGAGTCGGTCCCGCGCGCCCGTGAGGTCCTCCTCGGGGTAGATCGGGCGCAGGATCTCGTCCTCGGCGACGAGTTCGTAGAACCGCGACACGATGGCGTGGAAGGTGTCGGCCCCGCCGACGGCGTCGTAGAAGGTCTGCTGCAGTTGCTCCATCGCCTCCATTGTGGGCCATCGCTGCGCATGGGCCTCCGGCGGCGCGGGTGTACAGCGGCCCAATGAGCGTGCGATCGGCGGCGAATCATGGTGGACTGTTCGGCGGAGGATGTATGGCGCAGCGCACCAAGCGCCGCGGTCACCGACTGGGTGACGCGGCAGGGCCGACCGGACCGGTGGCCGCTTCCAGCTTGCACGGTGCTTCCTTTTTACACGGTGTCGACGCCCCCGGGCCGCGTGACGCCGGATCGCTCTGGAACCGGCGGCGGGTGCTGCTGCTGAACTCCACCTACGAGCCGCTGACCGCGTTGCCGCTGCGGCGGGCCGTGGTGATGCTGATCTGCGGCAAAGCCGACGTCGTGCACGACGACCCGTCCGGCCCGATCATCCACTCGGCGACCAGGTCCATCGCGGCGCCGTCGGTGATCCGGCTGCGGTCCTACGTCCGGGTGCCGTATCGGGCCCGTGTCCCGATGACCCGGGCGGCGCTGATGCACCGCGACCGCTTCTGCTGCGCGTACTGCGGGTCCAAAGCCGACACGGTCGACCACGTGGTGCCGCGCAGCCGCGGCGGCGACCACTCCTGGGAGAACTGCGTGGCCTGCTGCTCGACGTGTAACCACCGCAAAGGCGACCGGCTGCTGGTAGAGCTGGGCTGGTCGCTGCGTTTGACGCCGACGTCGCCGCAGGGCCGGCACTGGCGGCTGCTGTCGACGGTCAAGGAACTCGACCCGGCCTGGGTGCGCTATCTGGGCGAAGGCGCCGCGTAACGCGCGTCATGGGATACGGTGTCGTCGTGAGCATCCTGGAAATTCACCTCTACTTCGTGGGGATCCCGCTGTTGCTGGTGATCGTGCTGGCGACGCTGATCTGGTCGCACCCGGGGCCGCATCCGGCGACCTACACGATGTCGGAGCCGTGGACGCATCCGCCCATCCTGTGGTCCGCTGTTGACGAGAACGTCGGCGACGGGCACGGTCCGTCCGAGTTCAGTGTGGGAGGTGGCGCCAGTGGCACGTGGTGAGGTCGCGACCATCGAGCCCGCCCAACTGCCCGACGGCTGGGTGTTCACGACCAGCGGGCGGATCTCCGGGGTCACCGAGCCCGGCGAACTGTCCGTGTGGTACCCGTTCCCGAACGCCGACCTGGTCACCCTCGACGACGCGCTGACCTACGGAACGCGGGCCGCCGGCGCCCGGTTCGCCGTCTACATCGGCGACCTCGGCGAGGACACGGCGGCGCGGGCCCGTGAGATCCTGGCCAAGGTGCCCACGCCGGACAACGCGGTTCTGGTCGCGGTATCCCCTGACCAGCATGCGATCGAGGTGGTCTACGGCTCGCAGGTACGCGGTCGCGGGGCGGAGTCGGCGGCACCGCTGGGTGTCGCCGCGGCCGCGGCGTCGTTCGCCGACGGCAACCTGATCGACGGTCTGGTCAGCGCGGTGCGAGTGCTCAGCTCCGGCATCTCGCCGGCTTAGCGGTCTGGGCCTACGCCTGCAAGCTCCGACCGAGGGTGGTCTCGCTCGTCAGTTCGTCGGGGTGCCGTGCACCGGGGGTCAGATCACCGAACGTGAAGCCGTTGCGAGAAATCCGGCCAATTCTCGCAACGGCTTCACGTTCGGTGCGGCCTAGCTGCACAGGGTCGACCCACACGCCTCGTTAGGCACAGCTACCTGGCTGTGCTGCAGACCTGGTGACAAGCACATGATCCCGACAAACTTACGAGCGCGACCGCTGAGCCTGTCCGCGCGGCATTCGGTGCGCGCTCGCGGCCGACGGGGTCGCCGTCAGCCCGCATCGAACATCCGCGCCCTCAGCGCCCGCTTGACGCCGGCCTGGCCCTCGAGCACCAGCCGCCGCAACGCCGGCGGCACCTCGGGGTCGGCGAGGAACGTGTCGGCGGCGGCGATCCCGTCGTCGCCGATATCCCATGACGGGTACAGCCCGACGACGACGGTCTGCGCGACTTCGCTGGACCGGCGCTCCCACACGCCGGGAATCGCCTCGAAGTAGCGCGGGGTGAACGGCGTGAGCAGCTCCGACTGGCCGGGCGCGGTGATGCCGGCGATAATCGACCGCCCGGTGATATTCGGCAGCGTGTCGTCGTCGACCACCTGGGCCCACGCGTCTTCCTTGACCGCCAGGTGCGGTCGCGCCGCCGAGGCCTGGGCGGCCTGCCGCCGGCCGGCGGCGGTCGGGTCGCGCTGTATCTCGGTGTCGATCACGTCGGAGTCGATCACTCCCGCGGCGGCCAGCGCGGTGACGATGCGCCAGCGCAGGTCGGTGTCCACCGTCAGCCCGGGCAGCTCCACCTCGGCCGGGTCGCCGGACAGCAACGCCGCCAGCACGTCGGTGTGCCGGTCCGAGAGCACCAACGTGCACATCGCGTTGACGAAAGCCAACTGATGGTCGGATCCGGCGCCGGCGCCGCGCGCCAACTCCAGCAACCGGTCGGCGAACGCCGGCCAACCCTGCGCACGCGCCCAACCCGGCTCGGCGTAAGAACCCAGCGCGGTCTGTGCCTGCAGCAACAGCCGCTGCGCCACGCCGACCTCGGTTTCGGCATGCACGCCACCGGATACCAGAGCCACGAAATCGCGGGCCCGGAACTCCGCCTCACGGGTCATCTCCCAGGCCGCCGACCACACCAGCGTTCGGGGCAACGCCTCGGCGATATCGGCGATGCGGTCCAACGCGGTCTGCAGCGACTCCGGGTCGAGTCGCAGCGAGCAGTAGGTCAGGTCGTCGTCGTTGACCAGAACCAACCGGCCGCGTGAAACCCCGTCCAGCGCAGGCACTTCGGTGACGGGGCCGGCAATGTCGAGCTCTTCGCGATGCACCCGGACCAACCGCCCGCCGCCGTCGTCGTCGTAGACGCCGACCGCGAGCCGATGTACCCGCGTCTCGTCGGCACCCGGCGCGGCGCCGCTCTGCGTGACCGCGAACCGGGTGAACCGGCCGTCGGCGTCGACGTCGAAATCCGGCCGCAGCGTGTTCAGGCCGGTCGTTTTCAGCCACTGCCGGCCCCAGTCGGACAGATCGCGGCCGGACGCCTTCTCCAGCGCGGTGAGCAGGTCGTCGAACGTGGCGTTGCCGAAGGCGTGCTTGCGGAAGTAGTCGCGCAGGCCGGCGAGAAAGTGCTCCAACCCGACGTAGGCCACCAGTTGCTTGAGCACGGAAGCGCCTTTGGCGTAGGTTATCCCGTCGAAGTTGACCTCGACGGCCGCCAGGTCGGGAATGTCGGCGGCCACTGGATGCGTCGTCGGCAGCTGGTCCTGCCGGTAGGCCCACGACTTCTCCGCGTTGGCGAACGTCGTCCACGCTTGCGTGAATTCGGTTGCCTCGCTTTGGCACAGCACCGATGCGAAGGTGGCAAAAGATTCGTTGAGCCACAGGTCATCCCACCACCGCATGGTGACCAAATCGCCGAACCACATGTGCGCCATCTCGTGCAGCACGGTCTCACAGCGGCGCTCGTAGGAGGCGCGGGTGACCTTGCTGCGGAAGACGTAGTCCTCCAGGAAGGTCACCGCACCGGCGTTTTCCATTGCTCCGGCATTGAATTCGGGAACGAACAGCTGGTCGTATTTACCGAACGCATACGGCATGCCAAAGTGCTTGTGGTAGAAGCTGAATCCCTGCTTGGTCTGGGCGAACAGCCGCTCGGCGTCCATGAATTGGGCCAGCGATGCCCGGCAGTACAGGCCCAAGGGGATGTCGCCGTGCTCGTCGGTGTAGACATCGGTCCACCTCGCATATGGACCGGCAATGAGCGCCACCAGATACGTGCTCATCCGGGGCGTGGTGGCACACCGGTGCACGCCGTCGTCCACGCTGACGGCTGCGCCGTTGGAGATCACCTGCCAGTGCGGTGGCGCGGTCACCGTGATGTCGAAGGTGGCTTTGAGGTCGGGTTGGTCGAAGCACGCGAACATCCGCTTGGCGTCGGCGGTTTCGAACTGCGAGTACAGATACACCTCGTCGTCGACCGGATCGACGAAGCGGTGCAACCCTTCGCCGGTGTTGGAATAGCGGCAGTCGGCGTCGACGACGACGACGTTTCGCTCGGCCAGGCCGCTCAGCGCGATGCCGGTCGACTCGTCGTAGCCCGACACGTCGAGCTCGCGGCCGTTGAGCGTGGCGCTGCGAATCGTGTCCGCGGCGATGTCGAGCATGGTCTCGGCGCCGGGGAGCGCCTCGAACTCGACGGTGCTGATCGACCGGAAGGTTCGTTCGCCGGGCGCGCCGTCGCCGGCGGTCAGGTCCAGGCTGATGCGGTAGTTGTCGACGGTGACCAGCGCCGCGCGCTCGGCGGCTTGGTCGCGGGTGAGGTTGGGAAGAGCCACGCGTCCCAACTTAGGCCTGCGCCGATGCGGGGCGCGGAGCGGTCGCAGGTGAGCCGACCCGTCGGCGTGAGAGCGCTGTCCGATCGAGCCTGAGCGCCGGGAACAGCCCTCCCGTGGCTACGGTTGTGCTCAGCGGCTGTCCCGACCGTCGACGAGAGGATTGTGCATGTCTGAGAAGTCACGAGCCGATTTCTGGTTCGATCCGCTGTGCCCGTGGGCCTGGATCACCTCACGCTGGATCCTGGAGGTTGAGAAGGTCCGCGACATCGACGTCAATTTCGCGGTGATGAGCTTGGCCGTGCTCAACGAGAACCGCGCGGACCTGCCCGAAAAGTACCGGGAAGGCATGAAGAAGGCATGGGGTCCGGTGCGGGTGGCGATCGCCGCCGAGCAGGCCCACGGCGCGCAGGTGCTCGGACCGCTGTACACCGCGATGGGCACCCGCATCCACGACGACGGCAACAAGGAGCTCGACGACGTCATCAAGCAGTCGCTGGCCGAGGTCGGTCTGCCGGCCGAGCTGGCCGGTGCCGCCGACAGCGACACCTACGACGAGGCGCTGCGCGCAAGCCACCACGCCGGCATGGACGCCGTCGGCGAGGACGTCGGCACGCCGACCATCCACGTCAACGGGGTGGCGTTTTTCGGGCCGGTGCTGTCGCGGATTCCGCGTGGGGAACAGGCGGGCGCGCTGTGGGATGCCTCGGTGACCTTCGCGTCCTACCCGCATTTCTGGGAGCTCAAGCGGACCCGCACCGAGCCGCCGCAATTCGACTGACGGCGCCTCGCGGTCACGGCACCTCGGGTCGGGCACAATGGCGGGATGCGCGTCTACCTCGGTTCCGACCATGCCGGCTACGAGCTCAAGCAGCAGATCAAAGGTCATCTGACGAAATCCGGCCACGAGCCGATCGACTGCGGCGCCTTCAGCTACGACGCCGACGACGACTACCCGGTGTTCTGCATCGCCGCCGCGACGCGCACCGTGGCCGACCCGGGCAGCCTGGGCATCGTGCTGGGCGGTTCGGGCAACGGTGAGCAGATCGCCGCCAACAAAGTGCCCGGGGCCCGATGCGCGCTGGCCTGGAGCGTGAAGACCGCCGCACTGGCCCGCGAGCACAACAACGCGCAGCTGATCGGCATCGGCGGCCGCATGCACACCGTCTCCGAGGCGCTGGCCATCGTCGACGCGTTCCTGACCACACCGTGGTCACAAGCACCGCGCCACCAGCGTCGTATCGACATCCTCGGTGACTACGAGCGCACCCACCAAGCGCCGCCGGTACCCGGCGCGTCGGGCTGACCGTGCCCGAGGGGCACACCCTGCACCGGCTGGCCCGGCTGCACCAGCGGCGGTTCGCCGGCGCCCCGGTCGCGGTGTCCAGCCCGCAGGGCAGGTTCGCGGCGTCGGCTGCCGCCATCGACGGGCAGGTGCTGCAGCGCACCGGCGTGTGGGGCAAACACCTGTTCCACCACTACGCGCATGGCCCCACGGTGCACATACACCTCGGCCTCTACGGCAGGTTCACCGAACACGCCACGCCGATGCCGGCGCCGGTCGGCCAGGTGCGGATGCGGATGGTCGGCGCCGAGTACGGCGCCGACCTGCGCGGCCCGACGGTGTGCGAAGTGATCGACGACGCCCAGGTCGCCGACCTGGTGGCCCGACTCGGGCCCGATCCGTTGTGCCGGAACGCCGATCCGCTGTCGGCGTGGACGCGAATTCACAAGTCCCGCAGGCCGATTGGCGCGTTATTGATGGATCAGGCGGTGATCGCCGGGGTGGGCAACGTGTACCGCAGTGAGCTGTTGTTCCGCCACGGCATCGACCCGTACCGGCCCGGCACAGCGATCGCCGAAACCGAATTCGACGCGGCGTGGACCGATCTGGTTGCGCTGATGACAGTGGGGTTGCGCCGCGGGCGGATCGTGGTGGTCCGTCCCGAGCACGACCACGGCGCGCCGTCCTACGCGCCGCGGCGCCCGCGGACCTACGTGTACCGCCGGGCCGGTGACCCGTGCCGGGTGTGCGCGACCACGGTTCGCACCGCGGAACTGGAAGGCCGGAACCTGTTCTGGTGCCCGGGCTGTCAGCGGTGACGCCGGCGGGGCCGACGCGTGCCGTGCGGCACCGGTCAGCCGGTGGTGACGCCCAGCGCGGCGTAGATCTCGCCGGACAGCGCCACGCTGCGCGGGTCGGCGTTGGCCTTGGTGGCGTCGTAGTGGCTCATCACGTAGGCGTAGCCGATGCGATGCTCGAGGTCGACGAACCCGAACGAGCCGCCCAGGCCGCCGTGGCCGAAGATCCGCGGGTTGGGGCCGTTGACGCAGCGCTGGTTGAGCATGTAGCCCAGACCCCACCCGTGGTCGGCGACGCGGCGGCCGAGCACCAGGTCGGTGTCGAAGCCGCCTTGGCACACCCGGACGAGCTCCATGTGGCGACGGCTCAGCAGTTTCTCCTGCGCGAGCGCGTTGTAGAACGTCGCCAGGCCCAACGCCGAAACGTAGCCGTTGGTGCCGGGGAACTCCAACTCCCGCCACAGCTGCGGGTCGTTGCAGGCGAGCTCGTCGTCGGGGGCGAACCCCATCGCGACGGCCAGCCCCGCCTTCGGGTGGGCGTCGAGCGTGGTGGGGTGCTCGGGCGCTGACACGTCGGCCAGCATCGTGCGGATGTGCGGCTTGTTCAGCCGCTCGGCGCAGCGGTGTTGTTCGCTGCGGGGCAGGCCGATGTGGACTTCGGCGCCGAGCGGCTCGGCTATTTCGGCGCGCAGGTACTGGCCGACCGTGCGTCCGGTGACGCGGCGGAACACTTCGCCGAGGATGAACCCGAAGGTGGTCATGTGGTAGCCCTGGGCCGTTCCGGGTTTCCACCACGGTTCGGCGACCGCCAGCCGTTCGCAGACGAAATCCCAGTCGGCGACCTGCCGCCAGGGCAGTCGGGTGCGCGGGCCGATCACCCCGGATCGGTGACTCATCACCATCGCGACGGTGACGTCCTCTTTGCCGGCCTGCCCGAACTCGGGCCAGTACCGGGCCACCGGAGCATGCAGGTCGATCTCACCGCGCTCGACGAGCTGATGCACGCAGGTGCTGGTCAGCCCTTTGGTGCCGGAGAGCACGTTGGCCAGCGTGTCTTCCCGCCACGGGCGGGCCCCGCCGGCGTCGGCCGAGCCGGCCCACAGGTTGACCGCGAGGTCGCCGTCGACCCAGGCCGCCACGGCGGCTCCGATTTCGGCGCGCAGCGCGAAGTTCTGCTCGAACGCGTCGCGCACCTTCTCGAATCCCGGCGCGCATGAGCCCTGGATGTCGACGTCGCGCATGGCGCCTTCCTGTCGCGCGGCCCCCAGCCGGAGCGGGCGACGGGAATCGAACCCGCGTCGCTAGTTTGGAAGACTAGGGCTCTACCATTGAGCTACACCCGCGCGAATTGCTCGTGCGTGACCTTACGTCCCCGCCGGGATCAAATCCAACTGCCGTTCCCTCGTTATCTCGCGGTGAGGTCGTCAGCCGGGCCCGCCGGGTCGGGCCGTAGGATCGCGGAGTCGAGTGCGGGGTGTAGCGCAGCTTGGTAGCGCATCCGCTTTGGGAGCGGAAGGCCGCAGGTTCAAATCCTGTCACCCCGACCCACCGCGGCGGCGGCCGTCCGACGAACGACACCGAGGAGTACGCACGTGAAGAGCACCGTCGAGCAGTTGAGCCCGACCCGGGTTCGCATCAACGTGGAGGTGCCGTTCCCCGAGCTCCAGCCGGACTTCGAGCGCGCCTACAAAGAGTTGGCCAAGCAGGTGCGGCTGCCGGGATTTCGGCCGGGCAAGGCGCCGGCCAAGCTGCTGGAGGCGCGGATCGGCCGGGAAGCGGTGCTCGACCAGGTGGTCAGCGAGGCCCTGCCCAGCCGCTACGGCCAGGCCGTGACGGAATCGGATGTGCGGCCGCTGGGCCAGCCCAAGATCGCGGTGACCAAGAAGGTGTACGGCCAGGAGCTGGTCTTCACCGCCGAGGTCGACGTGCGCCCCGCGATCACGCTTCCGGACCTGAGCGCGTTGCGGGTCACGGTGGACCCGGTCGAGGTCGGCGACGACGACGTCGACGCCGAGTTGCAGTCGCTGCGTGCCCGGTTCGGCACCCTGACCGCGGTGGACCGGCCGGCCGCCGATGGCGACGTCGTCTCGATCGACCTGTCGGCCGGCCTCGACGGCGAGGACGTGCCCGACATGGCGACGCAGGGCCTGTCCCACGAGGTCGGCTCCGGCCAGCTGGTGGAGGGCCTCGACGAAGCGATCATCGGGTTGTCGGCCGGCGAATCCCGGGTTTTCACCACCACGATGGCGAGCGGCCGGCACGCCGGGCAACAGGTCGAGGTCACCGTCACGGTCGGATCGGTCAAGGAGCGCGAACTTCCCGAGCCCGACGACGAATTCGCCCAACTAGCAAGCGAATTCGACACGATCGACGAGCTGCGGGCCAGCCTGGCCGACCAGGTCCGCCAGGCCAAGCGGATCCGGCAGGCGGAGGCGGTCCGCAACGCGGCGCTGGACGCCCTGCTGGCGCAGGTCGACATCCCGCTGCCGGAGGCGATCGTTCAGGCGCAGGTGGACAGGACGCTGCACCAGGCCCTGCACGGCCTCGACCACGACGAGGCCAAGTTCGCCGAGGCGCTCGCGACGCGGGGCTCCTCCCGCGAGGAGTTCGCCGCCGACGCCCGGTCCTCTGCCGAGAAGACCCTCACCACGCAGTTGTTGATGGACGCGCTGGCCGACGACCTCGACATCCAGGTGACCCAGAACGACCTCACCGAGAGGCTGGTGCTGACGTCGCAGCAGTACCGGGTCGACCCGCAGCAGCTGCTGCAGTACCTGCAGCAGAACAACCAACTGCCGGCCATGTTCGCCGACGTGCGGCGCGGGCTGACCATCGCCGCGGTCATCGAGGCGGCCACCGTCACCGACACCGCCGGCAATGTCGTCGACACCAGCGATTTCTTCGGGCGGACTGCTGCGTCCAACGAGGCCGAGGACTCCGACGAGGCCGACGACTCCGGCGAGGCCGCGGACCAGGCGAAGTGACGCTGTGAGCGAACGCGGGTCCTTCGGGGAGTGCGCACCGGCGTGGGTTCGTTAGTGTCGGGGCATAGCGGATCTCGAGAAAGCAGGTATCGCGCCGTGGCTGACATGCGTTCGAATGCGCAGGGTCTCAACCTCGTCGACTCGGTCTATGAGCGTTTGCTCTCCGAGCGCATCATCTTCCTGGGATCGGAGGTGAACGACGACATCGCGAACCGGTTGTGTGCGCAGATTCTGCTGCTCGCGGCCGAGGACTCGACCAAGGACATCTCGCTGTACATCAACTCCCCGGGCGGCTCGATCAGCGCCGGCATGGCGATCTACGACACCATGGAGCTGGCGCCGTGCGACATCGCCACCTACGCGATGGGCATGGCGGCGTCGATGGGCGAGTTCCTGTTGGCGGCGGGAACCAGGGGTAAGCGCTACGCGCTGCCGCACGCCCGCATCCTGATGCACCAGCCGCTCGGCGGCGTCACCGGCAGCGCCGCCGACATCGCCATCCAGGCCGAACAGTTCGCCGTCATCAAGAAGGAGATGTTCCGGCTCAACGCCCAGTTCACCGGCCAACCCATCGAGCGCATCGAAGCCGATTCGGATCGCGACCGCTGGTTCACCGCCCAAGAAGCCCTGGACTACGGCTTCGTCGACCACATCATCACCCGCGCCCACGTCAACGGAGCCGCATCATGAATCCCGATATCCAGCCGCAGGCGCGCTACATCCTGCCGTCGTTCATCGAGCACTCCAGTTGGGGAGTCAAGGAGTCCAACCCCTACAACAAGCTGTTCGAGGAGCGCATCATCTTCCTCGGCGTGCAGGTCGACGACGCGTCCGCCAACGACATCATGGCCCAGCTGCTGGTGCTCGAGTCGCTGGATCCGGATCGCGACATCACCATGTACATCAACTCACCCGGCGGCGGGTTCACCTCGCTGATGGCGATCTACGACACCATGCAGTACGTGCGGGCCGACATCCAGACCGTGTGCCTGGGCCAGGCCGCGTCCGCCGCGGCGGTGCTGCTGGCCGCCGGGACTCCGGGCAAGCGGATGGCGCTGCCCAACGCGCGCGTGCTGATCCACCAGCCGTCGCTGTCCGGTGTCATCCAGGGTCAGTTCTCCGACCTGGAAATTCAGGCCGCCGAGATCGAGCGGATGCGCACACTGATGGAGACCACGCTGGCGCGCCACACCGGCAAGGACGCCGCAGTGATCCGCAAAGACACCGACCGCGACAAGATACTGACCGCGGCCGAGGCCAAAGAGTACGGGATCATCGACACCGTGCTGGAGTACCGGAAGCTGTCGACGGCGACGGCCTGATCCTCCGCCGAGCGTGACGCTGTTGCGAATTTTCGCTCGTTTTTTCGCAAGGGCTTCACGTTCGACGCAGCAGCGCCGTCACCCGCGCGATGTCGGCGGGCCGCACCCGACAGCAGCCGCCGACGATGCGGGCTCCGGCCGCAACCCACTCACGGGCGAGCTGCCCGGAAAATCCGCCGAGTCTCGGCCCCGTCCAGGCACGGCGGGCGCCGTCCCAGCGTTCGCCGCTGTTGGGGTAGACGATGACGGGCTTCCCGGTCGGGGCCGCCAACTCGATCGCCGGCAGCACGTCGTCCGGTGAGCAGCAGTTGACGCCGACCGCGACGATCTCCGGCACGCCGGCCGCCACCGCGAACGCATCGGCCAGTGGCTGGCCGGCGCGGGTGAAGGTGCCCACGACGGTGTAGCTGAGCCAGGCCGGCACGCCGACCTGTCGGACCAGGCCCACCAGCGCCTCGGCCTCGTCGGCGTCGGGAATGGTTTCCACGGCGAGCACGTCGGCGCCGGCGCCGGCTAGCACCTCCAGCCGGGGCCGATGCCAGGCTTCCAGCGCGGCGACGCTGAGCCCGTAGCGGCCCCGGTACTCCGATCCGTCGGCCAGTGCGGCGCCGTACGGGCCGACCGAGGCCGCCACCCATCGATGCTCGGCGGGCGACCCGCTGCGCCCGGCTTCGCCGCGCTTGCGATCGCCGTGACCGTCGGCGGGCGACCCGCTGCGCCCGGCTTCGCCGCGCTTGCGATCGCCGTGACCGTCGGCGGGCGACCCGCTGCGCCC
>NZ_JAVKSH010000003.1:9435-16045 GCF_039583805.1 Mycobacterium sp. | reverse complement strand
GGCTTCGCCGCGCTTGCGATCGCCCGCGGGACACTCGGCACCCACCTGCTGTCGCGCGGTCGCGGCGAGCGCAACACTGCGACGCAGCAGCCGGGCGGCGTCCGCTGCGCCGATGCCGCGGGCGGCGAAGCCCTCGAACGACGCCTGGTAACTCGCCGTGGTGGCGATCGTCGCCCCGGCGCGGAAGAAGTCGCGGTGCACCGCGATGATCTCCTGCGGCGCATCCACCAGCAGCCGGGCCGACCACAATGCGCCGGACCGCCCCCCGGACAGGTCGTGCCCCCGGGCCTGGAGTTCGGTGGCCAGGCCGCCATCGCCGATCAACACGGTATCGTCGGGAATGGCGAAGCCCACCGGTCCACTGTAGGGTCGCCGCGCGGGCGTTCCTCTCGGTCGCGTAACGGCCGCGACACGCCAGGGACACAGCGTCGCGTTACGGCAAGCCGGAAGCGCCTTCAGGCTATATGTTCTTGGGACAGGCAGGCAGGCACGAATATCACCGGCGCGATTCGGCCCCAACGGTCGCGTGGCGCCGGAACAAGCGGGTAGCGTCGGAACTCACCCGGAATACACGACCCGAACGGCGAACGGGAAGGAGGGCCTGAAGCACCATGGCGCGCATCGGAGACGGCGGTGACCTCCTGAAGTGCTCCTTCTGCGGGAAGAGCCAAAAGCAGGTCAAGAAGCTCATCGCGGGCCCCGGTGTATACATCTGCGACGAGTGCATCGACCTGTGCAACGAGATCATCGAAGAGGAACTCGTCGAATCCGACGACGTCAAGCTTGACGAACTGCCCAAACCCGCCGAGATCCGGAAGTTCCTGGAGGGCTACGTCATCGGCCAGGACAACGCGAAGCGGACCCTGGCTGTCGCGGTGTACAACCACTACAAGCGGATCCAGGCCGGGGAGAAGAATAGGGATTCGCGCGCCGAGCCCGTCGAGCTGACGAAATCCAACATCTTGATGCTGGGGCCCACCGGGTGCGGCAAGACCTACCTGGCCCAGACGCTGGCCAAGATGCTCAACGTGCCGTTCGCCATCGCCGACGCCACCGCGCTCACCGAGGCGGGTTACGTCGGTGAAGACGTCGAGAACATCCTGCTCAAGCTCATCCAGGCCGCCGACTACGACGTCAAACGCGCCGAGACGGGCATCATCTACATCGACGAGGTCGACAAGATCGCGCGCAAGAGCGAGAACCCGTCGATCACCCGCGACGTCTCCGGGGAGGGCGTCCAGCAGGCGCTGCTGAAGATTCTGGAGGGCACCCAGGCTTCGGTGCCTCCGCAGGGCGGCCGCAAACACCCGCACCAGGAGTTCATCCAGATCGACACCACCAACGTGCTGTTCATCGTGGCCGGTGCGTTCGCCGGGCTGGAGAAGATCGTCTCCGACCGGGTCGGGAAACGTGGCTTGGGTTTCGGAGCCGAGGTCCGCTCCAAGGCGGAGATCGACACCACCGACCACTTCGTCGAGGTGATGCCCGAGGACCTGATCAAGTACGGACTGATCCCGGAGTTCATCGGCCGGCTGCCGGTGGTCGCCTCGGTGACCAACCTGGACATGGACTCCCTGGTCAAAATTCTGTCTGAGCCCAAGAACGCCTTGGTCAAGCAGTACACCCGGCTGTTCGAGATGGACGGCGTCGAGCTGGAGTTCTCGCAGGATTCGCTCGAGGCCATCGCCGAGCAGGCCATTCACCGCGGCACCGGAGCCCGCGGCCTGCGCGCGATCATGGAAGAAGTGCTGCTGCCGGTCATGTATGACATCCCCAGCCGCGACGACGTTGCCAAGGTCGTCGTCACCAAGGAGACCGTGCAGGACAACGTGCTGCCGACGATCGTGCCGCGTAAGGCGTCGCGCGCGGAGCGCCGCGACAAGACTGCGTAGTCCCCGGCGGTGGCAGCAGTCCGCGGCAGCGTTGTGCCCGCTGACCCCAGAACCGCCGGGCCGCTGTCGAGGCGAACAGCGCACGCGCTAGACTTGCTGAACTTCACGCTGGCCGATGTCCATGCCGGCTTGGGCCCCTACCTCTCGATATACCTTCTGCTGACGCACCACTGGGACCAAGCCTCCATTGGGTTCGTCATGGCGGCCGGCGGCCTGGCCAGGATCGTCGTACAGACGCCGATCGGTGCCCTGATCGACCGCACGACGGCGAAGCGGGCACTCATCGTCGCCGGTGCGCTGGCTGTTACCGCCGCGGCTTTCGCGGTCCCGCTGTTCCCGGGGTTTTTTGCGATTGCGCTGCTGCAGGTGGTGACCGGGATCGCCGGTTCGGTGTTTGCTCCGGTGCTGGCAGCGATCACGTTGGGGGTGGTCGGGCCGCGGTGGTTTTCCCGGCGGATCGGGCGCAACCAAGCGTTCAACCACGCCGGTAACGGGTTGGCCGCCGCCGCCACCGGAGGACTCGCGTACCTCTTCGGCCCGGTGGTGGTGTTCTGGGTGCTGGCCGCCATGGCGGCGGTCAGCGTGGCGGCAGCACTGCGGATCCCCCGCAACGCCATCGACCACGACGTCGCCCGCGGGATGGACCATGCCCCCGGCGAGCCGCACCCCCGGGCGTCGCGATTCGCGGCGCTGTTGCACAACCGGCGGTTGATGGTTTTCGCCGGGGTGGCCGTTGTGCTTCATGTGGCCAACGCCGGCATGCTGCCGATGGTCGGACAGGTGCTGGCGTTGCACAACAAGCACCTCGGGACGACGCTGATGGCTGTCTGCATCGTCGCCGCGCAGGTCGTCATGGTGCCGGTGGCCTACCTGGCCGGGACCAAGGCCGACAGCTGGGGGCGCAAACCGATCTTCCTGTTCGGGTTCGCGGTGCTGACCGCCCGCGGTTTCCTCTACACCCTGTCGGACAACCCCTACTGGCTGGTCGGCGTGCAGCTGCTCGAAGGGGTGGGGACGGGCATCTTCGGGGCACTGTTTCCGCTGGTCGTTCAGGACGTCACCCACGGCACCGGCCGCTACAACGTCAGCCTGGGGGCCGTCGCCACCGCGACCGCCGTCGGCGCCGCGCTGTCGCACGTCGTCGCCGGCTGGGTCGTGGTCACCGCCGGCTACACCGCGGCATTCATGTCACTGGGTTGCCTTGCGGCCGCCGGTTTCGCGCTGTACCTGTTCGCGATGCCGGAGACGGCCCCAGCGGTACGTCCCGACACGCGCGTGCCGTGGTGAACCTCGGCCGTCAGCCCAAGTGACGAACACCACACTTGCCCCGTGCGGGCGTCGGCGCCGCAGCGTTGACCTCGGTTTTTGGCCGGATTACTGGTGTGCGTCCGGGTGCGTCGGCGGCAACGAATCCTTAATAGCAGTGCAATAATCGGTACCGCCAGTGCCATGAAACTTGGCCGAGGGTCCACTCCGAAGGGTTACCGCCAGCGGCCACCAGGGTGCCCCTGGGGTGAACAGCGACGGAAGGCGGGGACGTGGGTCCGAGCGACAACGGAGCCAGGTCAGAATCTCACGCAGCAGGCACGCCGGCTCCCGCGCGGCAGAAGTTGGAGCAGGTCGTCATCCGGTTCGCCGGCGACTCCGGCGACGGCATGCAGCTCACCGGGGATCGCTTCACCTCGGAGGCGGCGCTGTTCGGCAACGACCTGGCCACCCAGCCCAACTACCCGGCAGAGATCCGCGCGCCGGCCGGCACACTGCCGGGCGTCTCGTCGTTTCAGATCCAGATCGCCGACTACGACATCCTCACCGCCGGCGACCGCCCCGACGTGCTGGTCGCGATGAATCCGGCCGCGCTGAAGGCGAACATCATCGACCTGCCCCGCGGCGGTCTGGTGATCGCCAACTCCGACGAGTTCACCACGCGCAACCTGGCCAAAGTCGGCTACCAGGCCAACCCGCTGGAATCGGGCGAGCTCTCCGACTACGTCGTGCAGCCGGTCGCGATGACCACGCTGACGCTGGGGGCGGTGGAGGCGGTCGGCGCGTCGAAGAAGGACGGTCAGCGCGCCAAGAACATGTTCGCGCTGGGTCTGGTGTCGTGGATGTACGGCCGGCCGATCGAAACCAGCGAGCGGTTCATCCGGGAGAAGTTTGCCCGTAAACCCGACATCGCCGAGGCCAACGTGCTCGCGCTGAAGGCGGGCTGGAACTACGGCGAGACCACCGAGGCCTTCGCCACCAGCTACGACGTGTCCGCGGCGACGCTGCCCGCGGGCGAATATCGGCAGATCTCCGGCAACACCGCGCTGGCCTACGGCATCGTCACCGCCGGTCATCTCGCCGGCATCCCGGTGGTGCTGGGCAGCTACCCGATCACCCCCGCCTCGGACATCTTGCACGAGCTGTCCAAGCACAAGAAGTTCAATGTCATCACCTTCCAGGCCGAAGACGAGATCGGCGGCATCTGCGCCGCGCTGGGCGCTTCCTACGGCGGGGCGCTGGGTGTCACCAGCACTTCGGGCCCGGGCTTGTCGCTGAAGTCCGAGGCGCTCGGCCTCGGGGTGATGACCGAGTTGCCGTTGCTGGTCATCGACGTACAGCGGGGCGGACCGTCCACGGGTCTGCCCACCAAAACCGAGCAGGCCGACCTGCTGCAGGCGCTGTACGGCCGCAACGGCGAGTCGCCGGTCGCGGTGCTGGCGCCACGGTCGCCGTCGGACTGCTTCGAGACCGTCATCGAGGCCGCGCGCATCGCGCTGACCTACAACACACCGGTGGTCGTGCTCTCCGACGGCTCGATCGCCAACGGTTCGGAGCCGTGGCGGGTCCCGGACGTCGGTGCGATGGAGCCCATCACGCCCACCCACGCGAAGGCGGGGCAACCATTCCAGCCGTACGCCCGCGACCCGCAGACCCTCGCCCGCCAGCTCGGCGTTCCGGGCACACCCGGCCTGGAACACCGCATCGGTGGCCTGGAGGCCGCCAACGGGTCCGGGGAAATCTCCTACGAGCCGGCCAACCACGACCTGATGGTGCGGTTGCGCCGGGCCAAAATCGACGGGATCCGGGTACCGGACCTGCAGGTCGACGACCCGACCGGTGACGCCGAGCTGCTGCTGGTCGGGTGGGGCAGCACCTACGGTCCCATCGGCGAGGCGTGTCGGCGTGCCCGCCGCAAGGGCGCCAAGGTCGCGCATGCCCATCTGCGTCACCTCAACCCGTTTCCGGCCAACCTGGGTGACGTGTTGCGCCACTACCCGAAGGTGGTGGCGCCGGAGATGAACCTGGGCCAGCTGGCGCTGCTGCTGCGGGGCAAGTACCTGGTAGACGTTCAATCGGTGACCAAGGTTGCGGGTGTCTCATTCCTGGCCGACGAGGTGGGGCGCGTTATCCGCGCCGCGCTGGGCGGGACACTGGCCGACATCGAGCAGGACAAAACCATGGCCGCCGAGTTCGCAGTGGCCGTTGTTGGAGTAGGAATTGATGTATGACCGCGGCGGCGACGATGCGGCGCGAAGCCACGAGAAGGAGCAGCGCTCATGACTGACGCGATCGGCGATCTGGCCGGCGCAGAACTCGGTGTGACGAGCGTGCTGTCCAAGCACAGCGGGGTGCCCACCACCGACCAGCCGCAGAAGGCCAAGGACTTCGCCAGCGACCAGGAGGTGCGCTGGTGCCCCGGTTGCGGCGACTACGTCATCCTCAACACCATGCGCAACTTTCTGCCCGAGCTGGGGTTGCGCCGTGAGAACATCGTCTTCGTCAGCGGCATCGGCTGCTCCAGCCGTTTTCCCTATTACCTGCAGACCTACGGTCTGCACTCGATCCACGGCCGCGCACCGGCCATCGCGACCGGCTTGGCGCTGGCTCGCGAGGATTTGTCGGTGTGGGTTGTCACCGGTGACGGCGACGCGTTGTCGATCGGCGGCAACCATCTGATCCACGCGCTGCGCCGCAACGTGAACCTGACGATCCTGCTCTTCAACAACCGGATCTACGGCCTGACCAAAGGCCAGTACTCGCCCACCTCCGAGGTCGGCAAGGTCACCAAGTCCACGCCCATGGGGTCACTGGACCACCCGTTCAACCCGGTGTCGCTGGCCCTGGGTGCGGAGGCCAGCTTCGTCGGGCGGGCACTGGACTCCGACCGCGCGGGCCTGTCGGAGGTGTTGCGGGCCGCCGCCGCGCATCGCGGGTCGGCTCTGGTCGAGATACTGCAGGACTGCCCGATCTTCAACGACGGCTCGTTCGACGCGCTGCGCAAGGAGGGCGCCGAGGATCGGGTGATCAACGTCCGCCACGGTGAGCCGGTCATCTTCGGAGCCAACGGCGAATACTGCGTGGTGCGTTCGGGTTTCGGCCTTGAGGTGGCCAAGAGTGCTGACGTCGACGCCGAGGAGGTCGTCGTCCACGACGCGCACGCCGCCGACTCCGCGTACGCGTTCGCACTGTCCCGGCTGTCCGACCAAAACCTCGAGCACACCGTGATGGGCGTCTTCCGGCAGGTCAGCCGTCCCACCTACGACGACGAGGCGCGGGCGCAGGTTCGATTCGCCCGGGAGTCCACGCCGTTCGACGGTGCGGCGCTGCAAGCGTTGGTGCGCGGACGCGACACCTGGACCGTGGACTGAGCCAGGACCGTGGACTGAGCCAGGACCGTGGACTGACGTGGTGTCGGCGCCGGCTGGGCCGCCTCTGGCGGGAGTGGTGCT
>NZ_JAVKSH010000003.1:7118-9335 GCF_039583805.1 Mycobacterium sp. | reverse complement strand
GGACCGTGGACTGAGCCAGGACCGTGGACTGACGTGGTGTCGGCGCCGGCTGGGCCGCCTCTGGCGGGAGTGGTGCTGGCGGGGGGAGCGTCGCGGCGGATGGGCCGAGACAAGGCAACCCTCCCGGTTCCCGAACACCTGTGCGGCGGCGGCAGCACCACGATGGTCGAGCACGTGGTCGGCGTCGTGGCCCGACGGTGTCAGCCGGTGTTCGTGGTGGCCGCCCCGGGGCAGCCGCTGCCGGCCGTGCCGGCGCGGATCGTCCGTGACGAGGTGCGCGGTTGGGGTCCGTTGCCGGCCACCGGCCGCGGATTGCGGGCCGCCCGGGACGCCGGTGCTCAGCGGGCCTTCGTGTGCGCCGTCGACATGCCGTTTTTGACCGCCGAACTTCTCGACGTGCTCGCCGACCGGGCCGCGCAGGTTGACGCCGACGTGGTGCTGCCGTGGGACGGCCGGGACCACTACCTGGCCGCCGTGTACCGGACCGGTCTGGTCGAGCGGGTCGACGAGCTGGTGACCGCCGGGGAGCGCAGCATGCGCGCCCTGGTCGGCGCGGTCGACGCGCAACGAGTGGTGCTGACCGATTCCCGCATCCTGGTGAATGTGAATTCAGCTGCCGACCTGAGCGCGCTGCAACAGCCCTGACGTCGGCGCTGAAGTCGGCGTGATGGCGACAGCACTTAATCGGCGATCCAATGTCTCATTGATTAATGCGTAATAGAAGCGTTATCGCGTGACGACGGGAATCTGTGGCCGGGCGCGGAGTCGGCCGGCAACGACGTCAGAATCCGGGTAGAGCTCGTGACGCGGATTGCCATGAGGCAGCGCTGTTTTCACTTGCCAGGATCGCTCTCACCGGGCCGCGCAGTTGGGTGAGCCCCGGCGCGCACGGGCGGCTGCGCTGTTTGCGGGCACCCGTTGTCTCCGCGTTGCTCCGATGGGCCGCCGGGCATCCGAGTACAGATTGCAGTGAAAACCGTTCGCCGCCGGACGTTCGGTGTCGGCGTAATCCGAACGCGTTGACGACATGCGGAGGTCGGTGACGCCTCCATGTCGGCGTCGGCCGTGGGCGTGTCGCCGGAGACGGCGATCAGTCTGTGACGCAACGCAAGCCGGGCCGTCTGCGGCACCGGGCGGCGGATCGGCTGATCTGTCCACTGTTCATCCGGAGGGCGGTTGCCGGGCAGGGTGCCTCGATCCGAAACCGGCCGGCCGCCATGCCGGAAATCACGTGACCCAGCTCACGATTTCAGGGTGATCTGCCCCACATCAGCAGGACTATTGACCGGCATCAGCGGACGTGCAAAATCATGACGTGAGCTGGGAAAACAATTACTTCGGCCAATCGTTATCGTGTTGTTATCGGATCGATATATGCGGCGTGTCGCGGATGACGAATGCAATCCGGTCTCGTATGGTCCTTTCCAGCCCGAAATGAGCAGACAATGAGCACACCCAGGGCACACAAAATCGAATCCATTGGACCCGCGTGTGAGCGGGGCTGCGGCCGGCCGGCTCGCAGCCGCCGGGCAGTAGCCCATCGGGCGCCTCTCGCCCCCGCTGCCGTGCCGGAACGAGACGGCACGTCCCGAAGCATCCGACCCGCCTGGACACCGGCACCCCGCCCACATCGGTGGGCATCCTTCGGCGCGCGCACCGCGAAAGGAACGACTTTGAAGAACGTCCGCAAGACGCTCGTCATCGCCGCGATCACCGGGGTGCTCGTCGCCCCGTCTGCCGCCACTGCGGTGGCCGACGACGTCGACGGCGCGAACCCGCCGGCTGCCGACGGCACGAACCTGCCGGCGGACCTCTTGGCGGTCGGGCCCACGCCCGTGATGCCGGTGGTCGACGCCGGTGGCGACGAGCCGCCGCCCGCCGCTCCCGTGGTGGAGGCGGAGGCCGTCGGGCCTGCGCCCGACGCTCCGGACGAGGTTCCTCCGCCCGCTCCCGAGCCGGTCCGGGCGTACAGCGCGAACTGGGACGCCATCGCGCAGTGCGAATCCGGCGGCAACTGGTCGATCAGCACCGGTAACGGCTTCTACGGCGGTCTGCAGTTCACCTCCAGCACCTGGCGGGCCAACGGTGGCAGCGGCTCCGCTGCCAGCGCCAGCCGTGAGGAGCAGATCCGGGTGGCCGAGAACGTCCTGCGGACGCAGGGCATCGGCGCGTGGCCGGTCTGCGGCCGCCGCGGCTGACCTGACGTAGAGCGACGGC
>NZ_JAVKSH010000003.1:0-7018 GCF_039583805.1 Mycobacterium sp. | reverse complement strand
GCGACGGCACGCCGGCGTGGAACCACGGCGACGCGGACCACAGGCCGCCGGTCGGTGCGGGCCCGCGATCGCTGGGAGTAGCGTCGGCCCGGTGACCAGAACCACGCGCGAATTCGACATCGTCGTCTACGGGGCGACCGGCTTCGTGGGAAAGCTGACCGCGCAATACCTGGCCCGAGCGGGCGGCGCCGCCCGCATCGCGCTGGCCGGCCGGTCGACCGACCGGTTGCAGGCGGTCCGGGAGACGCTGGGTGACGCCGCGCAGGCGTGGCCGGTGCTGCGCGCCGACGCGTCGGCGCCGTCGACGCTGCAGGAGATGGCCTCTCGCACCCAAGTGGTGATCACGACGGTGGGGCCCTACACGCGCTACGGGCTGCCGCTGGTCGCCGCGTGCGCCGCGGCGGGCACCGACTACGCGGACCTCACCGGGGAGGCGATGTTCGTGCGCACCAGCATCGACGTGTATCACAAGCAGGCCGCCGACACCGGGGCGCGGATCGTGCACGCGTGTGGATTCGATTCCATCCCTTCGGATCTGAGCGTCTACGCGTTGTACCGGGCAGCCGCCGACGATGGCGGGGGCGAACTCACCGACACCGACTTCGTGTTGCGCCGATTCTCCGGTGGGGTGTCCGGCGGCACCGTCGCGTCGGGGATGGAAATGCTGCAGACGGCCTCCACCGACCCGGATGCGCGACGCCAGCTCGCCGATCCCTACACGCTGAGCACCGACCGCGGCGCCGAACCCGAACTCGGCCGGCAGCCCGACCTCGTGTGGCGTCGCGGTCGCGACATTGCGCCCGAACTGGCGGGCAGCTGGACCGCGGGATTCGTGATGGCCCCCTACAACACCCGAATTGTGCGGCGCAGCAACGCTTTACTGGATTGGGCTTACGGACGGCGGTTCCGGTACGCCGAACACATGAGTGTGGGTTCGTCGTTCACTGCGCCCGCTGCGTCGGCGGTGATCACCGGGCTCGGCACCGCGGTCTTCGGCTTGGGCAGCCGCTACTTTCGGCTGCTGCCCCGCCGACTGCTCGAACGCGTCGCGCCCAAGCCCGGCAGCGGTCCCAGCGCCGCCGTCCGTGAGCGCGGTTTCTACCAGGCCGAGACCTACACCACCACGACCACCGGTGCGCGCTACGTGGCCGCCATGGCCCAGCAGGGTGACCCGGGCTATCAGGCGACCTCGGTGTTGCTGGGGGAGAGTGGACTGGCGCTCGCGCTGGACCGCGACGCGCTCTCCGATCTGCGCGGCGTCCTCACCCCGGCGGCCGCGATGGGCGACGCGCTGGTGGCGCGGTTACCGGCCGCGGGTGTGTCGATCGAGACGGCCCGGCTCTAACCGCTGACCCGAACAGCCGTCAGACCACGCCGTCCGGGTTAGGGTCGTCACGAGTTGACGACAGCACCCCAGCAACGAAAGTGGACCCGCCATGGCCGGCCTTGACGATCTCTTCGCCCAGATCCCTACCGGGGAAATCGCCGCCACGCTCGGTGTCGACGAGAGCGAGGTGGACAGCGCGGTCAAGTTACTGGTGCCGGTGATCGTCGGCGGTCTGCACCAGCACGCCCAAGACCCCGACCACGCGTCGGCAATCGAGTCGGCGGTCAGCGATCACGCGGCCAGCGGGTTGCTGGACAGCGGCGCCGGCGTCGCGGAGGTCGACGAGAACGCCGGCCAGACGGCGATCGCGAAGATCTTCGGCGGGAACGACACCGACGCGGTCGCCGCGGCGCTGTCGGGCGCCGGAGCCGGCACCAGCGAGCTTCTGCAGAAACTGCTGCCGATGCTCGCGCCGATGGTGCTGGCCTACATCGGCAAGCAGATGACGCAGCAGAAGGCGCCCGCACCGGAGCAGGCTTCCGGCGGCGCCCTCAACGAGGTGTTGGGCAGCATTCTCAGCGGGATGTCCGGCAGCGGCAACAAGTCGCTGGGCAGCGTCCTGGGCAACGTGCTGGGCGGGAAAGCCGGCGACATCCTCGGCGGGCTGCTGGGCGGCACGAAGTAGCCGGCGCCGGCGCCGCACCAGGGCGGAGTCCGGGCGGGCTCCGACCCTTCCTAGAATTGACCGGTGTCCAGCCCCGGCCGTGCCGCCGGTCGGCTGCCCAAGTCCTGGGAGCCGGCCGGCGTCGAGAGCACGCTCTACCAGGGCTGGGTCGACGCCGGGTATTTCACCGCAGACCCCGCCAGCACCAAGCCGGCCTACTCGATCGTGTTGCCGCCACCGAACGTGACCGGCAGCCTGCACATGGGCCACGCGCTGGAACACACCATGATGGACGCCCTGACCCGCCGTAAGCGGATGCAGGGCTACGAAGTGCTCTGGCAGCCGGGCATGGACCACGCCGGTATCGCCACCCAGACCGTGGTGGAGACACAGCTCGCGGCCGACGGCACGACCAAAGAGGAGTTGGGCCGGGAGCGGTTCGTCGACATGGTGTGGGACTGGAAGCGGGAGTCCGGCGGCGCGATCGGGGCCCAGATGCGCCGGCTCGGTGACGGCGTGGACTGGAGCCGCGACCGGTTCACCATGGACGAAGGTCTGTCCCGGGCGGTGCGGACCATCTTCAAGCGGCTCTACGACGCCGGGTTGATCTACCGGGCCGAGCGGCTGGTCAACTGGTCGCCGGTGCTGCAGACCGCGATTTCGGACCTGGAGGTGCGCTACCGCGACGTCGAAGGTGAGCTGGTGTCGTTCCGGTACGGCTCGCTGGACGACTCCGGGCCGCACATCGTCGTCGCCACCACGCGGGTCGAGACGATGCTGGGAGATACCGCGATCGCGGTGCACCCCGACGACAACCGCTACCGGGACCTGGTCGGTACCGCCCTCCCGCACCCGTTCCTGGACCGACGGGTTGTCGTCGTCGCCGACGAGCACGTGGACCCCGAATTCGGCACCGGCGCAGTCAAAATCACGCCCGCTCACGACCCGAACGACTTCGAGATCGGGTTGCGGCACCAGCTGCCGATGCCCTCGATCATGGACCCACGCGGCCGGATTGCCGGCACCGGAACGCAATTCGACGGCATGGACCGCTTCGACGCTCGGGTTGCGGTGCGCGAGGCACTTGCGGCACAGGGCCGGGTGGTGCAGGAGAAGCGTCCCTATCTGCACAGCGTCGGGCACTCCGAGCGCAGCGGGGAACCGATCGAGCCGCGGCTGTCGTTGCAGTGGTGGGTTCGGGTGGAATCGCTGGCCAAGGCCGCCGGGGACGCAGTACGCAACGGGCAGACCGTGATTCACCCCGCGAGCTTAGAACCGCGCTGGTTCGCCTGGGTCGACGACATGCACGACTGGTGCATCTCGCGGCAGCTGTGGTGGGGGCATCGGATCCCGATCTGGTACGGCCCCGACGGTGCGCAGGTCTGCGTCGGCCCCGACGAAACTCCTCCCGACGGGTGGCAGCAGGATCCCGACGTCCTGGACACCTGGTTCTCCTCGGCACTGTGGCCGTTCTCCACCATGGGCTGGCCGTGGAAGACGCCGGCGCTGGAGAAGTTCTATCCGACAAGCGTTCTCGTCACCGGATACGACATCTTGTTCTTCTGGGTCGCACGGATGATGATGTTCGGCACCTTCGTCGGCGACGACGATGCCATCACCCTGGGCGGCCGGCGCGGGCCCCAGGTGCCGTTCACCGATGTCTTCCTGCACGGGCTGATCCGTGACGAGTTCGGCCGCAAGATGAGCAAGTCAAAGGGCAATGTCGTCGACCCGGTGGACTGGATAGACGAGTTCGGGGCCGACGCGCTGCGGTTCACGCTGGCTCGCGCGGCCAGCCCCGGCGGGGACCTGTCGATCGGCGAGGACCACGTCCGGGCGTCCCGCAATTTCGGCACCAAGCTGTTCAACGCCACCCGGTTCGCGTTGCTCAACGGTGCTCGCGCGGCGCCGCTGCCCATCCACCTGACCGACGCCGACCGGTGGATCCTGGGCCGGCTGGAAGAGGTTCGCGCCGAGGTCGATTCGGCGTTGGACGACTACGAATTCGGCCGGGCCTGTGAGGCGCTCTACCACTTCGCCTGGGACGAGTTCTGCGACTGGT
This sequence comes from Mycobacterium sp., assembly GCF_039583805.1. Taxonomy (GTDB): domain Bacteria; phylum Actinomycetota; class Actinomycetes; order Mycobacteriales; family Mycobacteriaceae; genus Mycobacterium. The sequence continues at coordinate 2,965 of NZ_JAVKSH010000003.1, read as the reverse complement.
ACGTCGAATTGGCCAAAGTGCAGCTTTCCGAAGGTATCTTGCATACTACGGCGGTGCTGGCCGCGGTGCTGGACACCCTGTTGCGGCTGCTGCACCCCGTCATGCCGTTCGTCACCGAGTCGCTGTGGAAGGCGCTCACCGACAGCGAGTCTCTGGTCATCGCCGAATGGCCGCAGTCATCCGAGATGGGCCCGGATCCGGTTGCTGTGCAACGGATCAGCGACATGCAGAAGCTGGTGACCGAAATCCGGCGGTTCCGCAGCGATCAGGGCCTGGCCGACCGGCAGAAGGTGCCCGCGCGGCTGAGCGGTCTGCGCGACGACCTGCACGCTCAGGTGGCGGCGGTGACGGCGCTGGCGTGGCTGTCCGACGCCGGGCCGGACTTCCGGCCGTCGGCGTCGCTGGAGGTGCGGCTGGGTCGCGACAACACCGACGCCGTCGCCGTCGAGCTGGACACCTCGGGCACCATCGACGTCGACGCCGAGCGCCGCCGCCTAGAGAAGGACCTGGCCGCCGCGCACAGGGAACTGGCCGCCACCGGCGCCAAACTCGACAACGCCGACTTCCTGGCCAAGGCGCCCGCGGCCGTCGTCGACAAGATCCGCACCCGCCAGGCGCTGGCGCGCGCGGAAGTGGACCGGATCGCCAGCCGGCTGGCCGCGATGTGACGCACGTGCCCGCGCCCGACGAGGTCGCCGCGCTGCTGCAGGTCGAGCACCTGCTCGACCAGCGCTGGCCGGAAACCAAGATCGAGCCCAGCCTGGACCGGATCAGTCTGCTGATGGACCTGCTCGGCTCGCCGCAGCGCAGCTACCCGTCGATCCACATCACCGGCACCAACGGCAAGACGTCGGTGGCGCGGATGGTCGACGCGCTGCTGACCGCGCTGCAGCGCAGAACCGGCCGCACCACCAGCCCGCACCTGCAGTCCGCGGTGGAGCGCATCGCGATCGACGGGACACCGATCAGCCCGGCGCGCTACGTGGCGACCTACCGGGAGATCGAGCCGTTCGTGCACCTGGTCGACGAGCGGTCGCAGGCCGCCGACGGTCCGGCGATGAGCAAGTTCGAGGTGCTCACCGCGATGGCGTTCGCCGCGTTCGCCGACGCGCCGGTCGAGGTCGGGGTGATCGAGGTCGGCATGGGTGGCCGGTGGGACGCCACCAACGTGATCGGCGCTCCGGTGGCCGTCATCACCCCGGTGGGCCTGGACCACGTCGAGTACCTCGGTTCCGACGTCGCCGGGATCGCCGGTGAAAAAGCGGGCATCATCACCAGATCGACCGGCGCGATCGACACCGTGGCGGTCATCGGGCGTCAGCTGCCCGCGGCGATGGATGTGCTGCTCGAGCACGCCGTGCGCGCCGACGCCCAGGTGGCGCGGGAGGACTCCGAGTTCGCAGTGCTGGACCGGCGGGTCGCTGTCGGCGGGCAGCTGCTGACCCTGCGGGGTTTGGGCGGCGTCTACCCCGACATGTACCTGCCGCTGCACGGCGCGCACCAGGCCCACAACGCGGCGCTGGCACTCGCGGCGGTGGAGGCGTTCTTCGGCGCCGGCGTGCGCCGTCAGCTCGACGTCGACGCGGTCCGCGCCGGGTTCGCCGCCGCCACCAGCCCCGGCCGGCTGGAACGCATGCGCAGCTCGCCGACGGTGCTCATCGACGCCGCCCACAATCCCGACGGGGCCGCGGCGCTGGCCGCGACGCTCCGCGAGGAGTTCGACTTCCGGTTCCTGGTCGGCGTTGTTAGCGTGCTGGCCGACAAGGACGTGGCCGGCATCCTGCGGGCGCTCGAGCCGGTGTTCGACCGGATCGTGGTCACCCACAACGGGTCGCCGCGGGCGCTGGACGTCGAGTCGATGGCGTGGGCCGCCGAGCAGTGGTTTGGGCCCGACCGGGTGCTCACCGCCGACAACCTGCGCGCGGCCGTCGACACCGCCACCGCGCTGCTCGACGACGCCGGTGCGCGGGCGGACACCTCGGGCACCGGCATCGTCGTCACCGGCTCGGTGGTCACCGCCGGGGCCGCGCGCACCGTGTTCGGTCGTGATCCGGCGTGAGCGACCAGCCCGGCGCACCCGACCCGTGGCGGAGTTTCCGCGCGGTGATGGCCGGCACGCTGCTGCTGGAAGCGATCGTGGTGCTGCTGGCGCTGCCGGTGGTCGGCGCCGTCGGCGGCGGGCTGACACCGGCCGCGCTGGTGTTCCTGATCGGTGTGGTGCTGGTGCTGGTGCTGCTGACCGCGCTGCAGGGCCGGCCGTGGGCCATCTGGGCGAACCTGGCCGTGCAGCTGCTGCCGGTCGCCGGATTCCTGGTCTACCCGGGGGTGGGTTTCATCGGCCTGCTGTTCGCCGGGGTGTGGGCGCTGATCGGGTACTTCCGCGCCGAGGTGCTGCGGCGCCAGCGACGCGGGCTGTTGCCCGGGCAGCTGCGGCCTCCGGACTGAGCTGCACGGTACGCTGTGCGCCGTGACACGCGCCGGCGACAATGCAGTGGGGGCACGCCCACCCGCGCAGCGGCGAGGGGGACGCGGCGATGACGAGGAGCGGCGTTGATGGTCGAGCGGACCCTGCTGTTGATCAAGCCCGACGGAGTGCAGCGACGCCTGGTGGGCGAGATCATCGGCCGCATCGAGCGCAAAGGCTTGGCGATCGCGGCGCTGGCACTGCGCACGGTCGGCGACGAACTGGCCCGCCACCACTATGCCGAGCACGCGGGCAAACCGTTTTTCGAGTCGCTGCTGGAGTTCATCACCTCGGGACCGCTGGTGGCGGCGGTCGTGGAAGGCCCGCGCGCAATCGCGGCGGTGCGGCAGCTTGCCGGTGCGACCGACCCGGTCGACACGGCTGCGCCCGGCACCATCCGCGGCGACTTCGGTCTGGAGACGCAATTCAACCTGGTGCACGGGTCGGATTCGCCCGAGTCGGCGCAGCGTGAGATCGCCCTGTGGTTCGACACGTGCTAGG
>NZ_JAVKSH010000002.1:0-60592 GCF_039583805.1 Mycobacterium sp. | reverse complement strand
GCGACGAATCAGCGCGCAACGATGCCCTACGGCCGCCACGCGACGATCTCGGTGAGGCCCGTGCCCGGCCGGTTAGATTACCGAGATGGTCCGACCGGCCCAGACAGTCCGCAGCGAGCGCACTCGCGAGGCGCTGCGGCAAGCGGCGCTGGTGCGATTCCTGGCCCAAGGCGTCGAGGACACGTCGGCCGAGCAGATCGCCGCCGACGCCGGGGTGTCTCTGCGGACGTTCTACCGCCACTTCACGTCCAAGCACGACCTGCTGTTCGCCGACTACGACGCAGGGCTGCACTGGTTTCGCGCGGCGCTGAACACACGCCCCCCAGACGAGTCGATCATCGATTCGGTGCGGGCGGCGATCTTCGCCTTCCCCTATGACGTCGAGGCGGTGACGAGGATCGCCGCGCTGCGGTCCGAGGAGCTCGACTCGGGCCGTATCGCACGCCACATTCGCCAGGTCGAGGCCGACTTCGCCGGCGCGGTAGCCGACCGGTTGGCGTGCGGCGGGGCCGCCGTGGCGGCCCGCGACCCGCTGGCGCTCACGGTGGCAGCCCGGTGCGTCGCGGCGGCGGTGTTCGGCGCGATAGAGCTCTGGATGGTGCGCGACGACCGGTCGCTGGCCGAGTTGGCCCGGCTCTGCCACGCCGCGCTGGACGCTCTGCAGCGCGGCATCGTGCACCAATAACCGCCGCTCGCCGCCAGTTTCGTCACAATTGACAAAACGTGCTCCGGCGTGCCAGCCTGCCGGGCAGGGCGAAAGAAGGCTGAGCAGATGGCCGATTATGACGCGATCGTCGTCGGCGCGGGACACAACGGCCTGGCCGCGGCGGTGCTGCTGGCCAAGGCGGGCATGCGAACCCTGTGCCTGGATGCCAAGCGCTACGCCGGCGGGATGGCGTCGACCGTCGAACTGTTCGACGGCTACCGGTTCGAGATCGCCGGCTCGGTGCAGTTCCCGACGGCACAGGTGGTCGTCGACGAATTGGGCCTGGACTCCCTACCGACCGTTGATCTGGAAGTCATGTCGGTTGCGCTACGCAGGGTCGGCGACGAACCGCTGGTGCAGTACAGCGACCCGGTCAAGCTGTTCACCCACCTGGGTGAGGTGCACGGCGCCGACGCGCTGAACGGAATGGCCGGCCTGATGGCCTGGAGCCACGCGCCGACCCGGGCGCTGGGCCGGTTCGAGGCCGGCACGCCTCCGAAGACCATCGACCAGATGTATGCCTGTGCCAGAAATGAATTCGAGCGCTCAGCCATCCACGACATGCTGTTCGGCTCGGCCACCGACGTGTTGGACCGCTACCTCCCGGACCGCGAGAAGCACGGCGCGCTGCGCGGCTCGATGACCGTGCTGGCGGTCAACACCCTCTACCGCGGTCCGGCCACACCGGGCAGTGCCGCCGGGCTCGCCTTCGGCCTGGGTGTTCCGGACGGGGACACGATGCAGATGAAAAAGCTGCGTGGGGGTATCGGCGCGCTCACCGCGCATCTGTGCGGTCTGCTGACCCGCTGCGGCGGCGAATTGCGGTTGCGTACCAAGGTGACCGGGATCCTTCTTGCCGACGCCCGCGTGAGTGGAGTGCGCACCGAGGCCGGGGACACCGTGACCGCACCGATCGTCATCTCCGGGATCGCGCCCGATGTGACGCTCGGCGAGCTGATCGATCCCGTCGCGCTGCCCGCCGACATCCGGCAGCGCTACGCACGCATCGACCACCGCGGCAGCTACCTTCAGATGCATTTCGCGCTGGACGAGGCCCCAAGATTCGCCCCGCCGTATGCCGCACTCAGCGATCCGGCGATGCAGGCCTCGATCGGGCTGTTCTGCACGCCCGAGGAGGTCCAGCAGCAGTGGGAGGACTGCCGGCGCGGGATCGTTCCGGCAGATCCGACGGTGGTGTTGCAGATTCCGTCGCAGAACGACCCGGACTTGGCACCGGAGGGTAGGCACGCCGCATCGGCGTTCGCGTTGTGGTTCCCCATCGAGGGTGGCTTGAACAACACGGCCTACGGCACGGCGAAGGTCGAGATGGGTCGGCGGGTGATCGACAAGATCACCCGCCTGGCGCCGAATTTCGAACGCAGCGTCGTCCGCCACACCACCTTCACACCGCGCCACATGGCCACCATGTTCGGCGCCCCGGGCGGCGACTATTGCCACGGCCTGCTGCATTCGGACCAGATCGAGCCCAATCGGCCGGGCCCGAAAGGCTATGTCGGCCATCCACTTCCGGTTGAAGGGCTGTACCTCGGCAGCGCCGGATGCCATGGCGGGCCGGGCATCACGTTCATCCCCGGGTATAGCGCCGCCGATCAGGCTCTGGCCGACTCATCCTGACGACCAGTGCGCACCCACAGCGGAAATCCTGGTGCGGACGTCGGCCGCAGGTACACGCACGTCTAACCGTCGAGCAGCTCGTCGAGCAGCGCGGTGAACTCGTCGGGACGGTCGGGGGTGAACGCCGGATGAGGCCGGGTACCCGCCACGTCCAGCGTGATCAACGTGGACTTGAACGGCCGCCGGACGTCCAGCGGCAGCCAGCGTCGTAGATCTGAGCTGCCCCAGAGGCGAAACCGGTGCACAAACAGCCCCAGCGGCTGCGCCTGGTAACCGCGAATCTTGCTCAGCGCGATCACCTTCGACGTTCCGGACGGAAAGTGGTAGCGGCGCAGCGTGATCGCCTCGCGATCCAGCTGGACCAGGCCGTCGTCGTAACTGGGCGAGCTCACAGCTTGCGGCACCTCAGCTGGTGGCCGCTCGAGGTGAGGCAGCGGCCGTCCTGCATGTTCCACTTCCACCCGTGCATGTTGCAGGTGAGGGTGTTGGCGTCGATGACACCGAACTTCGACAGGTCGGCCTTCAAATGCGGGCAGCGACGCTGGATTTCCCACCCGCCCAGGGTGATCGATGCGGTGTCGTCGTGGGTTTCGGCGAACCAGCCGTCGGCGTAGGCGATACGCTCGTCGGTCAGGCACTTGAAGAACGTGTACAGGTATTCGTTGTATCCGCCCACCCGCCAGGCCGTGAACCTGGTGGACAGGAAGATCGAGTTCACCCAGTCGCGTTCGTCGTCGCGCAGCACGGTGCGCACCAGCTCCGGCGCAATCGCGAACCCGTAGCGGAACTTCTCGGCGGAAATCGGCTCGCGCACGGCCCGTTTGGGGAAATCGAGCACTACGGTCTCGCTGCCCAGCATGAGTTCGACCGGGTAGCCGATGCCGTCGCACACCTCGTCGCTGCCGAGCATGATCGGCTCGAACAGCATCCTCAGCGGCTCCAGCAGCGATTCACCGGTCGCGGACGCCCAGCTCGCCTTCTCGGCCGCCAGCACCGGCGCCATCCGGGTGGCGTAGTCGGCGATGTACGCGGCTTTGTCGGTGGTGAAGATCGCCTCGACCTGCTCCGCGGGTAGTGGGTGACGCAGTGAATTGCGTTCTGCGCCGGTGAATTCCACAGTCGAACCGGGAATCATCAGCAATCCCCGGTCATGGCCGTGCTTGCGCAGCTGGTCCAGGAAGACCGTCTGGTCGGGGAAGATGTTGGCCGGGTCGCCTTGGTCGTCGTTGAGGTGGCGCAGCTCTGGGTCGAGAAAGCAGGGCGGACCCGCCGACGGGATCACCCAGCCGGCGCCGACCTGGGCGATGTACTGACGGGCGCGGTCCATCTGACGTTGCCGCTTCTGGGTGCCGAACGCGTGCTTGGCGCGCGCGGGGATGTCGTAGACCATCGGGTACCAGATCGCGCCCGAGTACTGCAGCATGTGCACGTCGATGTGGCCGAACTGCGCCAGCACGTCCAGGTCCACCGGCCGGGCGTCGTTCATATTGAAAGCCGTGGTGAGGCCATCGGAGATCACCAGCGCGGAGTCGCCGATCGGGCCGTCGGCGGGAGCCCGCAGCGCGATCACCATGATGTCGAGGTCACCCTTGGGCCCGCTGATCCGGTGTCGCTGCGAATCGGTGGTCTCGAAGAATCGGTGAAACCCAAGCCGTGCCAGCTCATTACGCAGGTCCGGCACCGGAAAGTCCGGCAGCAGCACCACCGCGTCGGTGTTGACGTGCTCGGCCAGCAACCGCGCGTCGAAGTGGTCTTTGTGCAGGTGTGAGACGTAGAGGTAGTCACAGTCGCCCAGGGCGGCCCAGTCCAGGCCGCTGTTGTCCGGGAACGGGAACCACGACCCGAAGTAAGCCGGGTTCACCCACGGGTCGCACAGGACGCTGCCCGCGTGGGTGTCGATCCGAAAACCGGCATGGCCGATGCTGGTGATCTGCACGTATGACCCTCGGTAGCTCGTACGAAGACGCCGACGTCTCCCCGAGCCTAGCGGGCCGGCGCGGCGTCTTCGCCGTGCCGCAGCGGGCTCGGCCGTGGTAGGCCCGGCTGCGGGAACTCTGAGGTCGACGATTCTGTCCGGCTGCTCCCGGAGTCGGCGTTCGACACTAGGGTTTATGCCGTGGAACCCGCATACGCGACCGCCATCAAGCTCGCTCGACTGGCCTGGCGGTTGCAGGGCCTGCGGTTCACCGTCACCGGGGTGGAGCACCTTCCGACGCAGGGCGGCGCCGTCGTCGCGATCAACCACACCAGCTACTTCGACTTCACGTTCGCCGGATTGCCCGCCTACCAGCAGGGTCTTGGGCGCAAAGTGCGGTTCATGGCCAAGCAGGAGGTGTTCGACCACAAGATCACCGGACCGATCATGCGCAGCCTGCGGCACATCCCGGTGGATCGCGGCAGCGGTGCGGCATCGTTCGACGCGGCCGTCGCGATGCTCATCGCCGGTGAGCTGGTCGGCGTCTACCCGGAGGCGACGATCAGCCGCAGCTTCGAGATCAAGGAGTTCAAGTCCGGCGCGGCCCGGATGGCGATCGCAGCCGGTGTGCCGATAATCCCGCATATCGTGTGGGGCGCCCAGCGGATCTGGACCAAGGATCACCCCAAGAAGCTGTGGCGCCCGAAGGTACCGATCGCGGTGGCGGTCGGCGACCCGATTCCGCCGACGCTGCCCGCGCCGGAGCTGACGGCGCTGCTGCACTCCCGGATGCAGCATCTGCTGGAACGGGTGCAGGACAGTTACGGGCCGCACCCGGCCGGCGAGTTCTGGGTGCCGCACCGGCTCGGGGGCGGGGCACCGTCGCCGGCGCAGGCCGCCCGGCTGGACGCCGAGGAAGCCGACCGCCGCGCGGCCGCCCGCGCGGCCCGCCGGCGAACCGATTCGGCAGGCCCACCGGAGTAGCCGCCGTGGAGCCGGTCTTCCGTGCGCTGGAGATCACCGCACAACTCGTGGTCAAGGCTGTGGGCAGCCGGATCACCTATCTGGGGTTGCACCACATTCCGGGCCATGGCGGCGCCGTGATCGCCGTCAACCACACCAGCTACGTCGACTTTCTGCCCGCCGGGCTGGCGATGCATCGCCGAGGGCGCCGTATGCGGTTCATGATCAAGGCCGAAATGCAACAGGTGAAGCCGGTGAACTTCCTGATCAGGCATACCAAGACCATTCCGGTGAACCGGGGGTCCGGTGCCCGCGCCTACCAGGTGGCCGTCCAGCGACTGTGTGAGGGCGAGATCGTCGGCGTCTACCCGGAGGCGACGATCAGCCGCAGCTTCGAGCTCAAGGAATTCAAGACCGGGGCGGCCCGGATGGCGCTGGAGGCCCGGGTGCCGATCGTTCCCCTGATCGTGTGGGGCGCGCACCGCATCTGGACGAAAGACCACCCCCGAAACCTCGGCCGCGCGAAGATCCCGATCACGGTGGCCGCCGGTCCGCAGTTGCCGCCGTCCGGGGACGTCGACGCGCTGGAAACCCGGCTGCGGGAGGAGATGTCGGCGGTGCTGCACCGGGTCCAGGAGGCCTACCCGCATCCCGCGGGTGCCTACTGGGTGCCGCGGCGGCTCGGCGGCGGCGCACCTACGATGGCGGAAGCCACAGCACTTGAGGAGGCTGAGGTCGCCGAGCGGGCCCGCCGGCGCACGGCCCACGGTCCGTGAAACGGTGCGCACACGCCGTCACCGGCGCGCGACGCCGGGGCGGGGCCCCGGTCGGCAACCGGGTGGAGTCGGCCAGCAGGCGGAGTTGGGCAGAAGAAAGGGACGACGAGCGTGGCCGAGCTGTTCTTGCGGATGACGGAGGCCATCGTTGCGCCGCTGGTCGCGGGGTCCGGTGCGGACGCGATGGGCGTCGAGCAGCGCACGGCCGGCGAACCGGCCGGCCGGGCCCGCGAACAGGGCGCCGCCGGGTGACGCTCCAGGGCAGCGCGTCTCCGTGACCTTGCCGGCGCTGATCGCCTGCGACGTGGACGGCACTCTGCTCGCTGACGACGACACCATCACCCCGCGCACCCGCCACATCGTGCGCGCCGCCGTCACCGCCGGAGCCCGGTTCATTCTGGCCACCGGGCGGCCGCCGCGGTGGGTGCGGCCGGTCGTCGATGCGCTGGGGTTCGCGCCGATGGCGGTATGCGCCAACGGCGCCGTCATCTACGACGCCGCCGCCGACCACGTGGTCGCGGCCCACACCCTGTCGGTCGACACGCTCGCGGAGCTGGCGGAGGCCGCGACCCGAGTCATCCCGGGCGCCGGCCTGGCGGTCGAGCGGATCGGGGCCAGCGCGCACGACACCGCGACGCCGCAGTTCGTCAGCTCACCGGGTTACGAGCACGCGTGGCTGAACCCCGACAACACCGAGGTGTCCATCGCCGACCTGCTCAGCGCGCCGGCCATCAAGCTGCTGATCCGCAAGTCCGGCGCCCGCAGCGGCGACATGGCCGCCGAGCTGGGCAAACACGTCCGCCGCGGGGGTGACATCACCTACTCCACCGACAACGGTCTGATCGAGGTCGTGCCGCGCGGCGTCAGCAAGGCTACCGGGATCGACGAGATCGCCGGTCCGCTGGGCATCGTCGCCGCCGACGTGGTCGCGTTCGGCGACATGCCCAACGACGTGCCGATGTTGCTGTATGCCGGTCACGGGGTGGCGATGGGCAACGCCCATCCCGACGTGGTGGCCGCGGCCGACGAAGTGACCACGACCAACACCGACGACGGGGTGGCCCGGGTGCTGGAACGCTGGTGGCTCTGAGCCGCTATCGCGGCGCGCGCACGGCGCCGGGTCAGCCGGTCGGGGTCGAGAAGCGCTCGAGCAGCTCGGGTGGATCTTCGGCGGACGGTGGCGGCAGTTCTTCGGCGACTCCGTCGAAGACCCGGACGACGTGGCCGCTTTCCAGGTCGAAGTTGAGGGTGCCGTGCGTGAAATTCTGCTTCACCCACAGGGGTTCCTGCATTTCGGCACTCGTCGGCAGGCCCAGGGCGCCGCGCTCGTATCCCAGGGCCGCCCAGGCCTGGTAGATCGCTCCGACGACCGGTTCGGCGCCGGTTTCCGGCGACCAGTACATGGCTCCGTTGGTGAAGTTTGCGTAGCGGGCCGTGCCGACGCCGGCGACCTCCGTCGACGTCGGGGCGCCCAGCGTGCTGTTCATGCCGCCCATCTGCTGCCAGCGGTCGTAGATCGCGCCACCTTGCAGCGCGGCCGCCATCTCGTCGGGTCCCGGCGGCTGGTCGAACCGGGCGGCGATGTCGCGGATCTCGTCCATCAGGCCGTAGCCGAGCTGCCCCGGGCAGTCGGTGTTGCCGACGTCGCGGTGGCTGAAGATGGTCGGCAGCGTGGGTGTGGCACCGGCCGGGAAATGCGTGTTGGCGCCGCCGGCCGAGGTCAGCGTCACCGTCGCGTGCGGATCGACCGCGTCCAGGCCCAGCCGCCAACCGAGCAGCCGGCCGACGGTGTTCAGCTGGATCGGCGTCGGCGGCACGTCGTCGAAATTGCCGATCATCGCGACCCCCCAGGTGTCGCGATTGAACCCCCCCGCGTGGTCGCCGTAGACCGGTCCGGTGAGGCCGCCGGCCCGTCCCTCGAACACCTGGCCGTACTTGTCGACCAGCGCGTTGTACCCGATGTCGCACCAGCCCAGCATTCGGGTGTGGTAGGCGTAGATCGACTGCACGATCGTCGCCGAGTCTTGCGGCTCGTAGTCGTTGGTTTCCGCGGTGTGATGCACCACGCCGGCGCGGAGCTGTTCGCGGTCCGGCCGACTGTGGCAGCGGACGGTGTCGTCGGCGCCCCACTGCGCCCGGCTGACGATGTTGGGCGGCTGGCCGGGGGCGATGATGGCGGTGGGCGGCGACCATTGGATGTCCGCCGGTGCCCGCGGCGGGGAGATCAGCACCGCGGAGATCTGCGGCAGCGCCCGTTCGACGGTCGCCGGGACGTACCCCAGGCTGGGCGCCGCCGGTGCTTCGGCGGGCGCAGACGTGGTGACCGGCGCGCCGGCTGGGCGGCTGATCGCGATCTGCACGGTCGTGGTGCTGCCGACGAACACCGGGTCGGTACCGCGGACACCGCCGTCGCGGCCGGCCGCATCCAGGGTCTCGGCGTCGCGCCAGGGGCCCCAGGAGCCGTCGGCGCGTTGCGCGCGGACCCTCGCGGAAGTGCCGGTGAGGTCGCCGCCGGTGACCGCGACCATGGAGAACGGCGTGGACTGGCTGACCTCACGAATGGTCGTTCCGCCGCCGAGACCGGTCAGGGGTTTTTCGGTGACCCGCGTCGCATCCGAGGCCGGTGGCCGGACGTGACGTGCCGGGGCCGAGGTGAGCGCGCACGGCAGGATCACGACGGTCGCCGTGATAGCGGTGAACAGCATCGTCGGCGCAGGGCGGCGGGTCGACACGAGCCGATGTTACTTGTGTGGCTATTGATACAGTTGTGCCGACACGCAGCGGCTGCCGACTAAACGCAGCTGCGACTGAACTGAGTCGCGCACGGCAACGGCACCGCAGAGATTCGGGCGGCGCCTGGCTTGGCCGCTCCCCACGTCTGCGGTGCCGTTTGGGTGACAAGTCCCGTTCGGCCGTCGCGGCCCCTGCAGGCCTCGCGTCAGGCGGCCGGAGCCGGCGGTATGTCCTCCGGTGCAGCCGCCGCCGCAGCCGCCGCCGGGTTCGCGTTCTGCACCGCCTGCGTGATCGACGGCATCAGAAGGCCTTTGAGCAGGTCGATGGCCTGACCGGCACCCAGTTGGTTGGCCGTGTTCAGCAGATCGTTGACAAGCCCGCCGCTGGCCGGCGTCGATGCCGCCGACCCGGCACCCAGCGACGGATCGCCGAGGATCGGGTAGGTCCCGCCAACGCCGGGGTCGAGGCCGATCGGTGCGCTGATCGGCACCTCGCCAGCGGCTGGCAGGCCGGCGTCCGGGTTGATCAGGGTTGGGTCGCCGCCGGCAGGGCTGGTCAAGCCCGGTGTCGTCGCCGACGGGCTGGTCAGTGCCGGGTTGGCCAGGCCCGGGTTGGCCAGGCCCGGTGAAGTCAGGCCCGGTGAAGTCAGGCCCGGTGAAGTCAGGCCCGGTGAAGTCAGGCCCGGTGAAGTCAGGCCCGGTGTGGTCAGGCCCGGTGAAGTCAGGCCGGGGCTGGACGCCGACGTCGAACCCGACAGGCTCGGCACGGGCGGCAGGTTGATGCCGAACTGCGACAACCCCTGAGACAGGGCGGCGATCAGTTCGCCGGGCAGGTCGGTGGCCAGCGTCGCGCTGACGAATTCGCGGTGTTCGACGGTGGGTGTGGTGTCGCTGGCCAAGTCGGTGGCCACCTGGCACGCGGCAACGTAAGCAAACGGACTCGCGACCGCCAGAGCGGCGATCGCGCTCATGGCTGTCGAGAGCCTGCGTCGACGTCGGTTCGGCACGGAAGTCTCCTCTATCTGGGGTGTATGTTCTCGAAGTCATGCCGGTGTAGCGCGACATGGTGCCTGACGGCGTGAAATCAGATCACGTAGTCGATGGTACGGGTGTGACTGATGTGACTAGAGTGACGATATCGAATCGTGAGTCAATCGCGACTTTCGTCACCCCGCGGTTGCTCGTCCGCCATCCGGGCCGCTGGTGCGGAGCGGGCCGGCCAGATCTCGGCCAGCAACCACCCCGCGCAACGACGCGGCAAAACGGGCTGCGGGCCCGCGGTCGGATACCCTAGGCAACCGATGACCGCTCGTTATGACCTCTTCGTCGTCGGCTCCGGGTTCTTCGGCCTGACGGTCGCCGAGCGCGTCGCCACCCAGCTCGGCAAGCGCGTTTTGGTCGTCGAGAAGCGCCCCCACATCGGCGGCAATGCCTACTCCGAGGCCGAACCGAAGACCGGGATCGAGGTGCACAAATATGGTGCGCACCTGTTCCACACCTCCAACGAACGGGTGTGGGACTACGTGCGGACGTTCACCGAGTTCACCGGCTACCAGCACCGCGTGTACGCCCTGCACCAGGGCCAGGCCTATCAGTTCCCGATGGGGCTGGGGTTGGTGTCGCAGTTCTTCGGCCGCTACTTCAGCCCCGACGAGGCGCGGGCGCTGATCGCCGAGCAGGCCGCCGAGATCGACACCGCCGATGCGCAGAACCTGGAGGAGAAGTCCATCTCGCTGATCGGGCGCCCGCTCTACGAGGCGTTTGTCAAGGGCTACACCGCAAAGCAGTGGCAGACCGACCCCAAGGAACTGCCGACGAGCATCATCACCCGGCTGCCGGTGCGCTACACCTTCGACAACCGCTACTTCACCGACACCTACGAGGGCCTGCCGGTCGACGGCTACACCGCCTGGTTGCAGAACATGGCCGCCGACGAGCGCATCGAGGTGCGCACTGACACCGACTGGTTCGACGTCCGGGACGGCCTGCGCAGGGAGTCTGCGTCGGCTCCTGTCGTCTACACCGGTCCGCTGGACCGCTACTTCGACTACTGCGACGGCCGGTTAGGCTGGCGCACACTCGATTTCGAAGTCGACGTGCTGCCGGTCGGGGATTTTCAAGGCACCCCGGTGATGAACTACAACGACCTCGACGTGCCCTACACCCGCATCCACGAGTTCCGCCACTTCCACCCCGAGCGCGACTACCCGACCGACAAGACGGTGATCATGCGGGAGTACTCCCGGTTCGCCTGCGACGACGACGAGCCCTACTACCCGATCAACACCGAGACCGATCGTGCGCTGTTGGCCGGCTACCGGGCCCGGGCAAAAGCCGAAACCGCCTCGGCGAACGTGTTGTTCGGCGGGCGGCTGGGCACCTACCAGTACCTGGACATGCACATGGCGATCGCCAGCGCGCTGAACATGTACGACAACGTCCTCGCACCGCACCTGCGCGACGGGCTGCCGTTAGACGAAGGCGCCCGCCCGTGAGCGACATCGCCGTGAGCCTGCTGGCGCGGGTCATCCTGCCGCGTCCGGGCGAGCCGCTCGACGTGCGCAAGCTCTACCTGGACGAGTCGGCGACCAACGCTCGGCGCGCCCACCCGGCGACCCGGACGTCCCTGCAGATCGGCGCCGAATCCGAGGTGTCGTTCGCGACGTATTTCAACGCCTTTCCGGCCAGCTACTGGCGGCGCTGGACGACGTGTAGGTCGGTGGTGCTGCGCGCGGAACTGAGCGGCGCCGGACGTGTGGACGTCTACCGGACCAAGGCCACGGCGGCGCGGATCTTCGTCGAAGGCCGCGACTTCGCCGGCGACCGCGACCACCCTGCGGTGGTCGAGGTCGAGGTCGGGCTGGGGCCGTTCGAGGACGGCGGCTGGATCTGGTTCGACGTCACCACCGACAGCGACGTCACGCTGCAGCGCGCCGGATGGTATGCCACCGTGGCGGCACCCGGCGTCGCCAACATCGCGGTCGGAATCCCGACCTTCAACCGTCCCGGCGACTGCGTCAACGCGCTCACCGAGCTCACCTCAGACCCGTTGGTGGACAACGTGATCGGCGCTGTCATCGTGCCCGACCAGGGCACCGCGAAGCTTCGCGACCACCCCGGTTTCCCTGCTGCCGCAGCCGCACTGGGCGATCGGCTCGCCATCCATGACCAGCCCAACCTGGGTGGCTCCGGCGGCTACAGCAGGGTGATGTACGAGGCGCTGAAAAACACCGACTGCCAACAGATTCTGTTCATGGACGACGACATCCGCATCGAGCCGGACACGATTCTGCGGGTGCTGGCCATTCACCGTTTCGCCAAGACCCCGATGCTGGTGGGCGGTCAGATGCTGAATCTGCAGGAGCCGTCGCACCTGCACATCATGGGTGAGGTGGTGGACCGCTCGGTTTTCATGTGGACCGCCGCGCCGCACGCCGAATACGACCACGATTTCGCGAAATTCCCGCTCGCCGACGACAACGAGCGCAGCGTCGTGCTGCACCGGCGCATCGACGTCGACTTCAACGGCTGGTGGACGTGCATGATCGGCCGGCAGGTGGCCGAGGAACTGGGCCAGCCGCTGCCGCTGTTCATCAAGTGGGACGACGCCGACTACGGGCTGCGGGCCGCCGAACACGGCTACCCGACCGTCACCCTGCCCGGAGCCGCGGTCTGGCACATGGCCTGGAGCGACAAGGACGACGCCATCGACTGGCAGGCCTACTTCCACCTGCGCAACCGGCTGGTGGTGGCCGCCATGCACTGGAACGGCGACATCCTCGGACTGCTGCGCAGCCATCTCAAGGCGACCTTGAAACACCTTGCCTGCCTTGAGTATTCGACGGTAGCAATCCAGAACAGGGCCATCGACGACTTCCTCGCCGGCCCCGAGCACATCTTCTCCATACTCGAGACGGCGCTGCCCGATGTGCGTCGCATCCGCGCGGACTATCCCGACGCGGTCGTGGTGCCGGCAGCCAGCGAGCTGCCGGCACCGTCGCGCAAGCACCGGGCGATGGCACCACCGGTCAACCCGCTGTCCATCGGCTACCGGCTGGCCCGCGGGATCCTGCACCAAGTCACGCGGGCCGACACCGCGCATCACCGGCGCCCGCAGCGCAACGTGCCCACCCAGGACGCGCGGTGGTTCCTGCTGTGCATGCTCGACGGCGCCACCGTAACCACGGCCGACGGCTGCGGCGTGGTCTACCGGCAACGCGACCGGGCCAAGATGTTGTCGTTGCTGCGGCAGTCGCTGCGCCGCCAGTGTCAGGTGGCCGTCCGGTTCGCGCACCTGCGCCGGGTCTATCGCGAGGCTTTGCCGGTGTTGTCCAGCACGCAGAAATGGGAGACGGTGCTGTCCCCCGCAAGCGGGTGCTACCCGCAGCCCACACACGCCGATGGCTGAGTCGCCGCCGCCGCGTGGCGAAGTCGCCGCCTTGGTGGCGATCCAGTCGGCGCTGGCCGCACGCCCGGGGATGCTGGCCGCGGCGCGCGCGCTGTCGTACTTCGGCGAGCACAGCATCGGCTGGTTGGCGGTGTCGGCGCTGGGCGCGATTCTGCAGCCGCAGCGCGCGAGGGCCTGGCTGACCGCCGGAGCCGGGGCGTTCGCCGCGCACGCCGCCGCCGTCCTGATCAAACGCCTGGCGCGCCGGCCGCGTCCGCACCACCCGGCGGTCGTGGTGCACGTCGGCACACCGAGCCGGCTGAGCTTCCCGTCGGCGCACGCCACGTCGACCACGGCGGCGGCCGTCCTGCTGACCCGCGTGACCGGAACCCGGCTGCCTGTCATGCTGGTGCCGCCGATGGCGTTGTCGCGGATGCTGCTCGGCGTGCACTATCCCAGCGACGTGGCCGCGGGCCTGGCCGTCGGCGCGGCGGTGGCGGCTCTGGCCGGGCGGCTCGACAACCGCCGTGACGCACGATTCAGCCGTGACGCACGATTCAGCAGCGACACGCGATTCAGCCGTGACACGCGATTCAAAGGTGTGCCGAATGAGTGAGGACGTGGTGCCGGTGACCGGACCTCCGGCAAACCTGGTCGTCGGTCTGGTCAAGGCCATGCGCCCGCGGCAATGGGTGAAGAACGTGCTGGTGCTGGCCGCGCCACTGGCCGCGTTGGGCACCGACGTGCACTACGACTACGTCGACGTGCTGGGCAAGGTGGGCGTCGCGTTCGTGGTGTTCTGCCTGGCGGCGTCGTCGGTATACCTGATCAACGACGTCCGTGACGTCGAGGCCGACCGCGAGCACCCCACCAAGCGGTTCCGGCCGATCGCCTCAGGCGTGGTGCCCGAGTGGCTGGCCTACAGCCTGTCGGCGGTGCTCGGGGCGGCCTCGCTGCTCATCGCCTGGTGGCTGACCCCGAGCCTCGCGGTGGTGATGGCGGTCTACCTCGGCATGCAACTGGCGTACTGCTACGGGCTCAAACACCAAGCGGTGATCGACATCTGCATCGTCTCGTCGGGGTTTTTACTCCGGGCGATCGCCGGCGGTGTAGCCGCGGGTATCTATCTGTCGCAGTGGTTTTTGTTGATGATGGCGTTCGGGTCGCTGTTCATGGTGGCCGGCAAGCGCTACGCCGAGCTGCAGCTGGCCGAGCGCACCGGCGCCAAGATCCGCAAGTCGCTGGAAAGCTACACCAGCACCTATCTGCGGTTCGTCTGGACGATGTCGGCCACCGCGCTGGTGGTGTGCTACGGGCTGTGGGCCTTCGAGCGCGACCAGGGCAGGGCGGGCTGGTTCGCGGTGTCGATGGTGCCGTTCACCCTCGCGATCCTGCGCTACGCGGTGGACGTCGACGGCGGGCTGGCCGGCGAACCCGAGGACATCGCGCTGCGGGACCGGGTGCTGCAGCTGCTGTTCGTGGCCTTGATCGGAACCGTCGGTGTTGCGGCTCTCCTCGGCTGACGTGACGGCGCCGAAAACCCGCCAAACCCAGGCCGGCCCGCCGGGCCTGGTGGCGTTCCGCTACCACGCCACGGTCCGGATCAGCCTGTGGATCAGCGTCGTCGTCGTCGCTGCGCTGTTCGGGTGGGGCGCCTGGCAGCGACGCTGGACCGCCGACGACGGCCTGATCGTGCTGCGCACCGTGCGTAACCTGCTGGCCGGCAACGGGCCGGTGTTCAACCAGGGCGAGCGGGTGGAGGCCAACACCTCGGCGATGTGGACCTACCTGATGTATGCGGGCAGTTGGCTGGCCGGGCCCATGCGCATGGAGTACGTCGCGCTGGCCTTCGCGCTGGTGCTGAGCGTGCTGGGCGTCGCGCTGGTCATGCTGGGCGCCGCCCGGCTGTACGCGCCCGGTCTGGTGGCGCGGCGCGCGGTGCTGCTGCCGGCCGGTGCGCTGGTGTACATCGCGCTGCCGACGGCACGCGACTTCGCCACCTCCGGCCTGGAGAACGGCCTGGTGCTGGCCTACCTGGGGCTGCTCTGGTGGATGATGGTGTGCTGGTCGCAGGCGCCCACAACCCGGCCGTCGGGTCGGGTGTTCACCGGGGTGCTGGCCTTCGTGGCCGGCTGCAGCGTGCTGGTGCGCCCGGACTTGGCGCTGGTCGGAGGACCGGCGCTGATCATCATGCTGGTCGCCGCGACGGGCTGGCGACGGCGGGTGCTGATCGTGGTGGCCGGCGGGCTGCTCCCGGTGGCCTATCAGGTGTTCCGGATGGGCTACTACGCGCTGCTGGTCCCCGGGACCGCGCTGGCCAAGGACGCGGCCGGCGACAAGTGGTCGCAGGGCCTGATCTACCTGGCGAACTTCAACCGACCCTACGCGCTGTGGATCCCCGCGCTGCTGCTGCCGGCGCTGGGTCTGACGCTGTCGATAGCACCCGGCCGCCGGCACCCGACGCGCTCCCGGCCGCCGACCGGAGCCCGCCGGCTTGCTCGCCTGGCGCAAAGCCCCGCGGCCGTCGTGGTCGTCATCGTCGTGGGCGGATTGCTGCAGGGGTTGTACTGGATCCGCCAAGGCGGTGATTTCATGCACGGCCGGGTTCTGCTGGCGCCGCTGTTCTGCATGCTGGCACCGGTGGCGGTGGCGCCGGTGGTCTTTCCCGACGGCACCAGATTCGCGCGGGAGGCCGGATACTGGCTGTCGGCGGCGGTCAGCGTGCTCTGGCTGGCCGTCGCGGGCTGGTCGCTGTGGGCGGCCACCTCGCCCGGCATGGGTGACGACGCCACCCGCGTCACCTACTCGGGGATTGTCGACGAGCGGCGGTTCTACGCGCAGGCCACCGGGCACGCGCATCCGCTGACGGCCGCCGACTACCTCGACTATCCGCGGATGCGGGCGATCCTGGTGGCGCTCAACAACACCCCGGAGGGCGCCCTGCTGCTGCCGTCGGGCAACTACAACCAGTGGGACCTCGTCCCGGCGCTCAAGTCCCCGCCGGCGCCCGCCGGTGGGCGCGACGCCCGCGCACCCCACGCCGGCACACCCCCCGTCGGCACACCCCTTAGGGGCCCGCACGCGGTGTTCTTCACCAACCTCGGCATGGTGGGCATGAATGTCGGCCTGGATGTGCGGGTGCTCGACCAGATCGGCCTGGCCAATCCGTTGGCTGCGCACACCGCGCGCGTGCAGCACAGCCGGATCGGACACGACAAGAACCTCTTCCCGGACTGGGTGATCGCCGACGGGCCGTGGGTCACGTGGTATCCCGGTGTCCCGGGCTACCTCGACGCGCGGTGGGTGGCACAGGCCGAGGCGGCGCTGCGCTGCCCGGCGACCCAGGCGGTGCTCAATTCCGTTCGCGGGCCGATGACTGTGCACCGGTTCGTCTCCAACGTGCTGCATGCCTACCAGTTCACCCGGTACCGCATCGACCGGGTCCCGCGCTACGAGCTCCTGCGCTGCGGCCTGGAGATGCCGGAGGGGGGCGGACCGCCCTACACCGGCATGCCGGCTACCGGGCCGTGACGAAAATTTTTTGTCACCCCGCTCACCGTCGGCAAGTCCGCGTTCGGACACCTCGTCAGCAATCGATCAGATCTGCTTTCAGCAGCACATAGACCTGAATGAGCACACTGACGCCGCGGGCGTTCGGTGGGGTGTGGCAGGCGCTGATCGGGTCGCCCGCGGTGCGGATCGACGGCCCGCGAGGCGCGCCGTCGCCCGCGGATGTGGTTGACTACGCGGGCGTGGCTGTGCACTGTGGCCGGCCCGACGACGAATCAGCCCGGGGTGGGATCTCCTGCTCGTGAGGGCGCGTCGGGTGACGCGAAGCATGAAGTCCGACCCAAATGAAGGTGGGCCCGACAAAGGATGAGGAAAACAAGAATGAAGCTTGTCGACAGGTTGCGCGGTGCCGCGAAGGTGATGCCGCGCCGACTCGTGTTAGGGGCCGTCGGTGCGGCCCTGGTGCCAGGGATGATCGGCGTTGCCGGCGAGACCGCGACCGCCGGGGCGTTCTCCCGGCCCGGTCTGCCTGTCGAGTACCTGCAGGTGCCCTCCGCGGCGATGGGCCGCGACATCAAGATTCAGTTCCAGAGCGGCGGCAACAACTCGCCGGCGGTCTACCTGCTCGACGGCCTGCGCGCGCAGGACGACTACAACGGCTGGGACATCAACACCCAGGCGTTCGAGTGGTACTACCAGTCGGGTCTCTCGGTGATCATGCCGGTCGGCGGGCAGTCCAGCTTCTACACCGACTGGTACAGCCCGGCCTGCGGGAAAGCCGGCTGCCAGACCTACAAGTGGGAGACCTTCCTGACCAGCGAGCTGCCGCAGTACCTGCAGGCGAACTACCAGGTCAAGCCGACCGGCAGCGCCGCCGTCGGCCTGTCGATGGCGGGGTCGTCGGCGCTGACGCTGGCGACCTACCACCCTGACCAGTTCGTGTACGCCGGCACGATGTCGGGCCTGCTCGACCCCTCCCAGGGGATGGGGCCGTCGCTGATCGGCCTGGCGATGGGCGACGCCGGCGGCTACAAGGCGCAGGACATGTGGGGCCCCAAGGAGGACCCGGCGTGGCAGCGCAACGACCCGATGCTCAACATCGGGACGCTGGTGGCCAACAACACCCGCATCTGGGACTACTGCGGCAACGGCAAGCCGTCGGAACTGGGCGGCGACAACCTGCCGGCGAAGTTCCTGGAGGGCTTCGTGCGGACCAGCAACATCAAGTTCCAGGACGCCTACACCGCTGCTGGTGGGCACAACGCCGTCTTCAACTTCCCGGACAGCGGCACCCACAGCTGGGAGTACTGGGGTGCGCAGCTGCAGGCGATGAAGCCCGACCTGCAGCGCGTCCTGGGCGCGTCGGCCGACACCGGCAGCAGCAGCGCCGCGGCCAGCCCGGCCGGCCAGAGCACCGCGGCCAGCGGGGGCACCGTGACAGGTGCGCAGGGCAACGGCGGCGCCTAGGCAGGCGCAACGCAGAACCTACAGCCGACGGCGGCGACCTCGACAGGTCGCCGCCGTCGGTCATTCCGCCCATCCCGGCGCGCCTTCTGTGATTCACTACCTTGCGGGACGGGGGTGCGGTGCTCGCGAAGCGATACACGAGTCGATACACGAGTCGACACACAAGAGAGGTTGAGCATGAGGGGCCTGTCGATGCTGCTGCGAATCATGTGGACGGCCGTCCTGACACTGGGCCTGGGAGCCGTCGGCGCCACCGCGCACGCCGCGAGCTACGAGACGCTGATGGTCCCGTCCGGGGCCATGGGCCGCGACATCCCGGTCGCGTTCCTGGGTGGTGGACCGCACGCGGTCTACCTGCTGGACGCGTTCAACGGCGGGCCCGACGTCAGCAACTGGGTGACCGCGGGCAACGCCATGAACACCCTGGCCGGCAAGGGCATCTCGGTGGCCGCTCCCGCGGGCGGCGCGTTCAGCATGTACACCGACTGGGAGCGGGACGGCAGCAAGCAGTGGGACACCTTCCTGTCCAGCGAGCTGCCGGATTGGCTGGCCGCCAACAAGGGGCTGGCGCCGGGCGGGCACGCCGTGGTCGGGGCGTCGCAGGGCGGATACGCCGCGATGGCGCTGGCCTGCTTCCACCCCGACCGGTTCGGTTACGCGGGCTCGCTGTCGGGGTTCCTCTACCCCTCGAACACCATCACGAACGGTGCGATCACGGCCGGCATGGCGCAGTACGGCGGCGTGGACAGCTACGGGATGTGGGGTGCGCCGCAGCTGGGCCGGTGGAAGTTCCACGACCCCTATGTCCACGCGTCGCTGCTGGCGCAGAACAACAGCCGGATCTGGGTTTACAGCCCGGGATTCGGGGCGCCCGGCGATGATGCCGCCATGATCGGCCAAGCCGACCAGGCCATGGGCAACAGCCGGTTCTTCTACCAGCAGTACCGCAGCGTCGGGGGACACAACGGGCATTTCGATTTCCCGGCCGGCGGGGACAACGGCTGGGGGTCGTGGGCGTCGCAGCTGGGCGCGATGTCCGGTGACGTCGTCGGCGCGATCCGGTAGCCCGCCGGCCCGGATCGGCTGGCCCCGCTCGGGGGCCGGCGCCGCTGCCGGGAACCGGTACCGTGAAGGCGTGCGGCAGACGTAGCGGCCCGGCCGCCGGTTTCTGCGGACGACCCTTCCCGGCCGACCCTTCCCGACCGACCCTTCCCGACCGACCCTTCCCGATCGACTCTGTGAGCAGGAGACATGGCTGCCAACAAGGCTGGTAAGTCCCGGCGCAAGCGCCACCGCGTCCTCGCGTTGGCCGCCGCCGGGGTGGTCGCGCTGGTCGTGGCGTTGGTCATCTGGGCGGCGGTTGTCATCCTGCGCAGGCCTGAACTGCCGCCCACCGCGGTGCCGCCCGGCGTCGTACCGCCGACCAGCGCTCCGGCGCGGCCGACGAAACCCCGCCCGGCCTTCCAGGACGCCAGCTGCCCCGACGTGCAACTGATCGCCGTGCCGGGAACGTGGGAGTCGTCGCTCACCGACAACCCGTTGCACCCGGCGGAGTTCCCGAACGCGCTGCTGCGCGACATCACCCAACCGATCTCCGAGCAGTTCGACTCCAGCCGGGTCGAGGTGTACACGGTCCCCTACACCGCGCAGTTCCACAATCCGCTGAGCGCCGACCAGCAGATGTCCTACAACGACAGCCGGGCCGAGGGAACCCGCGCGACGCTCAAGGCGATGACCGACATGAACGACAGGTGCCCGCTGACCAGTTACGTACTGATCGGCTTCTCCCAGGGCGCGGTGATCGCGGGGGATATCGCCAGCGACATCGGCAACGGGCGCGGACCGGTCGACGCGGATCTGGTTCTGGGCGTGACACTGATCGCCGACGGCCGCCGCCAGGACGGGGTGGGCAAGGACATCGGCCCCAACCCGCCCGGGGAGGGCGCGGAGATCACCCTGCACGAGGTGCCTGTGCTGTCCGGGCTCGGGCTCGCGATGACCGGTGCGCGCGCGGGCGGGTTCGGGGCGCTCGACGACCGGACCAACGAGATCTGCGCTCCCGGTGACCTGATCTGCGCCGCACCCCGGGATGCGTTCAACATCGCGAACCTGCCCAAGACGCTGGACGCCCTGGCCGGGGGCGCCGGCCAGCCGGTGCACGCCATGTATGCGACCACCCAGTTCTGGAGCCTGGACGGGGAGTCGGCAACCCAGTGGACCCTGAACTGGGCGCGGAATGTCATCGCCGACGCACCACATCCCCGACACCGCTGAGCGGCGCGACACGCGGCGCTTTCGGATTTGGTCCGGAGCGGCTGACCCCTTAACATTAAGAGATCGTTAAGATGCATTGCGGTTGGTATTTCGCGTCGACGTGCTGCCCATTTGCGCATGGGCCTCGGTACCATCTGGGGGTTTGCGGCATCCCGCGGGGCGCGTCGGGTCGGCTGCGACGGCCCGGCGAGCCGCACAGACGTAGCCGACCACAGACGTAGCCGACCACAGACGTAGCGGGCCGAGATGTGTTGTGACAGGAGAATGGTATGTACCACAACCCGTTCATCGTGAACGGCAAGATCACGTTCCCCGACAACGCCAACCTGGTCAAGACCGTCGAACGCTGGGCGGCGGTGCGCGGCGACAAGCTCGCGTACCGGTTTGTGGACTTCTCCACCGAACGTGACGGCGTGGTACGAGACATCTCCTGGTCGGAGTTCGGCACCCGCAACCGGGCGTTGGGGGCCCGGCTGCAGCAGGTCACCCAGCCGGGGGACCGGATTGCGATTCTGTGCCCGCAGAACCTGGCCTACCTGGTGGCGTTGTTCGGCACCCTGTACGCCGGCCGGATCGCGGTGCCGCTGTTCGACCCAGCAGAGCCGGGTCACGTCGGCCGCCTGCATGCGGTGCTCGACGACTGCGCCCCGTCGACGATCCTGACCACCGCCGATTCCGCCGAGGGCGTCCGCAAGTTCATCCGCAACCGGCCGGCCGGGGAACGGCCGCGCGTCATCGCCGTCGACGCGGTGCCGGCGGAGGTCGGTGCCACCTGGGAGATGGTGCCCGTCGACGCGGACTCCATCGCGTACCTGCAGTACACCTCGGGCTCCACCCGCGCCCCGGCGGGGGTGCAGATCAGCCATCTGAACCTGCCCACCAATGTGGTTCAGGTGATCCACGCGCTGGAGGGCCAAGAGGGCGACCGCGGCGTCACCTGGCTGCCGTTCTTCCACGACATGGGCCTGATCACCATCATGTTGTCGTCGGTGATCGGCTACCAGTGCACCTTCATGACGCCGGCCGCCTTCGTGCGCCGGCCCGGCCGCTGGATCCGCGAACTCGCCCGCAAGGAAGGTGAGACCGGCGGAACCATCTCCGCCGCACCGAATTTCGCGTTCGAGCACGCCGCGGCCCGCGGCCTGCCCAAAGACGGTGAGCCGCCGCTGGACCTGAGCAATGTGAAGGCGCTGCTCAACGGCAGCGAGCCGGTGTCGGCGGCGTCGCTGCGCAAGTTCAACCAGGCGTTCGCGCCGTACGGTTTTCGGGAGGAGGCGATCAAACCGTCCTACGGCCTGGCCGAGGCGACCCTGTTCGTCTCCACCACGCCGATGGACGCCAAACCCAAGATCATCCACGTCGACCGGGACGAGCTGAACAATCACCGGTTCGTGGAGGTGCCCGGCGATTCGCCGAACGCCGTCGCGCAGGCCTCCGCCGGGCTGATCGGCGTCGACGAGTGGGCGGTGATCGTCGACGCGGAGTCGGCCACCGAGGTTCCCGACGGCCAGATCGGCGAGGTCTGGCTGCACGGCAACAACATGGGCACCGGCTACTGGAACAAAGAGGACGAGTCCACCGAGACCTTCAAGAACATCCTCAAGTCCCGCACCAACCCGTCGCATGCCGACGGCGCCCCCGACGACGGGCTGTGGGTTCGCACCGGTGACTACGGCACCTACCACGACGGTCACCTCTACATCACCGGCCGGGTCAAGGATCTCGTCATCATCGACGGGCGCAACCACTACCCGCAGGATCTGGAGTACTCGGCCCAGGAATCGAACCGCGCGGTGCGGGTGGGCTACGTCGCCGCGTTCTCGGTACCGGCCAACCAGTTGCCGTCGGAAGTGTTCGACAACCCGCATGCGGGCCTGAAGTACGACCCGGAGGACACCTCCGAGCAGCTGGTGATCGTCGGCGAGCGCGCCGCCGGCACGCACAAGCTCGACCCGGGGCCGATCGCCGACGACATCCGGGCGGCCATCGCCGTCCGGCACGGGGTGACGGCCCGCGATGTGCTGCTGGTGCAGGCCGGGTCGATCCCGAGGACGTCGAGCGGCAAGATCGGTCGCCGCGCCTGCCGTGCCGCCTATCTCGACGGCAGCCTGCGCAGCGGCGCCGCGTCCCCGAATGTTTTCCCGGACGAGGCGGTCTGATCGGGATGACTGACACCGACATCGACTCCGGCGCAGCTGCGACGTCTGCGCGCACCGACATGACGGTCGCCGAGGTGCGGCAGTGGCTGCGCAACTGGGTCGCCCGGGCGACCGGCCAGGCGCCGGATGCCGTCGACGACGCGACGCCGATGGTGGAGCTGGGCCTGTCGTCGCGCGACGCGGTGGCGATGGCCGCCGACATCGAAGACCGCACCGGTGTCACGGTGTCGATCGCGGCCGCGTTCGAGCATCCGACCATCGAATCGTTGGCCACCTGGATCGTCGAAGGTGATCCATTGCACGAGGATGACGACGACGCCGACTGGTCTCGCCCCGGCCCGACCGAACGGGTCGACATCGCCGTGGTGGGGCTGGCCACCCGGTTCCCGGGCGACATGAACACCCCCGAGGAAACCTGGCGGGCGCTGCTGGAGGGTCGTGACGCGATCACCGACCTGCCCGAGGGCCGCTGGTCGGAGTTCACCGAGGAGCGGCGGATGGCCGAGCGGGTGGCCAAGGCCCGCACCCGCGGTGGCTACCTGAGCGACATCAAGGGTTTCGACGCCGAGTTCTTCGCGCTGTCGAAGACCGAAGCCGACAACATCGACCCGCAACAAAGGATGACGCTGGAGCTGACCTGGGAGGCGCTGGAGAACGCCCGGATCCCGGCGTCGAGCCTGCGCGGCGAAGCCGTCGGGGTTTTCGTCGGCACCTCGGTCAACGACTACGGCTTCCTGGTGATGTCCGACCCGACCGCCGCGCACCCCTATGCCATCACCGGTACGGCGAGCTCGATCGTCGCCAACCGGGTGTCGTACTTCTTCGACTTCCGTGGCCCGTCGGTGGCGGTGGACACCGCCTGCTCGAGTTCCCTGGTGGCGACGCATCAGGCGGTGGCGGCGCTGCGCAGCGGCGAGTGCGACGTCGCCGTCGCCGGCGGGGTCAACGCGCTGATCACCCCGGCGGTGACGCTGGGGTTCGACGAGATCGGCGCCGTGCTCGCACCGGACGGCCGAATCAAGTCGTTCTCCGCCGACGCTGACGGCTACACCCGCTCCGAGGGCGGCGGCATGCTGGTGCTCAAACGGGTCGACGACGCCCGCCGCGACGGCGACATGATCCTGGCGGTGATCGCCGGCAGCGCAGTCAACCACGACGGCCGCTCCAACGGGCTGATCGCGCCCAACCCGGACGCCCAGGCCGACGTGTTGCGCCGGGCGTACAAGGACGCCGGCATCAACCCACGCAGCGTCGACTACATCGAGGCGCACGGCACCGGAACCGCCCTCGGCGACCCCATCGAAGCGCAGGCTCTGGGCCGCGTGGTCGGCCGGGGCCGTCCCGCCGACAAGCCGGCTCTGCTGGGCGCGATCAAAACCAACATCGGGCACCTGGAATCGGCTGCCGGGGTGGCCAGCCTGGCCAAGATGGTGCTGGCGCTGCAGCACGGCACGCTGCCGCCGTCGATCAACTACGCCGGGCCCAGCCCCTACATCGACTTCGACGCCGCGCGCCTACGCGTCTTGGACACGGTGGCCGACTGGCCCCGCTACAGCGGGTACGCGATCGCCGGGGTGTCCAGCTTCGGCTTCGGCGGCGCCAACGCGCATGTGGTGCTGCGCGAGGTGCTGCCGCGCGATGTCGTGGAAAAGGCGGAAACGCAGACGCGCGAACCGGAGCCCCCTGGGGACACGACCGCTGGGGACACGACCGCTGGGGACACGACCGCTGCGGACACGCAGGCCGAGCACGCCGGCGGGGTGCGGTTCGACGAGTACGGCGAGTTCGTCCAAGGTGAGGGCATTGCCGCGGGCGCTGCCGCTGTGGAACCGGACCTGCCCGGCGTCACCGAGGAGGCGTTGCGGCTCAAGGCGATCGCAACCGAAGAGCTTGCGGCACAAGAGGTTCCGGCACCAATCGTGCCGCTGGCCGTGTCGGCGTTCCTGACGTCACGCAAGAAGGCCGCCGCCGCCGAGCTGGCCGACTGGATGGAGACCGAGGAAGGCCGGGCGTCGTCGCTGGAGTCGATCGGCCGGGCGCTGTCGCGGCGCAACCACGGCCGCTCCCGGGCGGTGGTGCTGGCCCGCGACCACGACGAGGCGATCAGCGGGCTGCGCGCGGTGGCCGCCGGCAAGCAGAGCCCCACCGTCTACAGCGCCGACGGGCCGGTGGCGTCCGGCCCGGTGTGGGTGCTCGCCGGCTTCGGAGCCCAGCACCGCAAGATGGGCAAGGACCTGTACCTGCGCAACGCGGTCTTCGCCGAGTGGATCGACAGGTGCGACGCGTTGATCCAGGACGAGCGCGGCTATTCGATCCTGGAAATGATTCTCGACGACTCGCAGGACTACGGCATCGAGACCACCCAGGTGGTGATCTTCGCCATCCAGGTCGCGCTGGGTGAGTTGTTGCGCCATCACGGTGCCCGGCCCGCCGCGGTCATCGGCCAGTCACTGGGCGAGGCGGCGGCGGCCTACTTCGCCGGCGGGCTGTCGCTGGCGGACGCCACCCGCACGATCTGCTCGCGGGCCCATTTGATGGGCGAGGGTGAGGCGATGCTGTTCGGCGAGTACATCCGGCTGATGGCGCTGGTGGAATACTCCGCCGACGAAATCCGCACGGTTTTCTCGGATTTCCCGGACCTGGAGGTGTGCGTCTACGCCGCACCGACCCAGACCGTGATCGGCGGCCCGCCCGAGCAGGTGGATGCGATCATCGCCCGCTGCGAAGAAGAGGGCCGCTTCGCCCGCAAGTTCGCGACCAAGGGCGCCAGCCACACCTCGCAGATGGACCCGCTGCTGGGTGAGCTCGCGGCCGAGCTCGCCGGCATTGCGCCGATGCCGCTGACCACCGGCTACTTCTCCACGGTGCACGAGGGCAGCTACATCCGGCCCGGCGGCGAGCCGATCCACGACGTCGCGTACTGGATGAAGGGCCTGCGACATTCGGTCCGCTTCACCCAGGGCATCAGCAACGCCGTCGAGGCCGGTTACATGACCTTTGTGGAGTTGGCGCCCAACCCGGTTGCGCTGGTGCAGGTGGGCTTGACCACAGCTGCGGCGGGATTGCCTGATGCACAGCTGATTCCGACGCTGGCCCGCAAACAGGACGACGTCGACTCGATGACCGCGGCGATGGCGCAGCTTTTCGTCTGCGGCCACGACCTGGACATCCGCACGCTGTTCACCCGCGCTGTCGGCCCGGAGGACTACGCGAACATTCCGCCGACCCGGTTCCACCGCAAGGAGTACTGGCTCGACGTGCACTTCTCCGGCGACGGTTCGGTGCTGGTGCCGGGCACTCACGTCGCGCTTCCGGACGGCCGGCACGTCTGGGAGTGGGCGCCGCGCGGCGGCAACCCCGAGCTGGCTGCTTTGGTGAAAGCCGCTGCGGAGCAGATACTTCCAGATGCACAGCTGACGGCCGCCGAGCAGCGGGCGGTGCCCGCCGACGACGCCCGGCTGGTGACGACGCTGACCCGCCACCCCGGCGGCGCGTCCGTGCAGGTGCACGCGCGCATCGGCGAATCCTTCACGCTGGTCTACGACGCCCTGGTCGCGCGGGCGGGTCAGGCCGGTGTCGCGGGACTGCCGGTTGCCGTCGGCGCGGCGACGGCAACCCCGACGACCACCGTGACCGCACCCGTCGAGCCCGAGCCAGAACCCGACGACGCCGACATCGTGCACGACAGCCTCACCCGGCGAACCGGGGTCACCTTCGAGAAGTGGTCGCCGGATTCCGGTGAAACCGTTGGCCAGCGGCTGGGCATGATCGTGTCGACGGCGATGGGCTACGCGCCCGAGGACCTGCCGTGGGAGGTTCCGCTGATGGAGCTGGGCCTGGACTCGATGATGGCGGTGCGGATCAAGAACCGCGTCGAGTACGACTTCGACATGCCGCCGATCCAGTTGCAGGCGGTCCGTGACGCCAACCTCTACAACGTCGAGCAGCTGATCGTCTACGCGATCGAGCACCGCGACGAGGTAGAGCAGCTGCACGACTACCAGCAGACGCAGAGCGCCGAGGAGATCGCCAAGGTAGCGGCCGAAGTACTCGGCGGCGAGTCGCCGCCGGCGGTCGACCAGCCCTTGCCGGAGCCGCCCGAGCCTGCGGCGTCGACCGAGCCGGAGGCGGCGTCGCCGGCGCCGGGGGCGGTGTCACCGGCGTCCGATGCGGCCGTTCCGCCGCCGCCGACCGACCCGGCCGGCCCGCCCGCCGCGGCCGACGAGCCGAACCTGACTGCCGCGGCACGGGCGCTCAACCAGCGGGCGGTCGCCGAGGCGCTCAATTCCGATGTGCCGCCGCGCGACGCCGCCGAGCGGGTCACATTCGCGACGTGGGCGATCGTCACCGGCAAGTCACCGGGCGGCATCTTCACACCGCTGCCGGGGCTCGACGACGACGCAGTCGCCAAGATGGCGCAACGGCTTTCCGAACGTGCCGCCGGACCGATCAGCGCCGACGACGTGAAGGCAGCCGCGAACATCGAGGAGCTGGCCGAGAAGGTCCGCGAGTACCTGGAGGCCGGGCAGGTCGACGGTTTCGTGCGGACACTGCGGGCCAGACCCGAAGGCGCGTCGCGGGTTCCGGTATTCGTGTTCCATCCGGCCGGCGGGTCGACGGTGGTCTACGAGCCGCTGCTGGACCGCCTGCCGCCGGACACCCCGATGTACGGCTTCGAGCGGGTCGAGGGCTCCATCGAAGAACGCGCCGCGATCTACCTGCCCAGGCTGGTGCAGATGCAGGGTGACGGGCCGTTCATCCTGGCCGGCTGGTCGCTCGGCGGCGCCCTGGCGTACGCGTGTGCGGTGGGGTTGAAGCGACTGGGTTGCGACGTGCCGTTCGTGGGCCTGATCGACACGGTGCGCCCCGCAGAGGAGATCCCGCAGACCAGCGAGGAGATCCGCAAACGCTGGGACCGCTACGCTCGCTTCGCCGAAAAGACGTTCAACGTCTCGATTCCCGCGATTCCCTATGAGGAGCTCGAAAAGCTCGACGACGAGGGCCAGGTCCGCTTCGTGCTGGAGGCGGTCAAGCAGAGCGGGGCGCAGATCCCGGCCGGCATCGTCGAGCATCAGCGGACGTCGTATCTGGACAACCGGGCCTTGGACACCGTGCAGATCCAGCCCTACGACGGGCATGTGACGCTCTACATGGCCGACCGTTACCACGACGACGCGATCATGTTCGAGCCGCGCTACGCCGTCCGTAAACCCGACGGCGGCTGGGGCGAGTTCGTCGCCGATCTGGAGGTCGTGCACATCGGCGGCGAGCACATCCAGGCCATCGACGAGCCGATCATCGCCAAGGTCGGCGCGCACATGACCCAGGTCCTGACCACGATCGATGCCAGGATCGATGCTGAGCAGAAGGCGCACACGTGACCTCGAAGACCACCGCCGAAAGCCTGGCCGAACTGCGCGAAAAACTGCAACTGGCAAGGGAACCCGGCGACGCGAAGGCGATAGCCCGACGCGACAGGAAGGGTCTCCCCAGCGCCCGCGCCCGCGTCCACGAGCTCGTCGACCCGGGCAGTTTCCTGGAGACCGGGGCATTGGCGCGCAACCCGGGCGACCCGGGCGCGCTCTACGGCGACGGCGTCGTCACCGGCCACGGCACCATCAACGGGCGGCCGGTCGGAGTGTTCTCCCACGACCAGACCGTGTTCGGCGGCAGCGTCGGAGAGATGTTCGGCCGCAAGGTCGCCCACCTGATGGAGTGGTGCGCGAAGGTGGCCTGCCCGATCGTCGGCATCAACGACTCCGGCGGCGCCCGGATCCAGGACGCGGTCACCTCGCTGGCCTGGTACGCGGAGTTGGGCCGCCGTCACGAACTGTTGAGCGGTATCGTTCCGCAGGTCTCCGTCATTCTCGGCAAATGCGCTGGGGGAGCGGTATATTCGCCGATCCAGACCGATACGGTGGTGGCGGTGCGCGACCAGGGCTACATGTTCGTCACCGGACCCGACGTCATCAAGGACGTCACCGGCGAGGATGTCAGCCTCGACGAGCTCGGGGGCGCCGACCACCAGGCCCGCTACGGCAACATCCACCAGGTCGTCGACTCCGAGGCGGAGGCTTTCCAGTACGTGCGCGACTTTTTGTCGTTCGTGCCGGCGAACTGCTTCGACGACCCGCCGGTCGTCAATCCCGGTCTGGAGCCGCAGATCACGCCGCACGACCTGGAACTCGACACGATCGTGCCGGATTCCGACAATATGGCCTACGACATGCACGAGATCTTGCTGCGCATCTTCGACGACGGCGATTTCCTCGACGTCGCGTCACAGGCCGGGCAGGCCATGATCACCGGGTTCGCCCGGATCGACGGGCACGCGGTCGGCGTGGTGGCCAACCAGCCGATGCACCTGTCGGGCGCGATCGACAACGAGGCCTCGGACAAGGCGGCGCGGTTCGTCCGGTTCTGCGATTCGTTTCACCTCCCGCTGGTGTTCGTCGTGGACACGCCCGGATTCCTGCCCGGAGTGGAGCAGGAGAAGAACGGGATCATCAAGCGCGGCGGGCGTTTCCTGTACGCGGTCGTCGAGGCCGAGGTGCCGAAGGTGACGCTCACCATCCGTAAGTCCTACGGCGGGGCGTACGCGGTGATGGGCTCCAAGCAGCTGTCCGCCGACCTGAACCTCGCCTGGCCCACCGCGCGCATCGCGGTGATCGGCGCCGAAGGTGCCGCGCAACTACTGATGAAACGCTTTCCGGACCCGAATGCGCCGGAGGCGCAGGCGATCAAGAAGAGCTTCATCGAGAACTACAACCTCAACATGGCGATTCCGTGGATCGCCGCCGAGCGGGGTTTCATCGACGCGGTCATCGAACCGCACGACACCCGGCTGCTACTGCGCAAGTCGATGCACCTGTTGCGCGACAAGCAAGTGTGGTGGCGCCTCGGCCGCAAGCACGGCCTGATCCCGGTGTAGCTATCACCAACCGACGTGGTCGGCGCCCGCTTTGCCGATCGCGGAAGGGCCCTTCGCGTCGGGGTGCCGCGGCGGGATGGGCGGTCTTGAATCCCCGGCGGCCCCTTGCTGCATCCAACCCGTGAAATAGCCTGAATCCGACTCGGCTCAATTCATTGCATATCGTGGGGCGGCCACGTCGCGTTGGTTGTCACTCAAGTGTCGCTGCGCCGGTCGGCACCGGAGGTGCCCGGCTCACTCGAAAATTGCGCAAACGCCCTGGTCGGCGCTCGCGTCGAGCAGAGCTATTCGTCGAGTGTGCGGTTTGCTACGCCAACGCCGGCGTGTCGCGTACGAAACCGCACACTCGACAGATTTTCCGGTGCTCACACCGGGGCGCAGCCCCTTGAACGCTCGCAGCGCCAGTATTGTGTGCCGGCTGATCGGCCGCCCAGCAGGCTCACTGGTGCGTTCACGCCCGTCGATAGCTCAGCGGGCCGCGGCTACCACAAACCGCGAAATAGCCTGAAAAGAAACCACTTCCGCCCAGACACCCTGTGCGCCCAGACATCCTGTGCGCCCAGACACCCTGTGCGCCCAGACATCACTTGTCCCCGGGGCTACGGCTTGATCCGGATCGGTCCGGGTGACCACCACCCGGTGCGGGTGGCGGTGCCCAACTCGAGCTGCGCGGGCTCGGCATTCACGATCGTGTCGAACATGCGCAGCGCCCCCCAGTCGCGGCCCCAGTCGCGGGACAGGTATGTGGCCATCACGTGCGCGCGCAACAGCACGTCGGTGATGCCCAAGAGACCCCCGTTGACGCCGTCCTCCCAAGTGTCGGTGTCCTGCTTTTTGGCCATGTAGTCCGGGGTGATGCGGAACTTCGGGATCTCGGTCACACCGTTGGCGTGCAGCATCGGATGCTGGCACGGGAAGGCCAGGCCGACAGCCCAGTCCATCAGCACCGGCTGCGACGAGCCGACGTACTCCTGCAGCGAACGCAGGTTCGGCACCCGCGGCGGAGTCACCGCGACCCAGTCCTGCGGGGTCAGCGAGAGGTCCTGCACCACCACCCGCACCACGGTCGCATCCGGCGGCACCTTGGCACGCGCGAAGCGCAGGTTGCGCCACACCTTGGGCTGCTCGCCGTACAGATCGTAGGGCACCAGCCGCCCGGCCGGAACGAGGTCGGCACGTGCGTATTCCAGCACCACGGCCTGCCCGTCGGTGTGCCCGTGCAGCACGCTGTTGCCGGCGATCTTGCCCGCCGCGGTCACCACTATCAGCGGGTGCCCGTCGTCGGGGCGGGACAGTTGGTACCACGCGGAGGTGAGCAGGCTCTGCTGCTGCGGGCCGGTGGTGTAGCTGCCGGCCACCGGAACCCGCGCCGGGTCAAGGCCGTACGGCAGCGGCACCGTCGAGCCGTTGATGCCGGGCCTGGTGAGTTTGGTCGGCGCGTCCCAGTCGTAGTCGGTGCCCGGCTGCGGCGGCGTCATCCGAACTGCCTCGGCGACAGTGTGTTCCGGTACACCGTTCGCCGTGAAGCCCACCGGGCCCACCCCGCCGAGGGGGCCCAGATCGCCGTAATCACCGGGCACTGCGGGCATGAAGCCCGCGTTGGTGTCCGGTTCGACGAGCACGTCGTCGGCCAGACCGCAGCCGCCGGTGAACGCCCGCAGGTTGGCCCAGCCGTTGGAGTAGGTGGGGTACTGACGCACGATCCCGGCCACCATCGACGCGACGAACACGCAGACCATGAAACCGGCGGCGATCGGCACCGGTGCCGCCGTCAACGCACGCGACAGCCGGCCGGCGCCGTGGTCGCGGGGGGCGAAGTGCAACCAGGTCGCATACAGTGCGGTCAGCGCGAACAACGCGAAAAATATTGTGCTGAAGGTTATTCCGCCGACCTTCGGCATTGCGCTGTTGAACGGCACGCCGTAGCTGGACACATACCACCAGCCGTTGGTGGTGGCGAAGCACAACGCGAGCAGGAAAAACACCGCCGCCACGAACGCCATCCGGTTTCGCGGCCAGCGCAGCACCGCCGGCGACACCAGCACCGTTGCCAGCGCGGCCATCGCCGCGCCCACCGCGGCGAACAGGCCGAAGTGGTGCACCCACTTGGTGGGCGCGAACATCATGAAGAACATGGTGCCGAATATGACACCCATCAGACGCCATGCCGGCCCCCGGGCCACGCCGGGAATCCGTTTGCGGCGCAACATGATAAACATCGCGGTGAACAGGCACAGCGCGGTGATGAAAAAGCCGAACCGGCGCGACAGCGACCCGTCGACGGTGGGCAGGAACAGGTAGTAGTAGCGCAGGTTCTCGGTGTACCACGCCTGGCTGGGCCCGATCGCCGCGCGAATCCTGGTGGCTTCCAACACCGCCCGCAGTGTCTGGTCGGCGAACACGACCGTTAGCACCACGGTGCCGGCCGCCAGCAGCGGGGCCACCAGCGGCCAGGTGCCGACCAGGCGGTGCCGGCGCACCAGGATCCGCAGGATCGGCCGGCCACCCGCTACCAGAGCGGCCACCGCGATCAGGCCGGTGGGCTGGATGCCGAGCGTGAACGCGGCGGTGACGACCGCCAGCGCCGCCGGCGTCATGCGCCCGAAGTACATCGACCGCTCGATCAGCACGTAGGTGACCAGCGAGCCTGCCGCGATGATCCCCTCGGGCCGCAGGCCGTTGTCGAACGGCATCCACGCGGCCAGCAGCACCGTCGCGGCCGCCCACACCGCGGGCTTGCTGGCCGCCACCGCGGGCCCCAGCCGGGGCAGCACCTCGCGGGACAGCAGCAGCCAGCACAGCAGCCCGGCGACCAGGTCGGGCAGCCGGATCCAGATGCTGGCGTCGCTGACGTGGGTCATCAGCGCCAGCAGGTTGTAGTACCAGCCGAACGGGTCCTCGGGGCTGCCGAACCAGCGGAAGTAGTTGGACATGTAGCCGGCGTGGTCGGCCACCCGGGCCATACCCAGGACGTAGCCGTCGTCCGACGAGTTCGCCCCGATCACATGCCAGAGCCCGAACACGACGATCACGGTGGCGTCGGCCGGCGTGAAGCCGTGCCAGCGGGCGGGGACGAGTCGGTGCATCCGGCGGCCGTCCATGCGGTCCAGCCGCCACAGCGCGACCAGCGCGACGACGGTGGCGGCGACCGCGAGCAGCATTGCGGACAGCTTGAGCGCGGTCGGCGTCGTGGAGAACCGGGTGTCGATGGTCGCCGAGAGGCGCAGCCCGGGCGGCGCCGGACCGGTCAGGTCGGTGAACACCCCGACCACCTGCGGCCGCAGGTTCGGGTCGGGGTAGCCGGAGCGCAGTGGATGCCCGGCCGGGTCGGTCAGCCCGACGAAGGCGGCGTAGGTGCCCGCGTGGGTGGAGGTGATCTCGATCCTGGAACATCCCGCGACATCCCCGGTCCCGTTGACCTGGGCGCGCGGCACGCTGATGATCACCACGTTGCGGTCGGTGACGTCGACCCGCCGGCTGGTGACGTCGACGAACAGCCCGTTGAGCGAGGCATCCTTGCCCTGCTTGGGGGTGGTGCCCACCACCAGGCCGCCGTTGCGCGGCATGGCACGGATCACGTCGCACGGCACTTCGACGGTCATCGCGACGGGGGTGAGCGAAATCAGCGGCGCCGTCACGCTGGCCAGCCGGCCCTGCTGCGGCCAGCTGAGCGTCGCGGTGGTCTGGACGACGGGCAGCAACGGTGTGGCGACCGACAGCACGAAGCCGACCAGTCCGGCGATCGTCGCCACCCAGCGCGCCACCCGGACGTCACCGGCAGCGGTTCGGGTGGCGGCGGGTTCGGCAGCTTGGGTGAGTGTCATGGCAGTGCCCGAATCGGTCCCTGTCGGCTCCAGCCGTACGCGGTGACGACGCCCTGTGCAATGTCGGCGTCGGGCGCCTGCTCGGCCGGCACCAGGCGGTGGTACTGCTCCACCGATCCCCAGTCCCGGTACCAGTCGTCGCGCAGATAGGTTGGGATCGTGGACGTCCACAGCAGCGCTTGGGTGAACAGGAACGGCCCGCCGTCCTCGCCCGACTGCCACAGGTTCGACGACGCCGCCGTCTGCTTGTGGTCGGGCAGGATGCGGTAGGCCGGGAGTTCGGCCACGCCGAGGTGTTCGGTGGACGGTCGCTGGCACGGGAAGTTCGCGGCGGTCGCGATGTCCATCAGCGCCGGGGTGTGCGAGCCGACCAGCTGCTGCAGGGTTTGCAGCACCGGCACCCGCGGCGGCGTGAACGCGAACCACTGCTCGGAGCTCAGGTTGGGGTCGTAGGCGACGACGCGGGCGGCGTTGGCCGCCGGCGGCGCCCAGGCCAGCGGGAACCGCAGGTTGCGCCACGCCGGCTGCGGCCCGAGGTCGATGGGGTAGACCTGCCCGATCGCCGCGGTGCCGCCGTCGGCCCGGGTGACGCCCCATTCGAGTTTGAGCTGTTGGCCGTAGTCGAAGTCGCCGTTTTCTTTATACGACCAGATAGCGCCGGCGGCCGAGATCACCACCAGCGGCCGGTCCGGTGTGCGGGGCGGCAGCTGGTACCACGCCGAGGTGGCGGTGGCGGCGAGGTTGTTCTCGCCGTAGCTGCCCATCACCGGGGTGCGGGCCGGGTCCAGGCCGAACGGCAGCGCGGCCCGTGAGCCGTTCACCCCGGCCGGCGCATCCTTGGGCAGCACGCCGCCGGCGGTGCCGGCCGAGTCGCTGATCGCGGCGTTGGGCTTGTTGGGGGAGGCGTCGGAGTTGACCAGGCCGGGCTTGGAGATCACCGGGTCCGACGACAGGTCCTCGCCGACCCCGTTGGGGGTGAAGCCGATCGGGTTCACCCCGCCGAGTGGGCCGTCCGGGCCGAAGGTTTGTCCCGGAACCGGGTGCAGCAGGCCGGCATTGGCGTCCGGCTCGGCCAGCACGTCGTCGGCCATCGCGCAACTGCTCGTCGACAGGCCCGACTCCAGTGCCGCGAGGTTCGCCTTGGCGGTGGTGTACAGCGGATAGCGGACGGCGGCGGCTTTGGCCATCGAGCCGACCTCGACGAGCACCATGATCGCGGCGACGACCAGCAGCGGGGTGGACGCCAGGATGCGGTTGCGCCGGTTGTCCTTGACCTCGGTGTGCCCGGCGTAGTCCAGCCGGAAGTGCTGCCAGGCGGCCAGCAGCCCGGTCGCGATCGAGGCGGCCAGGAACATCGAGGTCACCGGATGGCTGGCGATCACCGGCTGCAGGTCGTACCACGGCACCCCGTAGTTGCCGACGTAGAACCAGCCGTTGATGCCCGAGGTCGCCAGGGCCAGGACGAACAGCAACGCCGTGACATACAGCGAAAGGTTGCGGCGGCTGTGCAGGCCGACCCGGCCGACGGCGAAAGCGGTGACCGCGCCGAGCGCTCCGGCCAGCCCGGCGAACCCGCCGAACTGCACCGCCCACTTCGTCGGCGTGAACGTCAGCAGCAGCAACCCGACCGCGCAGCTGCCGATCAGCCGCCACGCCGCCCCGCTGGCCAGCCCCGGCACCCGGCCGCGGCGCAGCAACACCGCGATCATTCCGAACAGGCACAGCAACAACACCAGCACACCGAAGCGGCGGGTCATCGAGGCGTCGACGTTCTCCTCGACGGTGAGGAAGTAGTAGCGCAGGAAGTCTTGATACCAGGCGATCGTCGGCCCGACAACGTATTTGATCCGCGCCGACTCGGCGACCCCTGCCAGGGTCTGCGAACGGAACACCACGACCGTGATCAGCGACAGCGAGGCCGCCAGCACCGCCAGCGGCGCCCACAGGCCGTCGGCGGGCCGGCGCGCGGCGATCGTCCGGGCGATCGCCCGGGAGCCGGTCAGCAGCGGGGCGACCGCGATCAGCCCCTGCGGCGCGAGCGTCGCGGTCACGGTTGCGACCACGATTCCCGCCGCCGCCGGCGCCAGCCGTCGGGTGGCGATCGCGTTCTCCACCAGCACCCAGGTGACCACCACGCCGAGTGCGATCAGCGGCTCGGGCCGAAGACCGTTGTTGAACGGCAGCCAGGCGGCCAGAAACACCGCCCCCGCAGTCCACACCGCCACCCGGTTGGCGGCCAGGCCGCTTCGTCCGGGGCCCAGCCGGAGCAGCATGTAGCGGCTGATGACCAGCCAGCAGCCGATCCCGGCCAGCGTGGCCGGCAGTCGCATCCAGACGCCGGCGGTGCTCACCGCCGTCATGTGCGCGAGCAGGCCCAGGTACCAGTCGAACGGAGCCTCGGTGGCGCCGAAGTAACGGTAGTAGTTGGCCACATAGCCGGCCTTGGGCGCCACCCGCGCGATGGTCAGGTTGTAGCCGTCATCCGACGACGTGGCGCCGATGACGTGCCAGACCAGCAGCACCCCGATCACGCCGACGTCGACGAGCCTGGGGGCACTCGCCCGCAAGCGGGAGGTACCCCCACCGTCTCGCGGGGCAGTCGCGACCCCGGCCCGCCGGAAGTGCCGCCATGTGCGTGGTGCCCGCCGCCCGGAATACCGGTCCAAAACGGCCAGCGCGACGATCGCCGCCAGCACCGACAGCCCACCCAGGGCCATCGCCGTCTCTTTGGCTGCGGTGGGTGCCGTGATGAAGCGGGTGTCGACGTCGACGCGCGCCGACAGCCCCGGTTGAGCGGGCACTTTCAGGTCGGTGAAAATCCCGCCCACCTGCGGTTTCTTTTCCGGGGCGAGGGTGCCGGCGGCGCCTGGGATACCGAGGAAGTCCGCCCCCGCGCCGCCGGTGTCGGCCCAGACGTGCAGCGCGTTGCAGCCCCCGGCGGCGATCGCCGGACGCGGGGCAACCGCAGCCACCGAGTCCCGGAACGCGACGACGACCACGTCTTTGTCGGCACGGACGAACAACCCACTTTTTCCGGTTTGGAACCCGTCGACCGGCAGCGTCGACAGCACCAGCCCGCCGGCGGGGGGCAGGGTCGCGATCGCCGGGCAGGGGATGGAGATGTCCAGTGCCCGCGGCGCTCCGGACACCAACGGTGCGGTGATGCCGGTGACGTGTCCGTCGGTGCTGCCCTGCGGCCAGGTGATGGTCGCCGTGGTCTGTTTCACCGGGAGCAGCGGAACCAGGCCGCACAGCAACACCCCGGCGATACCCGCGACGGCGGCGACCAGGCGCGCGATGCGGTGAGCGGGCACGAGGTTCGATCGTAGGCGACGGTTTGGTCCTGAGGAAAAGACCCGACCGAGTTCGCGCTACCGGCGTGATTCTGGCGCCGCAAACGCAAACGCCCTCCGGCTGAGGGCGCACACACGACGGGCTACCGCCCGGACTTCACGCTGATTGTCCGATCGAAAACGCAGAATCGCTCTTCCTGTTTCTGTGGACGACAAGGAATTGTCCCGGAGCACTCGCGGCGGAAAAGAGCTCGTAATCAAATTCGAGCTCACCGAAATCACGGTGCTTGAGCCGTTTGACCCTGCCGTCGTAGACGCCAACATCGTGACTCTTCCACATCCGAAGGAAGTCGTTGCTCTTGTCGGATAATTCGCGAATAATATCAGCCACATCGGGCTGGTCGACGTCGACACCCATAATGCGGTGCAGAGTAGCGATAGTTGTTTTGGCGTATGATTCCCAGTTCACCCAGAAGGTTTTCGCCTCGGAATCCAGGAAAAGTAGACGCAGAACATTTCCGGTGATCTCGAATTGGTCGAAGAGCAATGAAGCTTGTGGGTTTTCGGCCAGCACGTCACACCGGCGGTTGACGATGTAGGCAGGGCCGAGTGTCCATGCGTGCATGAGCAGAAGCAGATATTCCGCGGGGCCCTGCTGTGAATCGGGTTTCCACTGCCATCGGTGTTGTGGGATCGCGAGATCGTGCAAGTAGGCCGCCTCGTCCGCCGACAGGGCGAGTGCAATCGCCAAGGCACCGAGAACCTGCACCGAGGGGTGCTTTTCGCGCCCCTGTTCCAGACGTGCGTAGTAGTCGGCGCTGATTCCGGCTCGCGCCGCCACCTCCTCGCGGCGCAACCCAGGGGTGCGTCGTCGCCGGGGAAACTCGCCGTCGCGCCCCCGAGAAGGCCTGATCGCCTCGCGACGCGCACGGAGAAACTCCCCCAACGTCGTCGTCACGCAGCGATGCTAGCGCGAATGCGCCGTCCTGGGTGCCGAATTCCTAGGTAAAGTTCGCCCTGCCGACGGCCGGTGGGTGCCCGCCACGCTGGATTTCGTGGCATCCATTGACTGCCGGCTTCCCGACGCCGCGTGCCGGCTGCAGATTCCGATTCCAACAGCCGCGCCCGATATTCCGGTCGTGTGGCACGTGCCCGGCCAGGAATCCGCGAACCGCCCACGATGCGGCGCGGGGTCATCGGGTAGAGCCGGCCGGAGTCGATCGGCTGGGCACCGCCGGGTCGGCGGCTGAAAAAGGTTGCGATGCTGGGAGTCCTCAAGCGGATATGGATACCGTTGCTCATTGTGGCGGTGGTGATGGTCGGCGGTTTTGTCGCCTACCGCCTACAAAAAATCTTTGGCTCACACAGCCTTTCGGCGGCCGGCGAGGTCGAAGCGATTGTGCCGATCAATGTCAAGCGGGTGACGTACCAGGTTGTCGGTCCCGCGGGCACGGTGGGACATGTCAGCTACTTGGACGAAAACGCCCAGCCACACGGGGCCGATTTCGCCACGTTGCCTTGGTCCTACACCGTGACCACGACTCTGCCCGGGGTTTTCGCCAACGTGGTGGCCCAGGGCGACAGCGATACGATCAGCTGCCGCATCGTCGTCGACGGCGAGGTCCGGGACGAACAGTCCGCGAGCGGTCTTAACGCGCAAGTTTTCTGCCTGGACAAGGCCGCATGAACGACGGTCACGGCCAGAAGCCGGTTGTGGCGCGGGCACTGCGGCAGCTGGCGGTGCCGATTGTTTTGGGCTGGCTGGCTCTTACCGTCTTCGTCAGTGTCTTCGTGCCGCGGCTGGATGTGGTTGAACGGGAAAACTCGGTAGGCCTGTTGCCCAAGGACGCTCCGTCGTTGATCGCGATGAAGCGTATGGGCAAGGTGTTTCACGAGTTCGACTCCGACAGCGTCGCGATGGTGGTGCTGGTGGGTGAGAAGCCGCTCGGCGCCGAGGCGCGCCGCTACTACGACCATCTGGTGCGCCAGCTCGAACAGGACACCACGCATGTCGAGAAAGTGCAGAACTACTGGGGCGAGCTGGTCACGGCGGCGGGCAACCAGAGCGCCGACAGCAAGGCTGCCTACGTGCAGGTCAACCTCGCCGGCGATCAAGGCGAGACGCGGGCGGACGAGTCGGTGCACGCGGTGGAAAACATCGTGGCGCGCTCGCATCCCCCGGCGGGGATCAAGGCGTATGTCACCGGTCAGGCGCCGCTGACCACAGACATCACCGAAGCCGGAGACCGGGGCCTGGCGAGGCGGACGGCAATCACGATCGGCGTCGCCACGGCC
This sequence comes from Mycobacterium sp., assembly GCF_039583805.1. GTDB lineage: Bacteria > Actinomycetota > Actinomycetes > Mycobacteriales > Mycobacteriaceae > Mycobacterium. The sequence continues at coordinate 21,725 of NZ_JAVKSH010000002.1, read as the reverse complement.
ATGTTGCTCATTGTTTATCGCTCCATCGTGACGGTGTTGGCTGTGCTCGGCGTGGTCTTCGTCGAATTGGCCGTTGCGCGGGGAGTCGCCGCGTTCATTGGAAATTTTCACCTGCTCGGCTTTACCACTTTTGCGGTCAGCCTGCTCATGTCGCTCTCAATCGCGGCGGGAACGGACTATGCGATATTTTTTCTCGGCCGCTATCATGAAGCCCGCGAGACCGGCCAGGACCGCGAGACGGCGTTTTACACCACATATCGCGGGGTTGCCCACGTTGTCCTGGGCTCGGGCCTCACCGTCGCCGGCGCGATGCTGTGTCTTCGGTTGACGCGCCTGCCCTACCTGAATACCTTGGCGATCCCGTGTGCGGTGGCGCTGGTCGTCGTGATCGCGGCCTCGCTGACGTTGGTTCCGGCCGTCATTGCCATCGGCGGCCGGTTCGGCCTGCTCGACGCCAAACGAAAGATGAATGTCTACAGGTGGCGCAGACTCGCGGCCGCGATCGTACGATGGCCCGCACCGATCCTTGCCGGCGCTCTGGTCGTGTCTCTCGTCGGTGGGCTGACCCTACCCGGGTATCGCACCAGCTACGACGACCGCTACTACATACCGGCCGGCCTGGTATCCAATGTCGGAGACAGGGCCGCCACACAGCATTTCACCCACGCCAGATTGAATCCTGACCTGCTGCTGGTCGAGGCGGATCACGACCTGCGCAATCCGACGGACATGCTCGACTTGGACAGGATCGCCCAATACATGTTCCGGGTTCCCGGCATCGCCAGGGTGCAGAGCATCACCAGGCCGTTGGGATACAACATCGAGCACGGCACGATACCATTTCAGATCGGCATGCAGCCGGTCCCTATCAGGGAAAACCTGCACTATCTAAGGGACCGGTTGGACGATATTCTCAAGCTGAGTCGCGATGACCTCGGCATCCAGATTGCGACGTTAGAGCGCATGTACAACGTGCAAGAAGAACTATCCGATTCCATTAGCGATAGCGCTCGGGTCACAACTGATACTGCCGCTATTACGGATGAAATACGGGACCACATCGCAGATTTTGATGATTTCTGGCGGCCATTCCGCAGCTACTTCTACTGGGATAAGCACTGCTTCGACATCCCCATATGTTGGTCGCTGCGGTCTATCTTCGACACTTTGGACGGCTTCGACAAACTCGCCGAGAATTTCCACAATCTAGCCGTAGATCTCCAAAGAAGCGCTGACGCGTCGGAGAAGATACTCACGTTGATACCGCCGATGATCGCCGTCGCAAAGTCTATGCAGACCACGTTTTTGACCCTCTACAGCAGTTTTTCGGACCTGCTGACTCAAATGGATCGCATGACCGATACGACGACCTACATGGGCAAATACTTCGACGACGCGAGAATAGACGGTCTTTTCTACATGCCTCCGGAGGTGTTCGGCAGCCCGGACTTCCAGGCCGGCCTCAGACTGCTGGTCTCCCCCGACGGCAAGGCCACCCGCATGATCGTCACCCACGACGTGGATCCGGCGACCCCGGAGGGCATCTCGCACGTCGACTCGGAGATCAAGGCGGCGCGCGAAGCCGTGAAGGGAACCCCATTGGCCGGCGCCAAGCTGTACCTCGGCGGCACCGCGGCGTCGTTCAAAGATATCCAAGAATCAACCAAATACGACGTCCTGACCGAGGCCATGGCCGCGCTGATCCTGATCTTCATCGTCATGCTGGTCATCACCCGCGCGCTCGTCGCCTCGCTGGTGATCGTCGGCACGGTGGTGCTGTCGCTGGGGACAGGCTTCGGGCTGTCGGTGTTGATCTGGCAGCACCTCGTCGGCTTGGAATTGCACTGGATCGTGCTGCCATTCTCGGTCACCATCCTGCTGGCGGTGGGATCGGACTACAACCTGTTACTGGTCTCGCGGTTCAAGGAGGAGATCGGCGCGGGCCTCAAGACGGGCATCATCCGCTCCATGGGCGGCACCGGCGCAGTCGTGACCGCCGCGGGCCTGGTGTTTGCCTTCACGATGGGCTCGTTGGCGGTCAACGAGCTGAGCACCCTCAAGGAGGGCGGGACGACCATCGGCTTGGGCCTGCTCATCGACACCTTGATCGTGCGCTCGCTGATGACGCCGTCCATCGCCACCCTGCTGGGACGCTGGTTCTGGTGGCCGCTGAGAGTGCGACCCCGCCCGGCCAGCGAACTGCTCCGATCTATCGGACCCCGCCCGCTGGTTCGCGCGCTTCTGATGAGGGAGTAGCGACGCCGGTGCGGCTAATGCCGTAGCGGAGCCGGGCTCCACAGTCCGCTGCGGGTGACCGACCCGAGGACAAGCCGGGCCGGCGTCGCATCCGGGTAGTACGGCGTCAGTTGCTGCAGGGCGCCCCAGTCGCGGAACCAGTCGTCCTTGAGGTAGGTCGGCACGGTCGTTGCGCGGTCCAGCAGCTCGGTGATGCCCAGCGGGCCGCCGCCGTTGTTGTCCATCACCGGCGAGTTAGCCTCGGCACCGAATCGGTCCGGCAGGATCCGCCACTTCGGCGCCTCGATGACGCCGTTTTGGTGGCTGAACGGACGTTGGCACGGGAAGGCCAGCCCGACCAGCCAGTCCAGCAGCACCGGGTCGGTTGAGCCGACCACCTGCTGCAGCGTGCGCAGCCGTGGAATCCGGGGCGGGGTCACCGCGATCCAGTGCTGCGGGGCGAGGTCGTCGTCGGTGGCGATCACCCGCACCCGGGTGGCGCCGCGCGGGATCGCGTCCAGCGGCGCCCGCAGGTTCCGCCATGCCGGTGCCGCGCCGACATCCACGAATCCCATTGGGCCAGATGGCTTTCCATCGTCACCGGCCCACTGGAACTGCACCTCGCCGGGATTGAATCGGCCCGCTGCCGATACCACCAACAGCGGCCCGGCCTCGTCCCGCGGCGGCAGCCGATACCACGCCGAGCGCAGCCGGGCGGGTACCTGCACCCCGGGGCGCCAACTGCCCAGCACCGGGGTGCGCGCCGGGTCGAGGTCGTAGGGCAGACGTGCGCGCGAGCCGTTGATCCCCGGCGCAGTGGTGGTGCCGCCTTCGGTGCCCGCTTCGCTGCCGGTGACCATCCCGTCGTCGTTGAGGAAGCTACGGTCGCCGGGACGTTCCATCACCGGGTCGGCGGAGACGCTCGCCGGAATGCCGTTGGGGCCGAACCCTTCCGAGAAGGCACCGCCCAGCGCCTCCGCTACCGGCACCCCGATCGGTGTGAGCATGCCGGCATTGGGATCCTGTTCGACCAGCACGTCGTCGGCCAGCCCGCAGGTCCTGCCGGTCCCCAAAACTGGAAAAGCTTGCAGGTTAGAGCGCCCCACCGACCATGCCGGATACTGCTCGGTCATGCCCAGCGTCAACGACAGCACTTCGAAGAAGACCAGAGCCCAGGCCGCAATACCCAACGGGGACTGCACGATTCGCTGCAAGCGCGAAGGCGGCCGCGGCCGCGAGGTGTCGTTGGCGAAGTGGAACCACGCCGCCGCCAGCAGCGCCAGCACCGTCAGCCCGAGCAGCATGGTGGTGAACCCGAAGTGCCACTCCGGGAACGCGTTCGACCAGGGCACCCCGAAATTCGAGACGTACCACCAGCCGTTGACGCTGGCGAACGACAGCGCCACCACGAACAGCACCAGCGCGGTGAACATGGTGCGGTTGCGGTGCGAACGCATGGCCGCCGCCGTCACCGCGACGGCGGCCAGCGCGCCCAGCGATCCGGCCAGCCCGGCGAACACCCCGAAGTGATGTGTCCACTTGGTCGGGGTGAACATCATCGCCAGGAACGAGATGATCGTGATGCCGATGATGCGCCGGCTCGGGCCGGCGGCGGTGCCCGGAATCCGGCCCTTGCGCAGCGACATTGCCACCGCCACCGCCAACGCGACCAGCAGCGCCAGCACCGCGAAGCGGCGGGCCACCGAGCCGTCCGGGCTGGCCATGAACAGCCGCTCGTAGCGCAGGTGCTCGTCGAACCAGCTCAGGCTGGGCCCGACAACACGTTTGAGCCTGGTGGCCTGCATCTCGCCGGCCAACGTCTGGTCGCGGAAGATCAGGATCGCGGTGACGGTGACCGCAGCCAGGATGGGTGCCAGCAGCGGCAGCACCCCGAACTGTTCGGAGCGGCGCGCCACGATGGTCCGCAGCGGACCGATCGCCACCAGCACCGCACCGATCGACGCAATCCCGGTCGGCCCGGAGAACAGTGTCAGCGCCCCGATGATGCAGGCGGCCGCGACCGGCAGCAGCCGGCTGGTGGCCACCGCGCGTTCCACCGAACACCAGGTGAGCAGGATGCCCAGCGCGATGATCGGCTCCGGCCGCAGCCCGTTGTTCAGCGGCAGCCAGAACGCCAGGAACATGCCGGCCGCCGTCCATGCTGCCGCGCGGCTTTGCTTGACGGCGTGGCCGAGCCGGGGTATCACCTCCCGGCTGATCAACCACCAGCACGTCAGCGCCATCAGCAGGGTGGGCAGCCGCATCCAGATGCTCGCGGTGCTGACGTGCGCCCACAGCGCCAGCAGGTCGTAGTACCAGCCGAACGGGGCCTCGGGGGTGCCGAACCAGCGGTAGTAGTTGGCCATGTAGCCGGCGCGCTCGGACACCCGGGCCATGGTCAGGATGTAGCCGTCATCGGAGGTGTTGGCGCCGACGAAATGCCACCACACCAGCACCGCGGTGACCAGAGCGTCCAGACCGGAGATCGACCACCAGCGCGGGGGCAGGAAGCGGCGGTGCCTGGCAGTCCCGGCAGTTTGCAGGGCGGTGTCCAGGACGTGCAGGGCGATCAGCGCGACGAGCGTCAGCGCGACCCCGAGGATCATGGCGGTCAGCTTCAGCGCCGACGGGGCGCTGCTGTAGCGGGTGTCGACGGTCGCGGAGAATTCCAGACCGGCCGGGGCGGGACCGTCGAGGTCGGTGAACACCCCCACGATCTGCGGCCGGAAGTCGTAGCCACTCCGCTCGCCGCGCAGCGCCTCCCCGGGGTGATCGGCGTTGAGCCCCTTTTTGAGTCCGACGAATTCGCCGGTGACCTTGTCGGCGTGCGCGGTGAAGACCAGGCGCTGGCAGTCCGGCGATAGCACCTGGCGCAGCGGGGCCACCACCACCGGGGTGTTGCGCACGATGACCAGCAGGTCGTCGTTGGCGCGTTCGATGAGCAGGCCGCGGTCGACGGCCTTCGGCGCCTGCTTGGGCACCGTGGACAGCAGCACCGATGTCGACTTCGTGAGGCCCGCCGCCGTCTGGCAGGGCACGGTGATGCTGAGATCGGTGGCCACGTAGCCGATCAGCGGCGCCTCGACACTGCCGAGGACGCCGTTCTGCGGCCAGTTCAGCTGCGCGGTGGTTTGCTTGACCGGCAGTACCGGGGTGGCGATCGCCAGCAGCGCGCCCAGCAGACCGGCGACGACGGCGACGACCCGGGCGGTCCGATGGTTTGCTCGGCCGTCGTTCACGGAGCTAGATGCTAGTTGCCCGGCCCGGGCGGTTTTGGTCGCCATCAGTCGCCCGGTGTGCGGATGGCCAGCACGAACGGGCCGGTCGTCGTGACGGTGAAGCGCGGATCGGCGAACAACGCGGCCTTGAGGTCGACGGTGTAGCGCCGGACGTTGGGCTGGTTGGGATAGACGTCCTCGGCCAGCCGCAGCGTGTAGACGCCGGCCGACCCGGGACCACCGCCGCGGCGCATCAGGAACACCGTCGGCGGCTGCCACGGCAGGGCGTCCAGGGCGCGCACGAACTGGTCGGCGGTGGTGAGCGTGGACCAACTCTTGATGGCGGCGGCCCGCTTGTCGAACTGCGCCAACGGGTTGGCGTAGTGCGCGGTCAGACCCTGGAATCCCCAGTACGGGTAGTAGGACAGGAAGCTGTAGTCGGCGGTCAGCACAACGGTGCGGTCACGCGGCGTGCCGGTCACCGCGGCGATGGTGGCGTCGATGGCCGGGTAGTATTTCTCCGCGCCGGGTGGGCGGCGGTCGCCGCGGTGGCCGAACCCGTCGGTGTCGGTGTAGGCGATCGCGAGGTCCGGCCGCAGCACCTCGGGGATGTCCTGGCTGAAGCCGATGGCCCCGGCCAGCCCGACCGCGCCGGCCACCGGCACCACGCGTCGTCTCCAGGCGGGCTGCTGTGCGCGCGCGGCCAGTGCGACGGTGGCCTCGACGAAGCCGAACACGCCGGCAGCGGCTAGCAGCACGGTCAGCGTCGGCTGCAGCCGAAACGACAGCAGCGTGCTGCGGGCCAGCGTCGTGAGCATCGACAGCAGCGACCACAGGTACATCGCCACCACCCCGATCGCCAGCGCGCCCGCCCGCACCGAGGTGCGGGCGCGTACCACCAGCCACAGCGTGCCGAGCATGCACAGCGCACCCAGCAGGGTGAACTGCAGCATCGGGAAGGTCAGCACCGCGCCGTCGGCCGGCAGGTAGTGTGCCGCGCTGCCGGTGTTGCTTACCGGGTCGTGCGCGGCGCGCAGCAGGAACGGCAGCCAGGTGGTCGTACCGATCGACCCCGCGATCACCCCGATGACGGCCAGCCGCAGCATCGGGTCGAGTGCCGCGTTGACGCCGTGCCGCCGGCGTGACGCGGCCACCAGCACGGCCATCAGCGCGATGGTGAAGGCGGTGAAGCCGAACAGCAGCGTGTAGAAGGTGGCGGCGAAGCCCAGGAAAATCCCGGCGCCGGCCACCGCAGCCCAGCCGCCGGCCCTGGCCCCGCCGAGCGTGAAACTAGCTTCACGTTCGCCGCCTGGCGCGAAGCTAGCTTCACGCTCGGCGGGGCGGCGGGAGCCGGCCCGCAGCCCCGACCAGGTCAGGACAAGCACCGGCGGCAGCAGCACGGTGATCATCGCGGCGTAGGGCTCCGGGGAACCATAGGCCAGCGTGACCGCGGCCGTCGCGATGGTGACGATCAGCGCGTACTCGAAGCGGACCATCCGCCACCACAGCACCAGCGCGACCGCGACCGCGACCGTGATCGAGGTGATCGCCCACGGCTTGTACATCTCCCAGGCCGGTGTGCCGGTCAGCGCGGCGGCGCGCCCGCCGAGCCAGAACCAGCCGGGCGGATAGAACGGCGGCAGCCCGATGTAGGTCATGTCGTGCAGCGTGGGGCTGTCGGTGAGCCGGGTCAGGTATTCGGTGCGGAACTGCTGGTCGACGGAGATGCCGAACAGGTAGAGCTTGGTGGCGCCCAGCGGCATGCCCAGTGTCACCACGGTGAAAGCGGACATGAACAGCACGGCGCCGAGCCGGGCCAGGGGTCGCCGGAACCGCGCCCCGCCGCTTCTGGACAACCAGCCGCAACCGATCAGCCCCGCGATGCACCCGACCTGGCCGACTGTGGTCAGCGCGTGCAGCTGGTTCGACGACGGGTAAGCCGGCCACTGCACCCGAGAAATGGCCCGCAGCGAGACGGTCGCCACCACGACGGCAACGGCCGCGGCGAGCACCATCTGGCGGATGCTGTCCAGCGCGTTGCGCATGCTCAGATAGGAAGCCTGCGAAAGACCGGCCGGGGAACGTGCCGTAACACCATCATCACGTAGCGAAATGCTGCTGGTGCCCAAACCAATTCCTTACCTTTCGCCGCCGCTGTGACCGCGAGGTTGGCGACGTACTCTTTGTCAACGGTGAGGGGGGCTTCCTTGATGTGCGCGCTCATCCGGGTCCGCACCTGGCCAGGGCGGATCACCAGCACGTGAACCCCGTACTCGCGCAGCGCCTCTGACAGTCCAAGGTAGAAGCCGTCCAGGCCGGCTTTGGTGGAGCCGTAGACGAAGTTGGACCGCCGCACCCGCTCGCCGGCGACTGTGCTCATCGCGATGATCTGGCCGAAGCCCTGGGCGCGCATCTTCTCACCCAGCAGCACACCCACCGACACGGCTGCCGTGTAGTTGACTTCGGCGATCTGCACGGCTTTGCGCTGGTTCTGCCAGAGTTCCTCGGCGTCGCCGAGCAGGCCGAACGCCACAATGGCCACGTCGACGTCACCGCCTGAAAAAGCGGCATCGATCATCTGCGGATGACTGTCGGTGTCGACGGCGTCGAAGTCGATCAGCTCCACCGACCGCGCACCCGCGGCCGTCATCTGGGTCACCGCGTCGTCGCGGCCCGGGTCGTCGGGCAGGCACGCCAGCACGATCCGCGCGCGCGCGTTCTGCAGGTAACGCTCACAGATCGCCAGGCCGATCTCGGAGGTGCCGCCGAGCAGCAGTATGGTCTGCGGATTTCCCACGGCGTCCAGCACCATTTACAGCAACTCCAACCGTCGGGCCATGTCCGAGGCGAAGACCCCGGTCGGATCGACCTTGCGGCGCAACGCGATCCACTCGTCGATGCGCGGGTACATGGCGTGGAAGGTGTCGGCGCTCACGCGAGAGTCCTTGGCGGTGTAGACGCGACCGCCGAATTCCATTACCCGGGCGTCGAGTTCGCTGAGGAACTCGTTGACGCCGGGCTTGTTGGGGAAGTCCATCGCGACGTTCCACCCGGCCATCGGGAAACTGAGCGGTGCGCGGTTGCCGGGCCCGAAAAGCTTGAACACGTTAAGGAACGAGTAGTGGCCCTTGGTGTGAATCCATCCGATGATGCCCTTGAGCTCCGCCATCGCATTCGGTGGCACCAAGAACTGGTATTGAGCGAAACCCGCAGGGCCATAGGCGTATTGCCATCCGGTCGTCAAGTCCAGCATGTGATAGAACTGCGTCAAGTTGACGATCTTGCTCTGGTAGTTCCCGCTCATCCGGTAGAAGGCCTCACCGACCATGCTCCCTGTCAGTTTGTTCATCACGCCGATCGGGAAGACGTTGGGCACTGCGGGCAATTGCGGCGCAACGAATTTCAGCGGGTTCTTGGCGAGCTTCTTCGGCAACTGATCCAGCGTCGCCAAACTGCCCCGGCTGACCGCGGCCCGGCCGAGTTTCGGCGGCGGGCTGATCAGGTCGAACCAGGCGGCGGAGTAGGTGTAGTTGTCCTCGCTGCCGTCGAGGTGAACGGCGACCGTCTCGTCGAGGCCCCTGGTCGCAATGCCGTCGGCAATGAAATACGCCGTCTCCGTCGGCGTCATCGCGATGGTCGCACGCAGCACGATGCCGGTGAGCCCGTTGCCGCCGACGGTGGCCCAGAACAGCTCGGCGTCGTCTCCGTCGGGGGTGAGGGTGCGCACGGCGCCGTCGGCCGTCAGTAGGTCCATGGAGGCGACGTGATTGCCGAAGCTGCCCGCGCTGTGGTGGTTCTTGCCGTGGATGTCGCAGGCGATCGCACCGCCGACGGTGACCTGCCGGGTGCCCGGCAGAACCGGCACCCACAGCCCGAACGGCAACGCGGCCTGCATCAGCTGGTCGAGGCTGACGCCGGCGTCGACGTAGGCCAACCCGGTGTCGGCGCTAATCGAGTGGATGCGGTTGCACGCCGTCATGTCGATCACCAGCCCGCCACCGTTCTGGGCGTTGTCGCCGTAGGAGCGGCCCAGGCCGCGGGCGATCACGCCTCTGTCTCCGGCGCACGCAACCGCCTTCGCGATCACCTCGGGGTCCGGCGTGGACAGCACCTGCGCCACCGACGGCGCAGTGCGCGCAAAGCCGGTCAGCCGCTTGCTGGTCGTGGGAAGCGTCGTGGAAAGGGAGGAAATCATCAGGGAACGAGGGTACCGCCTGCGCGGGCCTGTTCAGCGCAGCCGGAAGATCACGGAGCGCTGCACGATGAAGTTGATCACGGTGGCGGTGCCCTGCGCGATCACGAATGCGGCCGGTATCGCCCACGCCCGGAACTCGAACAGGTGAAGACACAGATGGTTGATTCCGACCTGCGCCGAGAAGGTGACGCCGTAGAGCGCCATGACCGCGGCGAATCGGGTGGTGCTCGGCGCCGCCTGAAACGTCCACCGCCGGTTGATCAGGTATGCGGTGACGGTGCCGGCGAACCAGCTGCTCGCCTTGGCCGCATCCCACGGCAGGCCCGCCGCGTGCAGCAGCAGATACAAGCCGAAGTCGACGATCGCGGAGAACCCGCCGGCGACGACGAACCGCCACACCTGGGTCGTCAATCTCAGCTGTGCGCGCGGCGGGGCGAGTTCTGCCATCGCGGGCAGTCTACGGTCCGGGCGAACCGGCGCCGCTAGGCCGGGTACTTCACGTCGAGCAGTTCGACCTGACTTTCCCCTCGCGGCGTCGTGTAGGTGACGGTGTCGCCGGGTCGCCGTCCGGCAAGGGCACGCCCCAACGGGCTGCCGGCGGTCAGCGTTTCGGCCTCACCTCCGGCCGGTGTCTCTTCGACGATGGAAATCACCAGCATGGTGACCACCGAGCCGTCGGTGAACCGCAGCGTGACCTCGGTGCCGCCGGGCAGCATGTCGCCGTTCGACGGCGACGGCCCAGCCCGCAGCAGCCGGTCGAGCTCGGCGATCCGCTCGTCGAGGCCGGCCAGTTCGTCGGCGCGCTGGATGGCGTCGGCGGCGTCGGCGTGGTCGCTGACGTTGCCGCGGTCGTTTCGTACCTCTAGCTCCAGACGATCGCGCCGTTCGCGCAGCCGGGCCAGCTCCGCGGCGATCCGGTCTCGGGCCGCATCCGCTCGCCCGGTTGATTCGCTCACCTTCGCACCTGTCCTCAGGGCGCAGCGGGGATTGCCATGCCGGGGGCGCCTCGATTGTCTGGTTGTCGCCCGCCAATTATTCATGTGCGGCGTATCCCGGTGGGGTTTTTCGTCGCCGGCTACACCCAGTACGGCACCCGGGCACGGTACTGGCGCATCGCGAATGCCGCCAGCACCCACCCGATCACGGTCAGCACCAGCACCACCAGCCAGTGCCGCAGCTCCTGGTGAGCGCCCAGCAGCGGCGCCCGCACGATGTCGAGGTAGTGCAGCAGCGGGTTGAGCTCGACGATGTCGCTCCACCGCTCTGCTCCCTCGGCGTGCAGCGTCTCGTCGTTCCAGATGATCGGCGTCATGAAGAACAGCAGCTGGACCACCGAGAACAGCAGCGGACCGATGTCGCGGTAGCGGGTGGCCAGGATTCCGAAGCACAGCGACACCCACACCGCGTTGACGACGATCAGCCCGAGCGCCGGGATCACCGAAAGGTCGGCCCACGACCACGGTTTGGGGTAAACCGCCGCGATGACGAGATAGATGACGATGTTGTGGGCGAACAGGATCATCTGGCGCCACACCAGCCGGTAGACGTGCAGGCTCAGCGGTGCCGGCAACTGCGTGATCAGACCTTCGTTGGCGACGAACACGTCGGCGCCCTCCATGATGGCGGCGTTGATCAGGTTCCAGACGATCAGCCCGAGCGTGACGTAGGGCAGATGCTCGGCGAGTTCGAGGTGGAACAGTTTGGAGTACAGGCCGCCCATGGCGACCGCGGTTGTTCCGGTGGCGATGGTGATCCAGAACGGTCCCAGCACGCTGCGGCGGTACCGCTGCTTGATGTCTTGCCAGCCCAGGTGCAGCCACAGCTCGTGACGCCGGAAGCCGTCGACGAGATCGCGCCGGGCTCGGGTGAGGGTCTTGGATTCGCTCGATTCGCCGGTCGCCGCGACGAGTGTCATAGCGGCCTCTCCTCGGGCCGGCTGAACCGCTCGCGACGGCCCAACCGCCGCAACCGGATCCACGCCAGCAGCCCGGCGGGGTCGCGGCGCGACACCAGGAAGAACCACCCGAACCGCAGCCATTCCTGCACCGACAGCGCGCGCAGGCCCGGCTGCGACAGCAGGTAGCCGCGGTTGCGGTAGGTATAGAAACGTTTAGCAGCGCTTTCCGGATACTGGGCGTGCATCCGCCCGCCCAGTATCGGTTTGAATTCGTCGGAACCGCACGGATGCAGGTAGACCGCGTCCAGGCAGGTTCCGAAGGGCAGGCCGGAGCGGACCAGCCGGCGGTGCATCTCCACCTCGTCGCCGCGGACGAACAGCCGCAGGTCCGGCACGCCGATCGCCTCGAACGTCGACGCGGCGAACAGCGCGCCGTTGAACAGCGACGCGATGCCGCTCAGCAGATCCTGGCCGGGCTCAACCCGCAGTTCGCTGACCAGCCGGCGCCAGACCAGCCCGCGGCGCAGCGGGAACGCCAGCCGGGCCGGGTTGGCCATGTCGCACACCATCGGCGAGACCTCCGCCAGCCGGTGCTTGTCGGCGCAGGCCAGCAACGTGGCCAGCAGGCCGGTGTCGGCGGGGTGGCCGTCGTCGTCGGCCAGCCACACCCAGTCGGCGCCGCACGCCAGTGCATGCAGGATGCCGAGCGCGAAACCGCCTGCGCCGCCCAGGTTTCGGCGCGAGCCCAGGTACGTCGTCGGGATGGGTTGGCCGGCCACCAGATCTCTGACCGGATCGTCATGCCCGTTGTCGACAACGATCAGGTGATCCGGCAGCCTGCTCTGCGTGGTCAGCACATCAAGCGACTTCGCCAGTTCGTCGTGACGCCGATGGGTGACCACGACGGCGTATACCCATTCAGTCATGGGTGTGCGCCGTCTCGACGAGCACCTCGCGGACATGGCGGGCCGCGTCCTCGCCTTCGTAAGCCCGCACGACGTCCTCGATGCCGCCGGTGAGCCGGATGGTGCCGTGCTCGATCCACATCGCGGTCTTGCACAGGCGGGCCAGAAAGTCGTTGGAGTGGCTGGCGAACACGAGGATTCCGGATCGCTCCACCAGACGCTGCAGCCGGCTCTGGGCCTTCTTCAGGAAGTCGGCGTCCACCGCGCCGATGCCCTCGTCGAGCAGCAAGATGTCCGGGTCGATGCTGGTGACGACCCCCATCGCCAGCCGCACCCGCATGCCGGTGGAGTACGTGCGCAGCGGCATCGACAGGTAGTCGCCCAGCTCGGTGAACTCGGCGATCTCGTCGACCTTGGCCAGCATCTGCCGGCGGGTCTGCCCCAGGAACAGGCCGCGGATGATGATGTTCTCGTAGCCGGAGATCTCCGGGTCCATGCCGACGCCCAGATCGAACACCGGCGCCACCCGCCCGGTGACCGACGCCGAGCCGCGGGTGGGTTCGTAGATGCCCGAAAGTAGCCGCAGCAGCGTCGATTTCCCGGCACCGTTGTGCCCGACCAGCCCCACCCGATCACCCAGGTTCAGCGACAGGGTGATGTCCCGCAGCGCCTCGACGACCACCACGTTGGAGGTGGTGCGCCCGATCCGGCCACCGGCCTTGCCCAGGAAGGCCTTCTTCAGCGAGCGCGACTTGGCGTCGAAGATGGGAAACTCCACCCACGCGTTGCGGGTCTCGATACGGGGACTGTGCGGCGTCGGCACCGGCGTCTGCTTACAGGTACTGCCCGGTGCCCGAACCGTGGCCGCCCTGCCCGGACCAGGTGGCTCCCGGCGGCAGCGCACCCTGGCGCATCTGCTTCAGCTGCGCGCGGGCGGCCATCTGCTGGGCGAACAGCGCCGTCTGGATCCCGTGGAACAGGCCCTCCAGCCAGCCGACCAGCTGCGCCTGCGCGATGCGCAACTCCGCATCCGTCGGTGCGGCGCCCTCGTCGAACGGCAGGGTCAGCCGGTCGAGCTCCTCCCGCAGCTCCGGCGCCAGCCCGTCTTCGAGCTCGCGGATGCTGGTGGCGTGGATCTCGCGCAGCCGGTTGCGGCTGGCTTCGTCCAGCGGTGCGGCGCGCACCTCTTCGAGCAGCTGTTTGATCATGGTGCCGATCCGCATCACCTTGGCCGGCTGCTCGACCAGGTCGGTCAGCGAGCGGTCGTCGGAGTCGTCGTCGCTGTCGGTGATCAGACGGGGGTCGATGCCACCGATGATCTCGACGTTGTCGTCGTCGCTGTCGATGCTCAATCCCTTCACTCTCCCTGCGGTTCTCAACGGTTGGTCTGCTGGTTCGGCACCGCCGGGGCGCCACGCCACTGGTAGATCCGGGCCTCGCCGTTGTCGTAGATCTTCGCCCAGGACTTGGACTTCTCCAGTGACACTAGTCCGTCGGGCATCACGAATCCGCGCACCACTGGCGAGCTGATCAGTACGTAGCGGATGTCGAGCGCGCGGATGGCCTCGGCTACCCGCGGGTCGGTGTCGGCGTCGTCGGCGTAGGCCCAGAAGATGAACCGGTGGTAGCCCGGCCCCCGCTGCACGGGGTAGTCGTAGTGGGTCCACAACGGGTGCAGGCCGGCGACGGCGTACATCCACGCGGTGCCGTCGGTGTTGGCGTTGCCGATCAGTGTGTCGCGGGCACCGGGCAGGGTGGCCAGGTAGGCGAACGCCTCCAGGTCCTTCTGGTCGACGATCACCGAGTCGTACTTGTCCCCGAACAGGAACCGGTGCCGTGGGAAGTAGTGCCAGGCGCTGGCCAGGCTGACCGCCACCGCCAGCACCGCGGCGGTGGCGGTCTGGGCCGCTGTGGGCAGGCGCCGGGTGGTCACCCGGGCCGTCAGCCACCGCGCCGCGCCTACCCCGGCCAGCGCCAGCACGACCAACCCGATCCCGGCCATCGGCGTCAACAACAGGGTCGTCGCGGCCGCCAGCCGGCGCGGATCCTTGTAGAAGAACTCGCCGAACGTTCCCGCCAGCGCGCCGATCGGCCCGGGCAGCGGTGTGCCCGCATCAACGTTCACCACGACCAGCAGCAGCCAGACCGCCAGCGGCCACCAGATTCTGGTGACCAGCAGCACGACGCCTCCCAGCGCCGCCAGCCCGATCAGCCCGTACTGCACCGGGAAATCGTTGAGGTGGCGGGAATGCTGGAAAACCGCGTCGAACACGCCGCGCTTCGTGCTGAGATAGGTCAGGAACGAGTGCCCGGCGATGATGTCCTCCTGTTGCCGGACGCTGAGGAACTGCGGCAACAGGATCAGCCCGGCCGGCACGACGGCGGCGGCCAGCGCCACCGTGTCGCCGAGCCGGCCGCGCACCGGATGCCACAGCCCGTCCATCAGCCACCACGCCGCCAGCAAGAGCACGACGACGACACCGCCGGTGATGTGCACCGAAAAGACACCCACCAGCGCCAGCGTCGCCAACGGTGCGCGGTCGCGGTGCCGCGGCGTGGAGGTGACCAGCGCGAAGGTCGGCACGGCGATGCCGTAGGCGGTCAGGTTCGGCATCGCCGCGGTGTCGAATTCGACGTAGGGGAGCGCGGTGAACGACGCGGCGAGCATCGCCGCGCAGGCGGCCGCACCGGCGGCGCGCCACTCGGTGCTGCGGGTGCGCACCACGCGCCAGGTCAGGATCGCCGCGCTGGTCGGGAACAGCCAGACCGCGGCCGCCAGCGCGCTCACGGTGTAGGCGGTGGTCGGCGCCGCGCCGGTCAGCTGGCTCAACACCGCGGCCAGCGCATGAAACGCCGACGGGTAGTAGAGCAGGTCGTGGGTCTCGACGTTGCGCAGCTCACCCATGTGGGTCGACGACGCCTGCCCGGTGTCGAGGATGAAGCCAATGGTGTTGGCGTGCCAGACCGCGTCCCAGGTGCTGGGGATGGACTGCCAGTGCGGGATTCCCCGCAGCGCGGCGTACCAGATCCCCACCGCGCCCAGCACCACCCCGGCAGCCATGGTCGCCGCCGGCCGGCCGCGGACTGCCCGGGATTCGCCGTCGGCGTCGCGGAACCGGGCCAGCGCGAACCGGAGAACGACCATCACGGCCGTCACGACGACCAGCGCGGCAAGCGCCGTCCACGCGTTCCACCCGATCCCGGCCCCGCCGTAGGGGATGATCGCCAGCGCGACGACGCCGTACGTCGCCGCGGGGCCGACCGCGACAGAGACCGGCCAGCTCAGCCGCGCAACATGTGCGATGGTTGCCCCCGGTACAATCAGCAAAAGCAGCGCGCTCAGCGTTCCGAATGCCAGCCCCACTGGACTAGTATGGCTGGCCGGGTGACCTGGCTCGGCGCTGCGGGGCACGTGTCCGGGCGCTCGCTACCGTCGCTGTCCGCGTAGTGACGGGAATTTGAGGTGGCTGGCATGGCATACGACGTCGCCCGGGTGCGTGGACTGCACCCGTCGCTGGGCGATGGGTGGGTGCACTTCGACGCGCCGGCCGGGATGCTGATTCCCGAGTCGGTGGCCACCACCGTGTCGACGGCCTTTCGGGGGTCGTTCCCCAGCGCCGCCGGCCCGCATCCGTCGGCGCGGCGCAGCGCGGCGGTGCTGGAGGCCGCCCGGGCGGCCGCGGCCGACCTGGTCAACGGGGACCCGCGCGGGGTGGTGCTGGGCGCCGATCGCGCTGTGCTGCTGTCGTCGCTGGCCGAG
Source organism: Mycobacterium sp. (assembly GCF_039583805.1). GTDB lineage: Bacteria > Actinomycetota > Actinomycetes > Mycobacteriales > Mycobacteriaceae > Mycobacterium. Next base: position 5,515 of record NZ_JAVKSH010000002.1, on the reverse strand, counting down.
GCGTCGTCCACCCGGGCCGGGCTGGGTTACGAGATCATCGTCACCCGGCTCGACGACGAGGCGAACATCGCCCCGTGGCTGCGCGCGGCAAATCGATTCGGCGCCAAGCTGAAATGGGCCGAGGTCGACGTCGAGACCGGGGAACTGCCCGCCTGGCAATGGGAGAGCCTGATCGGCAGGTCGACGCGTCTGGTCGCGCTGGCGTCGGCGTCGGCCGTGTTGGGCACCGTCACCGATGTGCGGACCGTCACCAAGCTGATTCACGAGGTCGGGGGTCTCGCGGTCGTCGACCACACCGCCGCTGCCCCATACCGGCTGATCGACATCGACGCAGTCGAGGCCGACGTGGTGGCCCTCAACGCGGTCGGGTGGGGCGGCCCGCCGATCGGCGCGCTGGTGTTCCGCGACCCGGCGCTGATCAACGCGTTCGGGTCGGTGTCCGCCAACCCGCATGCCACCGGGCCGGCCCGCCTGGAGGTCGGTGTTCATCAGTTCGGGCTGCTCGCCGGATTCGTCGCCAGCGTCGAGTACCTGGCTGCCCTCGATGAGTCTGCTCGCGGGAGCCGACGCGAAAAGCTGCTGCTGTCAATGCAATCCGCTGCCGACTACCTGAACAGGCTGTTTGATTACCTCATGGCGTCGTTGCGGTCACTGCCGCTGGTGGTGGCGATCGGCCAGCCCGAGTCGCGCGTACCCGTGGTCAGCTTCGCCGTCCACGAGGTGCCGGCCGAGCGGGTGGTGCAACGGCTGGCGGACAATGGAATTCTGGCGACAGCCAACGCCGGTTCCCGGGTGCTCGACGTCATCGGCGTGAACGATTTCGGCGGCGCGGTCACCGTCGGGCTCGCGCATTATTCGACGCCGGCCGAGGTCGACCAGCTGGTGCGTGCCGTCGCATCCCTGGGCTAGCGGTCTCGCTCGTAAGTTCGTTGGGGTGCCGTGCACCGGGGGTCAGGTCACCGAACGTGAAGCCCTTGGAAAAAAATCCGGCCTTGGTTCAAGGGTTGGTCGCAACGGCTTCACGTTCGGTGAGGCCGGGCTGAACAGGGTCGACCCACACGCCTCGTTGATCACAGCTACCTGGCTGTGCTGCAGACCCTGGGTGCGCTGCAGACCCTGGGTGTGCTGAAGACCTGGTGACAAACACATGATCCCGACGAACTTATGAGCGCGACCACTAGCTTCCCCAGGTGCGAAACTTATGCGCGTAATGCCAAGTGCCGGTTGGCGTTAGCCGGCTCCTAGCCGGCCCTTAGCCGATGGTGAGCACGATCTTTCCGGTCACCCGCCCCGACGAGAGCAGGCGGTGGGCGTCGGCGGCCTGCTCGATCGGCATGCGGGCGCCGATGACCGGACGGACGCGGCCGTCGGCGATCATCGGCCAGACCGAGGCGGTGACCGCGTCGACGATCGCGCTTTTGCCGGTGGGACCCGACACCGGTCGGCTGCGCAGCGCAGTCCCGATGACGCGGGCCCGTTTGCCGATCAGCGTGCCGAGGTTCAGCTCGGCCCGGACCCCGCCCTGCAGTCCGATCACGACCAGCCGACCGTCGGTGGCCAGCGCGTCGAGGTTGCGTTCCAGGTAGGCGGCACCCATGATGTCGAGGATCACTTCGGCGCCCGCGCCGTCGGTCGCCTCTTTGACGCGGGCGACGAAGTCCTCGTCGTGATAGGCGATGGTGATCTGGGCTCCCAGCTCGCGGCAGAGGTCCAGCTTCGCCGGTGATCCCGCGGTGATCGCCACCCGGGCGCCCAGTGCGCGGGCGACCTGGATGGCGTGGGTGCCCACGCCGCTGGCTCCGCCGTGGATCAGGATCAGCGAGCCCTCGCGCAACTGCGCCGCCAGCACCAGGTTCGACCAGACCGTGCAGGCCACCTCGGGGAGGCCGGCGGCATCCTGCAACTCGACGCCGTCCGGAATCGGCAGAACCTGACCGGCGGGGACGACGGCGTATTCGGCATATCCTCCCCCCGCCAGCAAAGCGCAGACTTTTTGCCCGACCGTCCATTCGGCGACGCCGTCGCCGACCGCGGCCACCGTCCCGGACACCTCCATGCCCAGCACGTCGCTGGCGCCGGGCGGCGGTGGATAGTGACCGGCGGCCTGCAGCAGGTCGGCCCGGTTCACGCCGGCGGCGCTGACCTTGATCACCACCTCGCCGCGGCCCGGCGTCACGTCGGGCACCTGCTGCCACACGAGCTGACCGGCGGATTCGGCGACGATCGCGTGCACGGTGGACACGCTACTAGCCGGCACTGGCCGCTACTCGCGGGTACTCGCCGCGCATGCCGGGCCATTCCCGCTGCGCCGCGTCGCGCCGCACGCCGCCGGCCCGTGTCCCGTTAGGCTGGTGCGCGGTGGCGTGGCAGAGCGGCCTAATGCACTCGCCTTGAAAGCGAGAGACGTAACAAGCGTCCGGGGGTTCAAATCCCTCCGCCACCGCGCGTGTCGTGTCTGGGGATCTCCGCGGCGATCCGGTCCATCAGGGCGGTGTAGCGCCTGACTTCGGGATCCCGTCCGGGTTTGCCGCTGCTGACCAGTCCGGCAGCGAGGCCGCGTTCAGGGTCGGCCCAGATGGCGCAGTTCACCAGCCCCAGGTGGCCGAACGCCGCGGGCGCGTCGCGGCCGAACGGCCCGAACCGGTTGGACCCCAACATGAATCCCGTGCCCCAGCGCAGCGGCTTCAACCCGGTTGCGACATCGGGCCGCAGGCGTCGGCATTCCCGCACCGCGCTGCGCAGCGTTTCCGGCTGCAGTACGCGAATGCCGTCGAGTTCGCCTCCACGGCGCCATATTTCGGCGAACCGCGACAGCTCGTAGGCGTTCGAGATGGTATTGGACGACGGGACAACCGTGGTCAGGAACAGCGGGGTGTTGCTGAACGGGATGACCTGGTGCACGGTCCCGCCGATGGCCTTGCGGAATACCGCCGCGATCGGCGTCGGCAGCGGCGTACCGGTCGCATGGCTGGGCGCGACCAGCGGAACATCTTGTGCCGCAACGCCGTAGTTGGTCCAGCGGAAGCCGAGCGGGTCGAGGATCTCGGCGGCAAGGATCTCGCGGATGTCTTTGCCGGTGGCCGCTGAGACGATCTCCCGCATCAGCGGTCCCCACGTCAGCGCGTGGTAGATGTGGATCAGCCCCGGCCGGTACAGCGGTTTGAGGTTGCCCAGTTGCTCACGTGCGTAACGGCTGTCGTCGGCGCGGGTGACGTCGGGCCGGGGCCCGGACGCAAACGGGACGCCCGCGCTGTGGGTCAGCACATGGCGGATCGTGGTGCGGTGTTTGCCGTGGCTGGTGTAGCCGGGCAGGTAGTCGCACACCCGATCGTCGAGCGAGAACCGACCGCGCTCGACCAGCATGTGCACGACGGTGGCGGTGATCGCCTTTGCCGTCGAGTACACACAGAACGGTGTGTCGGTGCGCACCGGCACCTTGTCGGCGTCGGGCGGATCGGTCGGCGCGTTGCCCCAGCCGTGTCCGATCGCGCGGTTGAGCACAACCTTTCCGTTGTGCCGCAGGCACAGCTGAATGGCCGGGTGCATGCCGGCCCGATACCAGTGCCGTGCGGCCTGCCAGATGCGTTCGACGCGGGCCGGGTCGATCCCGGAGTGGTCTTCTGCGCCCACAGCGGTGACGGCGTCGAGGTCGGCCGGGACGCGGATCGTGCCGTCTGGTGACATGCGTGGTCTTCCCGTCAGGTCGACCCTGTCGGGTCGACTCATCCGCGAGGGTACGTGTCGGCTCGCCGGACGGGAGTTGTCCACAGTCACGTTTTTATCCACAGCGGGGGTTTGCGGGGTGGTTCATGTCGGCCCGGGCCGATATGATTAGCACATGTGTTCGGACATCCGCGAGCAGATCGTCGAATTGATACCCCCACCCCGGAAAGCTGCTGCGGCCGGCGGCGACGACGACGATCCGTGATCGCGGCACTCGGGTCAGGCGCGGACCCCGAGGCGCGGACCCCGTGGCGCGGACCCCGTCGAGCGGTCCCGGCCGCGGGAATCCCGAATCGGCTACTCCCCGGTGAACTTCGGCGGTCGTTTGGCGAACGTTGCCGCGATACCCTCGGACAAATCCTTGGACGGCAAGAACGCCGCGTTCCACGCCGCCACATAGCGCAGGCTCGCGGATACCGCCGAAATACGTTGCTGGTCGAGGACATCCTTGATGCCGTGGACGGTAAGCGGCGGGTTGGCGGCGATCTCGGCGGCGGTGGCGTGCGCCGCGGCCAGCGCCGCGTCCGCGTCGCCGAACACGTCGTTGACCAGGCCGATCTTCTCGGCGCGGGCGGCGTCGACGTTCTTACCCGTCAGCGCCAGTTCCCGCAGGTGCCCGTCGGACAGGATCAGCGGCAGCCGCGCGAGGCTGCCGACGTCGGCCACCATCGCCAGCCTGACCTCGCGGACGGAGAATTTGGCGTCGGCGCTGGCGTAGCGGATGTCGACCGCCGAGATCAGGTCGACGCCGCCGCCGATGCACCAGCCGTGCACCGACGCGATCGTGGGCGTGCGGCAGTCGGCGACGGCACTGATCGCCCTTTGCATGCGCTGCACTTCGGCGTGGAGCTCGGCGCGCGGCCGCGCCGACGCGCCCTCGGCCATCACCCCGGCCAGCGACCCGCCCATCGCCGGCAGATCCAGGCCGTAGCTGAAGTTGCGGCCCGATCCGGTCAACACGATGGCGCGCACGTCGGGATCGGCCTGTAGCGCGGCGAACACCTCGGGCATCTCCGACCAGAATGCCGGCCCCATCGCATTGCCCTTGCCCGGCCCGATCAGCGTCACCTGCGCGACGTGATCCTTGGTCTCGATGGTGACGGATTCATACGGCTCGCCCATGGGCAGACCGTACCGCGGACAACATGTCTGACGACCTGCGGCCCGGCCCCGACTCACCGCCCGCCGACGAACGTTCCGGCGCCAACGCAACGCTGGCCGTCCGATCGCCCGCGACGAGTTGGCCGACCGCACGCCGTGCACGGAATACGACGTGGCGGCATACGACGTGGCGGCGCTGACGGACCATCTGCTGAAGTCCATCATCGTGATTGACGGCGCGGCGGGCGCGACATTGCCGAACCGGGGCGCAGGCGATTCAGTGGAGCGGCAGATCGTCGGCGCCGCCAGGCCCGCGCTGGACGCCAGGCACCACCGCGGCCTGCACGGCACGGTGACGATCGGGCCGAACACGCTGCCCGCGGCAGTCGTGGCCGGGATTCTGTCGCTCGAATTCCCCGTTCACGCTTGGGATTACGCGAAGTCGACCGGTCACCCCATCGATGTCGCCGACTCGGTCGCCGAATACGTGCTGGGCCTCGCCAAGAAGAACATCACGCCGCAGGGCCGAGCGCAGGTCGGCTTTGACGATCCCGTCGACGCGCCCGACGACGCACCGCCGCTGGATCGGCTGATCGCCTTCACCGGCCGCCAGCCCTAGTTCGACCTCCCCGAGCGTGAAGCCAGGTTCACGGTCGCACACTGAGCGTGAACCTAGCTTCACGTTCGAGCG
>NZ_JAVKSH010000001.1:50896-61473 GCF_039583805.1 Mycobacterium sp. | reverse complement strand
CGCCGTGTCCTTGCGATCGACGTGAAACCTCAGGTATGCTCTTGAGCAGGCGATGGAGCTCGCCACAACTGCCCCACCTGGGCTAATAGCTTCTACCGCGTGAAACACACGGTGGAAGGCAGGTGTGGAGCATGGCGCTTCTCGCTTATTTTTCTTTGGCGCGTCACCGCGCGACCCCGGGACAGCATGTTTGCCGCTCCGGATGGCGTGCGCCCAAATCGCCTCGCCCGGTTGGCCGTTCGGAATGGCGCCGATCTGCGGCTGCCGGCCGCCCAACTGGACTGGCTGTCAAACGATTTCATCCACCGTCTTCGGAACACCTCACGCGAAAATTGCGCAAAAGCCCTGGTCGGCGCTCGCGTCGAGCAGAGCTAGTCGTCGAGTGTGCGGTTTCGTACGCCAGCGCCGGCGCGTCGCGTACGAAACCGCACACTCGACAGATTTTCAGGTGCTCACACCGGGGCGCAGCCGCCTCAACGCTCTGAGGGAGGGATTCTCATGTCATTCGTCACCACAAATCCAGAAGCGTTGGCATCGGCGGCGGGCGCCCTGCAGGGCATCGGCGCGGCGATGACCGACCAGAACGCGGCTGCCGCCGCTCCGACAACGGGCGTGGTCCCTGCGGCGGCCGACGAGGTCTCGGCGCTGACCGCGGCGCAGTTCGCCGCACACGCACAGATGTACCAGGCGGTCAGCGCCCAGGCCGCAGCGATCCACGAAATGTTCGTACACACGCTGGCAACCAGCGCCGGGTCGTACGCGGCTACCGAGGCCGCCAACGCCGCCGCTACCGGCTGATTCGCTAAGGGGCTGCACTGCCATGGATTTCGCACTGCTACCGCCGGAGGTCAACTCGGCCAGAATGTACGCCGGTCCCGGCTCGGGACCGATGCTGGCGGCCGCAGCGGCCTGGGACGAGCTGGCCGCCGAACTGCATTCCACGGCCGCCGCCTACGGTTCGGTGATATCAGGACTGGCCAGCGGACCGTGGCTGGGACCGACATCGGCGTCCATGGCCGCCGCGGCCACACCCCATGTGGCGTGGATGACCGCCACGGCCGCACAAGCCGAGCAGACGGCCTCGCAGGCCAGAGCGGCCGCCACCGCCTACGAGGCCGCATTCGCGATGACGGTGCCGCCGCCGGTGATTGCGGCTAACCGCGCTTCGCTGATGGCGTTGGTGGCGACGAATTTTCTGGGCCAGAACACCCCGGCGATCGCGGCCACCGAGGCCCACTACGGCGAAATGTGGGCCCAAGATGCCGTCGCCATGTACGGATATGCCGGCCACTCGGCGGCGGCGACGGCGTTGACGCCGTTCACTTCGCCGACGGCCACCACCAATCCGGCCGGGGTGGCGGGCCAGGCCGCCGCCGTCGCGCACGCCGCCGGCGCGGCCGCGGGAACCCAGGCGCTGCAGGGCGTCGCGGCAGCGGGCGTGTCCTCAAGTGCGGCGTCCTCATCCGCGACCCCGGTGGCCTCGGTGGCCTCGCTGGCGGCGCTCCCCGCGATCATCGACATTTTCGCCGCGTCGGCAGCCACGGGCGCGTCGAGTACCAGCGCGCCCGCCTCGATCACCTCGGCCGCCTACTCAGGCAGAAACGTCGCGCTGACCGAGGAACTGGCGGCGAACGAGGCGGCCCACGGGGCCATCCGCGGAGGCGCCGCGGGGCCGGCGAGCAGGTTCGGGTCGGCGGCTTCGGAAGCGTTGGGCACCGCCGCCGCCCCGCCGGTTGCCGCCGGTCTGGGCCAGGCGTACTCGATCGGAGGATTGTCGGCGCCAACGAGCTGGGCTGCGGCCGCTCCGGCGACCCGGCTTGTCGCGGTGCAGTTGCCGAGCGCGAGCCTCAGCGCCGCCCCCGCAGCGTTGGCGGGCACGTCCGAGAGTGTGTTCAGCGACATGGCCCTCGCCGGGATGGCCGGGCGTGCTCTCGGCGGTACCGCCGGCTTGAGCCGACACGACCGGGTTAGAGCGTCCGCGAGTCGCGACCGCGCACAACCGCCGCACGGATCACCGGCCGGTGGCGGCCCCGTGACCGGAATCGTCGCCGAACTGAGCGCTCTCGCGCAACTCCGTGACTCCGGAGTGCTGACCGACGAGGAATTCACCAAGCTCAAACAGCGGATTGTCTGATCCCGCGGCGTCACATCGGAAAAGTCACCTCAAAAAAGGCACATCAAAAAAAGTCACATCGAAAGGAGGCGGAACATGTTCAGGATTGCAGCACTCGCCGGCGGGCTCGCCGTCGCCGCGATCGTCGTGGCCCCGCCCGCAGGCGCCAGCGAGTCGGACTACCTGACCCGGCTGAAAAATACCGACATCAGCGTCATGTCGCCCACGGACGCCCTGCACTGGGGCCAAGCCGCGTGCGACTCGTTACGCGACGGCACGCCAGTGCCGTCGACGATCTCGATGCTCGAGGACACTGCCGGCTTCAGGCCTCGCCATGCCGGGCAATTACTCGGCGCCGCCGCCGCCGAACTGTGCCCCGATCAGTACCAGACCGTGATGGACTGGGCTCATGGCCAGATCGGCCGGTAGCGCGGAGCGAAGGCGACGACGCTCGCCCCGGCGGCGCCACCGGCTGATGGCTTCTTCCCCGTGAGGGCCTTGCGGTAGAAGGCGGGCGAGCGACACATGGCGAGATTTTCCAGCATCCTCTCCCCCCATCGCGACGCGACGGCCGGCGCTGACACGGCACCGGATTGCTCTGCCGATCTGCACCTCGACGAGATCGTTGCGGCGGTGACGTCCGGCCACCCCGCCGGCATCGACAGGTTCTTCTATGCACCGCTGCGCGACGTGCCCACACTCGATTACCGCCATGACGTCTTCCACGATCTCGAGCGCGACCACACGCGTCGGGTAATCCAGGCATTCGTCGACGGCATGCGCACGATGCGGCGCCGTCTGCACCACGCCGAGCACGTGTGGCATCCCCTGCAACGGCAAGGCTGGTTTGTCGAGGCGGTCGAAGTCTATTGCGCGGCTGTGGTGGCGCTGCACCAGGATCTGGCCAACCTCCGGCCGGCTTCTCGGGGGCTACGCGGGTTCGCCGACTTTGTGTCTGACTACATCGAGAGCGACGTCTTTCAGACGCTGGTAGGTCAGACCGATGCCATGCACGCCGAGTTGCGCAAGGTCCGCTACATCGTGCACATCCACGGACTTGCCGTTCATGTCGAAAAGTTCGACGGCCAAACCGATTACAGCAGCGAGATCGTAGCGACGTTCGAACGATTCGCTATCGAGGCAAGTAAGGACTACCGCGTTCCGATCCCCGACCACCCCGACATGAACCACGTAGAGGAACAAATCCTTGAGTGCGTCGCCAGGCTTTACCCGCAAACCTTCGAGTCGTTGGCCGCCTTCAGCGACCGGCACAAGGATTTCCTCGAGCCCACCATCGCCCGATTCGATCACGAAATCCTTTTCTACCTCTCCTATCTGGCCTTCGTCAGCCGTTTCCGGACAGCCGGCCTGACCTTCAGCTATCCGGAAATCACCGCCGAAACCGGTTCCGTTTCCGTTGACGACGCCTTCGATCTGGCGCTGGCAGTCAAATCGATCGACGAGGACAAGGCCGTCGTCTGCAACGACTTCGCGTTGTCGGGGGCCGAGCGGATTTTCGTGGTGACCGGTCCCAATCAGGGTGGCAAGACGACGTATGCCAGGACGGTCGGCCAATGCGTCTACCTCGCATCGCTCGGCTGTCCGGTTCCTGCCAGGCGGGCCCGGCTGACGCTGCCCGACCAGATCTATACCCATTTCGAACGGCAGGAATCGCTGTCGACACTGCACGGCAAGCTCGACGACGAGCTGGAGCGCATTCACGACGTCCTGTCGCGCGCCACCGACGCCAGCATCATCATCATGAACGAAAGCTTCTCGTCGACCACCGTCAACGATGCGCTGCTGATCGGTACCGAGGTCCTGCACCGCATCATCAGGCTCGGCTGTGTCGCGGTCTACGTCGGCTTCCTCGACGAGTTGGCCGGCCTCGACCCGGTGTGCGTCAGCATGGTCGGTGAAGTCGCGCCGGATGATCCGACCCGGCGAACGTTCAAATTCACCCGGCGCCCCGCCGACGGTCTGGCCTACGCCACCGCGTTAGCCGACAAATACGGGCTCGATCACGAGACGCTGCGACGAAGGATCAGCCGGTGAGAGTTCGTCTGCTGCACCCCGACCGCGACCCCGACCTGGAGCCGGCGCTGCCGTGGCAGCTGCGTGACCTCATCGACGTGGACCTCGAATTGCCGCGGCTTTACACCGCGATGGCCGCCGGTGACGAATTTCTGCTCGAGACCGCCAAGAAAGTGGTGCCGCTGACCGTCGCCGATCCGGACGTCATCGTCTACCGCCAGCAGGTGCTGTCCGACTGTCTGGCCAATCGCTCTGTGGTGCAACAGATGTACGACATCGCGGTTGACGGGGCCGAGGTGCGGCGCAAGGTCTTCCTCGGCGGGCTGATGTCGCGCAACCCGGAGTCGATCCTGCGCCGCTCCGTCCGGATCCTCGAATTGCTCGCCGGGCATCTCAAGCAGTTGCGCAGCCTGTGCGACGAGCATGCCGGCCGGTTCCGGTCGGCCGGCTTTCAGCAGCTCGGTGCGATGGTCGCCGACCAGCTATCCGACGACTACCTGAGCCGGCTCGACGAGCATCTGGGCGAATTGCACCTGCCGCGTGGAGTTCTGCTCAGCGCGCAGCTGGGACCGGGTAACAAGGGCCAGCGGCATGTCTTCCACCAGGCGCCCCGGCGCAGCTGGTGGGAAAAACTGGTCGGACATCACAGCGACGCGTGCGGATTCGTCGTCGGCGACCGCGACCAGGCGGGCGCCCAGGCCCTCACCGAGTTGGCCGGGCGTGCCATCAACGACGTCGCGAACATCGTCACCCAATCCGCGGACCACGTCCAGGTGTTCTTCGGGCGGCTGCGCACCGAACTCGCGTTCTACCTCGGGTGCGTCAACCTGCGCGACGCGCTCGCCACATCCGGTGTGCCGACCTGCTTTCCGGTCCCCGCCCCGATCGGCGACAGGCAATTAAAGTGTCGCGACCTGCGCGACGTGGGGCTGTGCCTGACGACGGCCGCACCGGTCACCGGCAACGACGTCGACGCCGACGGCACGTCGTTGATCGTGATCACCGGCGCCAACGAGGGCGGCAAGACGACATTCCTGCGCAGCGTGGGCGCAGCGCAGGTGATGATGCAAGCCGGCATGTTCGTCACCGCGGAATCGTTTCGCGCCGACGTTCGACACGGCGTCTTCACGCATTTCAAACGGGAAGAAGACGCCACGCTGACGCACGGAAAATTTGACGAAGAACTCGCCCGCATGAGTCGCATCGCCGATCACGTCGGGCCGGCGTCATTGCTGTTGTGCAATGAATCCTTCGCCGCGACCAATGAGCGCGAGGGATCGCAAATCGCACGCGGCATCGTGGCGGCCATGGTCGACAGTGGGGTCAAGGTCGTGTTCGTCACCCATCTCTACGATCTCGCCCACAGCCTGTACGCCCGCCACGACCCGGCCGACTTGTTTCTGCGGGCGCAGCGTCGTCCCGACGGCACGCGCACATTCCGATTGTTACCCGCAGAGCCTGAGCCGACCAGCCACGGCGAGGATTCGTTCCGCCGGGTCTTCGGCATCCCCGCCCACCCGGACGACCAGCCTGTCCGATCCGGCTGACGCCTCAGCCGATCGGCGCTTGTCCTCGGCCTGCCGCGGGCCGCAGCATCCCGGATGCGATGAGCGCCAGCAACATCCATGCCGCGGCGTAACCGAAAGCCAGAGTGGGCGACACCACCGTGTACAGCACTCCGACGACCACCGTCGCCACCAGGTCGCCGGTGGCCTGTACCGCCCCCAGCACACCGAATCCGCTGCCGCGCAGCCGATCGGGAAGCAACTGGGAGGTCACCGCCGATTGGGTCGGCTCGGCCAGTCCGATGCCCGCCCCGGCCGCCGCAAAACCGAGCGCGATGACGACCGGGCTGTGCGCCCCGACAGCGAACACGCCGTAGGCGATCACGTATACCGCGGCACCGGCCGCGAACACCGCGCGCGGCCCGGTTCCGTCATACCAGCGCCCAGCGGTCAGCGATGCCGCCGTCGCGACGACGTTGTGTCCCGCGTAGATCAAGATCGCCAGCGTGGTCGCCGCACTCACCGACCGCTGCGGGGAACTCAGCAACTGTGTGGCGCGAAGGATCAGCATGGTCGTTGCGACGTTGCCGAATTCGAATAGTGCAACCGGCAGCAAGGCCCGCAGCATGCCGGCGTCGCGCAGCGCACGCAACTCGAGTCGGCGCGGTGCGCGCCTGCCATCGGCGCGGACCCGGCGGCGAGACTCTCGAGCGGCCACGATGATCGCCACCGCTGCGAACAGCCCGGGAATCGCCGCCAGGTAAAGCGCGGGCCGTACCCCCACCCAGGCCACCAATCCGGCTGCGAGCAACGGCCCCGCCACCGCGCCCAGGTTGTCCCCGGCGCGTTCGAGCCCGAATGCCCTGCCCCGCGCGGACTCCGGGCTCAGCGACGCCAGCAGGGCATCGCGGGCCGGCGACCGCAGACCGCGCGACAACCACGCGATCGCACGCAGCCCGCCGGCCTGCCACACCGTCGCCGCCGCGCCGATCGCCCCGGTCGCCAGGGCGGTGCCCAGATACCCGCCGGACGCGGCCCGTCCGCGCCGCCCGGGGTCGTTGGCCAGCGGCCCGCCGATCAGCTTCATCACACCCATGAGGGCGTCGCTGACGCCGTCGATGATCCCGAGTGCTGCCGCCGAAGCTCCCAGCGTGCTGGTCAGAAATGTGGGCAGCACCGACGTCGTCACCTCGTGACCGGTGTCGGAGAAGAAGCTCGCGGCGCCGACCGCGCCGACGCCGGGGGTGAACCAGGCTCGGTCGCCCGCCCCGGCGACGTCACTGTCCTCTGCGGTCATCGGCCCTGACTCCTCCGTCCGGCGTCGGCCTCGTTCTCGGCGCGTAGGCTGTGGATCGGGTCACTACCTCGCTGCGACGGTACCCGGTATAACTGGATCGAAAGATCCGATCGGTCGACCGCCAGGCTTTCAGCACACGACAACCGGTGTCGATGGCGCAGCTCCCGAGATTGCGAGAAAACGTGTCAGACCAGGCGAATTCCGGCGTTTCAGTGCAAACCGCGGCGACTGATCCGGCGACGGTCTTCGCCGCGCTGGCGGAGATCATCTATCAGGGCGCGGACCCCCGCGAGGTGTACGCCGCGATCTGCGTGGCGGCGACGCTGGTGGTTCCCGGATGCGACCACGCCAGCCTGTTGGTGCGTCGCGACGGCCGCTACGTCACCGTCGGCGCCAGCGATCAGATCGCCCAGCACATCGACGACCTGGAACGGCGTGTCGGCGACGGCCCGTGCATCGACGCGATCGAGGAGGAGGCACCCCAGATCGAAACGGACCTGACGACACCGAGCCAGTGGCCCCGGCTGGCCGCCCGCCTCCTCGCCGAGACGCCGGTGCGCGGCGCCATGGGATTCCGGCTGCGGGTCGGTGAGCGTAAAGCCGCGGCGTTGAACCTGTTCAGCGACACCGCCAACGTGTTCGACACCGAGTCCGCCGGACGGGCCATCGTGCTGGTGTCGTTCGCCAGCGTGGCCCTCAACGCGATCGCCCACGGCGAAGACGCCACCACCCTGCGCCGCGGGCTGCTGAGCAACAGGGAGATCGGCAAGGCGGTCGGCATGCTGATGCTGCTGCACGGGGTCTCCGAGGACCAGGCGTTCGAGGTGCTGCGGCGCTACTCCCAGGACATGAACATCAAGGTCGCCGACGTCGCCCGGTCGGTCATCGAGCATCGCGGCAAGCTGATCTTCGACGACGACCGGTAGCCGCGGCCCGGCGCCTACTCCGGGAGGCGCAGCTCGGGCTTCTCCACCTCTTCGATGTTGACGTCTTTGAAGGTGACCACCCGCACCTGCTTGACGAACCGGGCCGGGCGGTACATGTCCCACACCCACGCGTCGGCCAGCCGCAGCTCGAAGTACACCTCACCCTCGGCGTTGCGCGGCACCATCTCGACGCTGTTGGCGAGATAGAACCGCCGCTCGGTTTCCACCACGTAGCTGAACTGGCCCACGATGTCCTTGTACTCGCGGTACAGCGAGAGCTCCATCTCGGTTTCGTACTTCTCGAGATCTTCGGCACTCATCTGCTCAGCCGTCCTTCTCCTCGCACTGCCCGGCCCCCATCTTTCCCCACCCGCCGTCGTCACGCCGGTCCGATCCGCAGCCGGCGACCGCCCGCGCGACGGTGACGAACGAATACCGGTGCTCGCGGCACGGGCCCCGCTCGCCCAGCGCCGCCGAGTGCGCAGGCGTGCAGTAGCCCTTGTGCTCGGCGAAACCGTAGCCGGGATGGTCGGCGTCCATCGCCACCATCATCCTGTCGCGGCTGACCTTGGCCAGCACGCTGGCCGCGGCGATGCAGGCCGCCGCCGCGTCTCCGCCGACGACCGGCAGCGACGGCATCGGCAACCCCGGCACCCGGAAACCGTCGCTCAGCACGTACCCAGGACGCAGCGGCAGGCCGGCGACCGCCCGGCGCATGCCCTCGATGTTGGCGACGTGCACCCCGCACCGGTCGACCTCGGCCGGCGGGATGACCACCACGTGGTAGGCCAACGCGGCGCGACGGATCAGCGGGAACAGCGTCTCCCGCGCCTGCGGCGTGAGCTTCTTCGAATCATTTAGGCCCGCAAGGCTTTCCGCCCGGATCGGCCCCAGCACGCAGGCCGCGACCACCAGCGGCCCGGCGCACGCGCCGCGGCCCACCTCGTCGACCCCGGCGACCGGCCCCAGCCCACTGCGGTACAGCGCCGCCTCCAGGGTGCGCAGGCCGCAAGACTTGCGGATCACCGTCCGGGGCGGCCAGGTGGTGGGCATGCTACTGATTCTGCTGCGGATTCACCGAGTGCACGACACCCCACCGCCCCGGCGGCCACACGATGAACCTGGCCTTGCCGATCACGTTGCCCACCGGCACGGTGCCCGACATCGGATCGCCGGTGCACAGCACGCCCTCCAGCGCCTCGGCCGGGCTGCTCACGCAATGCGCGCGGGAGTCCGCCGAGTGCGTGCGGTTGTCGCCCATCACCCACAACCGGCCCGGCGGCACGGTCACCGGACCGAACTCGTTGCCCAGGCAGGGGTAGGAGGACGGCTCGGCCATCAACGTGGCCGGGTTCAGATACGGCTCCTTGAGCCGTGCGCCGTCGACCGTCAGGCCAGTGCTGAACCGGCACTGCACAGTCTGCCCACCGACCGCGATGACCCGCTTGACCAGATCGTTCTCGTCGGGCGGCACAAAGCCCACGAACGACAGCGCGTTCTGGATCGCGCGCACCACCGCGTTGTGCGATCGGATCGATCGGTATCCGACGTTCCAGGACGGTGGACCCTTGAACACAATGACGTCGCCGGGCCGGGGCGAGCTGAAACGGTAGATGATCTTGTCGACCAGGATGCGATCCCCGACGCAGCCCGAACACCCGTGCAGCGTGGGTTCCATCGACTCCGACGGGATGAGGTAGGGCCGCGCCACAAAGGTCAGCATCAGGTAGTAGAGCACCACCGCAATCACCGTCAGGATGACGCCTTCGCGCAGTACCGCCGGCTTCTTGCGCTCGTCGCTGTCCCCGGCGTCAGCGCCCGGGGTGGCGGAATCCTCGGTCGCGATGGGTTCCGCCGGACCGGAATCGGGTTGACGCTCGGGCGGCGAGTCCGGGGTTTCGGTCACCACCTGAGCGTAGCCAGGGCCGTCCGCGCCGGCGCGAGCCACACCCGCATCAGCGCTTCTCTTTGATCTTGGCCTTCTTGCCGCGCAGTTCCCGCAGGTAGTACAGCTTGGCGCGACGGACGTCGCCGCGGGTCACGACCTCGACGTGGTCGACGTTGGGCGAGTGCACCGGAAACGTCCGTTCGACGCCGACGCCGTAGCTTTCCTTGCGGACGGTGAACGTCTCCCGGACGCCGCCCCCCTGCCGGCGGATCACCACGCCCTTGAAGACCTGGATGCGCTCCTTGGCGCCCTCGATCACCTTGACGTGCACGTTGACCGTGTCGCCGGGGCTGAAGTCGGGGATGTCGTCGCGCAGTGAACCCTTGTCGACGAAGTCCAGCGTGTTCATGTCGGCAGACACTTCCTTGCGGCTTGCGGCTGCGGCGGCTGCTCGCGCCGCAGCGGGTGAGCAGACCGAGCCGATGGTTTCGGGCGTCTCGTCGCAACTCGCAACAGCCGGGAGGGGCCCGGCCCGCGACTGCTGGAGGCAACCCCCCCAAGTCTGCCAGATGGCGCGCAGGCAGCGAAATCGCACGAGTCGGGCGCCGTTTCCAGCGGTCTGACGCCGCGTCGGATGGTAGGTGTAGAAGAGGCCGGACTACAGGAGACAGGATGCCGCACGCTAACCTGGGTCGTCGGGCGGACGGTTGTCCGGCCAGCCTGAACAGGTAATGCCGTCGATGCACCCGAGGAGGCGTATGCGCACGCGGCCCGTCCGCTGGGTTGTCGCGGCGACCGCAGTTGTGGCGCTGCT
>NZ_JAVKSH010000001.1:48289-50796 GCF_039583805.1 Mycobacterium sp. | reverse complement strand
TCGATGCACCCGAGGAGGCGTATGCGCACGCGGCCCGTCCGCTGGGTTGTCGCGGCGACCGCAGTTGTGGCGCTGCTCACCGGCTACGAATCGAAGGTGCCCGGCGCGCCCACCGGCAGGTCCCCGCAGCCCCGGCCCGACGTCGTCGCACCGAGCGGGCAGGAAACCGATCCGCCGGACGCTCCGCTGGCGGAGCCCGCGGTCGCGTGGGATGGGCTGTCCACGCGGATCCGGGCGGCCACCAACGAGGCCGCCGCCGACGGAGCCGTCATTTCCGTCGCGGTGCTCGACCGCGCCACCGGCCAGGTTGCGTCCAACGGCCGCGACCGTCTGGTCGGCATCGCGTCGGTGGCCAAGCTGTTCATCGCCGACGATCTGCTGCTGCGGCAGGCGCAGGGCAAAGTCGACCTGTCACCGCAGGACCGGCAGGCCCTCGACGTGATGCTCAGCGCCTCCGACGACGGCGCCGCGGAGCGGTTCTGGAACCAGCGCGGCGCGCAGGCCGTCATCGCCGAGGTCGCCCGCCGATACGGGCTGACGTCCACCACGCCCCCCCACGACGGGCGGTGGTGGAACACGATGAGCTCGGCGACCGATCTGCTCCGCTACTACGACATGCTGCTCAGCGGATCCGGCGGACTGCCGCCCGAGCAGGCCGACGTCATCGTCGGCGACCTCGCCCGGTCGACCCCGACCGGCGCGGACGGCTACCCGCAACGCTTCGGCATCCCCGACGGGCTGCCATCCGAACCGGTCGCCGTCAAGCAAGGCTGGATGTGCTGCATCGGCCAGGACTGGATGCATCTGTCGACCGGCGTGATCGGCGCTGATCGCCGCTATGTGATGGTGATCGAGTCGCTGCAGCCCTCCGACGACGCGACGGCGCGCGCGACCATCACCCGTGCCGTCAGGACGATCTTCCCGACCGGAGAGCTCTGAGCGTCGACGGTTTCCGTCGTCGTCCGTCGTAGCGGTGTCCAGCGCGCAAGGTTGCTAGTCCAGCAGGTCGGGCCGGCGTTCACGGGTGCGTCGCAGCGCGGCCGAGCGCTGCCACGCGGCGATGCGCGCGTGGTCACCGGACAGCAGGACCTCGGGCACGTCCAGTCCGCGCCAGGTCGGCGGACGGGTATAGCAGGGTCCTTCCAGCAGGCCCCGGGAGTGCGAATCGTCCTGATGTGACAGCGGATTGCCGATGACGCCGGTCACCAGGCGCAGGACGGCCTCGATCATCACCACCGCCGCCGACTCTCCGCCCGGCAACACGTAGTCGCCGATGGAGACCTCCTCGACTCGCATCCGCCGGGCGGCGTCGTCGATTACCCGCTGGTCGATGCCTTCGTAGCGACCGCAGGCGAACACCAGATGCTGCTCGCTTCTCCACCGCTGCGCGACCTGTTGCGTGAACAGCGCGCCCGCCGGGGTGGGCACAACTAGAAGTGTTGTCTCGGAACAGATTTCGTCCAGGGCTTCGCCCCAGACGGGCGCTCTCATCACCATCCCCGGACCACCGCCGTACGGGGTGTCGTCCACCGAGCGGTGCACGTCGTGAGTCCAGTGCCGCAGGTCGTGCACGCCGAGTTCCACCAGACCCGACTCGATCGCCTTGCCCGGCAACGATTGCCGCAGCGGCTCCAGGTAGGCCGGGAAGATCGTCACAACGTCGATTCTCATGGCGATCCGCGCTCGGTCCCGAGTTCCAGCAGGCCGTCGGGCGGATCGATCTCGACGGTCCGCGCGTCCAACGACACCGAGGTGACGATCGCCGCGACGAACGGCACCAGCAGCTCGCCCCCGTCGTGGCGGGTGACCGCCAACAGTTCGCCGGCGCCGGTGTGCAGCACCTCGGCGACGCTGCCGATGTCGCGGCCGGCGATCGTGCGCACCCGAAGACCCTCCAGCTGGTGGTCGTAGTAGGTGTCCGGCTCGTCGATCGGTGGAAGGTCCGCGGCGTCGACGACGAACAGGCTGCCCCGCAGCGCGTCGGCCGCATCGCGGTCGGCCACCCCGGCCAACCGCACCAGCAGCCGCCCACTGTGATCGCGGGCCGCGTCGACGACAAAGCTGCGGTCGATCGCGCCTGCTTTCCGGGCGCGCACGACGGCACCCGGGGCGAATCGGGTCTCGGGATCGTCGGTTCGCACCTCGACGACGAGCTCGCCGGTCACGCCGTGGGCTTTGACCACGCGCCCGACCATCAGGTCCACGGAACCGGGCTCCGTTACCGGTCGGTGTCCACCACATCGACGCGGATGCCGCGGCCGCCGATGCTGGCGACCAGCGTACGCAGTGCGGTCGCGGTACGTCCGCCGCGGCCGATCACCTTGCCGAGGTCGTCGGGATGGACGTGCACCTCGACGGTTCTGCCGCGCCGGCTGGTGACCATGTCGACCCGGACATCGTCGGGGTTGTCGACGATCCCGCGAACCAGATGCTCGACGGCGTCCACCACGTCGCTACTCATCGCTTACTCACTTCGGGGCTTACTCACTTCGGGGCTTACTCACTTC
>NZ_JAVKSH010000001.1:0-48189 GCF_039583805.1 Mycobacterium sp. | reverse complement strand
CTCGGCGGCTTTGTCGGGCTGGGCTTTGTCGGGCTGGGCTTTCTCGGACTGGGCCGACTCGGCGGCTTTCTCGGGCTGGGCGGCTTTCCTGGCCGGCGCCTTCTTCTTCTTCGGTGTCGCGGCCTCGGTCGTCGGGGTGCCCTCGGCGGCGGCCAGCGCGGCGTTGAACAGCTCCAGCTTGCTCGGCTTGGGCTCGGCGAGCTTCAACCTGCCCTCGGCGCCGGGCAGCCCTTTGAACTTCTGCCAGTCACCGGTGATCTTCAGCAACTTCAGGACGGGTTCGGTGGGCTGAGCGCCGGCGGACAGCCAGTACTGCGCCCGCTCGGAGTCGACCTCGATGAGGCTCGGCTCTTCCTTGGGGTGATAGCGGCCGATGATCTCGATCGCGCGACCGTCGCGCCGGGTCCGGGCGTCGGCGACAGCGATGCGGTACTGCGGGTTGCGGATCTTGCCGAGCCGGGTCAGCTTGATCTTGACAGCCATGAGGCGCTCCTACGGGTGTCACGCTGCAATTCAGCGATCCGGGCGGGATGCCGGGATCCGGTTTTGCCTTGCGTGGGTGACCGCCGGGCAACACTCGAGGGGCGCAGTCGCGCGGCGGACAGCCGCTCATTGTGCCAGAGCACGGTCGGGCGGTGGAAATCCGGCCGCGAGCTGGGCGGCCTGCCTCGCCGAGCGGCACGCCGGCGTGGCGGTCAGCGCCGGGCGGCGCGTCACGGGCGCCGGTCGAAGCACTTGGTCTCGACGCGGCGGCTCATCCGCCAGCCGTCGGCGGTGCGCACGAACTCGTCGTCGTACCACAGCCCCAGCAGCATCGTGGCCGGTGTCGCGCCGCCGAAAACCATTGGGTTGAAGCAGAACGTCCGCGCGGTCGCGGTGTCGCCGTCGACCCGGATCGACGGCAGGCCCAGCATGTGGGCGTAGCTGGCGAAGTTCGGCAACACCTCCGCCAGCCAGGCCTTCACCTGCGGGTAGCGGCCTACGATGCCGTCGAACGCGCTGTAATCGATGTACGCGTCCGGGGTGAACACGGTGTCGAGGTCGTCGAATCGACGCAGATCGATCGCGCTCGAGTAATCCACCAACAGCTGCTGGATTTCCCACCGGTCGGAGATTTCGGCCTGGGTCAACATGCCCGATAGGCTAACCGCCCATGCGGAGGATCCTCGCAGCCGTGGCGGCTCTGCTCGCGGTCATCGGCGGCAGCGCGACGGCCGGGGCCGACACCAGCGTGCAACCCGTCGGCTCGGTGCCCATCCCGGACGGGCCCGCACCGACCTGGATCGTCGCCGATCTGGACAGCGGTCAGGTGTTGGCGGCCCGGGACGCCGACGTGGCCCACCCACCGGCCAGCACGATCAAGGTGCTGCTGGCGTTGGTGGCACTCGACGAGCTGAGCCTGGAGTCCACCGTGGTCGCCGACCAGTCCGACACCGCGGTCGAGTGCAACTGCGTGGGCGTCAAAGCGGGCCGCACCTACACCGCCCGCCAGCTGCTGGACGGCCTGCTGCTGGTCTCGGGCAACGACGCCGCCGACACCCTGGCGCACATGCTGGGCGGTCAACAGGCCACCGTCGCCAAGATGAACGCCAAGGCAGCCGCGCTGGGCGCGACGAGCACCCGGGCGCCCAGCCCGTCGGGCCTGGACGGGCCGGACGGGCCGGGGCTGACCACGCCGCACGACCTTGCGGTCATCTTCCGCGCGGCGCTGGCCAACCCGGTGTTCGCCCAGATCACCGCCGAGCCGTCGGCCCCGTTCCCGGCGGGCCCCGGCGACGACGACCGCCAGATCGTCAACCAGGACGAGTTGCTGTACCGCTATCCCGGTGCCCTCGGCGGCAAGACCGGCTTCACCGACGCGGCGCGCAAGACGTTCGTCGGCGCGGCTGCCCGCGACGGCCGCCGGCTGGTGGTCGCCATGATGTACGGGCTGGTGCACGAGGGCGGGCCGACCTACTGGGACCAGGCCGCCAGCCTGCTCGACTGGGGTTTCGCCCTCCCCCCGCAGTCGGCCGTCGGCACGCTGTAGGACAGCCGGTCATCGGGCCGGGGTCGCCGCGAGGGTGCTCAGCAGCGACATCAGCAGCGGGATGCGCTGCGCCTCGATCTCCGGTTGCGGCAGCACGGCCCGCACCAGCGCCGCCCCGTCGAAGACGTTGGTCATCGTGGCCACCAGAGCGGGGAAGACCTCCTCGGGAAAGCTGTCAGCGCCGGGCAGTGCCCGGGCCGTGTCGTGAATCTTCGAGCCGTACTCGGCAAGGACGTCGCGCAGCGTGGCCCGGAGCTTGTCGTCGGTGCGCGCGGCGACCATCAGCTCGTAGAGCACCGCGTTGGTGTAGTTGCCGCTGATGTCGCCCAGGATGGTCAGCGCCGCTGCCAGATCCGTCCGGCCGGTGGGCAACCGGGCCACCCGTGTGCTGAATTCGTCGAGCTGACGGCGCAGCACCTCGCGCGCGGTGGCCGCCATGAAGTCGCCCACGGTGTCGAAGTGGCGAAACAAGGCGCCGTCGGACACGTTGGCGCGCTTGGTGATTGCTGCCGCAGAGGCGCGCGCGTAGCCCACCTCGGCGATGGTCGCGATGCTGGCGTCGAGCAGTCGCGCAACGGTCTGCTCGCGGCGCTGCCGCTGCGTTCTGGGCATCTCACACACCGACGCCGGCCGGCCGGCGGTCACCGGCCCGCAGGAAACGTCCCGACTTCGCCGTCGTTGCGTAGCCGTCGCGGAACCGGCCGTCGCGGAACACCACCGCGCCGCCCACGCCGGTCGCGACGACGGCGGCGTCGTTGCGGTTCACCATGCGACGCAAGCCCCCGTAGAACGGCACCGGTTCCTCGTGGTAGCCGTCCACCGAGTCGTCGAGTCCCGCGGGATCGATCACCGCGAAGTCCGCCCGGTCGCCGCGGCGCAGCGTGCCGGCGTCGAGTCCGAACCAGTCGGCCACCTCGGCGGTCAGCCGGTATACGGCCCGGTGCAGGCTCAGGAACGGCGCGCCTGCCCGCTCCGCGTCGAGTGTGCGCTTGAGCAGCCGCAGACCGTAGTTGTAGAAGGCCATGTTGCGCAGATGCGCCCCGGCGTCGGAGAACCCCATGTGCACGCTGGGCTCGGCGGCCAGCTTGTCGAGCTGCTTGGTCCGGTGGTTGGCGACGACGGTGGTCCAGCGGACGTTGCGTTCGCCGTTGTCGACGAGCACGTCGAGGAACGCGTCCAGCGGGTGCAGACCGCGTTCGTCGGCGATCTGCCCGAAGCTCTTGCCGACCAGGGCCGTTTCAGGACATTCGACGATCACCGCGTCGTGAAAGTCGCGGTGCCACAACGTCGGGCCCAGCTTCTTGCGGTCGAATTCACGCCGGAACTCCCGGCGGTAGGCCGTGTCGGCCAGTAACGTGTTGCGCTGCAGTTGATCACGCAGATGCAGTGCTGCGGTGCCCGCACCGAACTCCTCGAACACCGGCAGATCGATTCCGTCCGAGTACAACTCGAAGGGCACCGGGAGGTGCTGGAAGCGCACGCTGGCGCCCAGTACGGCGTTGAGCAGCCGAGTGGCCGGACCGAAGACGCCGGCCGCGCCCGGCATCGACTTGGCGTCCGCCGACACCAGCAGGCTCATCCGAACTGGGTCGCGGTGGCCGAAGATCGTGCTGCTGCACAGGAAGAACAGCAGACCCGACAACGGTTTGGCGACGTCGGGGGCGCTCTGCAGAATCCGGCCGCGCCTGCGCAGCACCGCGATCAGCCTGCGCCGCTCGCGCCAGGTGGCGAACGTCGACGGCAGCGCGCGCGAGCGATAGCGTTCGCCGTCGAGCTTGTCGATCGCGGAATCCATTCCCGACATGCCGAGCAGGCCGGCGTCGAGCGCCTGATCCAGCATGGCCGCCATCGCGTCGAGTTCGGCGTCGGTCGGCCGCACGTGGTCGTCGGTGGCGCGGCCCAGCCCCAATACCGCGGTCCGCAGATCCGAATGGCCGAGCAGCGAGCCGACGTTGGGGCCCAGCGGCAGAGCATCAAGGGCCGCAACGTATCCGGCGGGATCAGACCAGCTCTTCTTGGCTTCCAGCGCGCCCAGCACGAACTCGCGCGGCACCGCCTCGACCCGGCTGAACAGGTCGGCGACATCCGCGGAGCCGGCGTAGACCGTCGACAGCGAGCAGTTGCCCAGCAGCACCGTGGTGACACCGTGCCGCACCGATTCGCGCAAGCCGGGATCGAGCAGCACCTCGGCGTCGTAGTGGGTGTGCACGTCGATGAAACCGGGCATGACCCAGCGGCCCGCCGCGTCGATCACCTCGGGGCTGCCGGTCTCGTCCAGCGGCCCGGCCGACACAGCGGACACCACGCCGTCGCGAATGCCCAACGTGCGCACCTGCGGCGGGGCGCCGGTGCCGTCGAACCACAACCCGTCCCGCAGGATCACGTCGTAGGTCATTGATCTCTCCAGTCGGTGGGGATCTCTCCAGTCGGTGGGGATCTCTCCAGTCGGTGGGGATCTCTCCAGTCGGTCGGGGACCACCGCAGCCTACCAAACGTTAGTGAGTGGTCACAATCTTTTTTTCCCGGTCGGCGGCCGGCGCCAGATGCGCCCGGTCAGAACATCCGCCCCCGCAGAACGATCACGTCCGGCCGGTTCAGCACGGCCGCGCCGTGGCGCGGGTCGCCGGTGTAGCACAACAGGTCGGCCGATGCCCCGTGCTCCAGGCCCGGCCGCCCCAGCCAGCGGCGCGCGTCCCAGGACGCCGCGCCCAGCGCCCGGACCGGGCTCATCCCGATGTCCTTGAGAGCCTCGACCTCGTCGGCGATGCGTCCGTGCGCGATCCCCCCGCCGGCGTCGGTGCCGGCGTAGATCGGCACGCCGGCCTCGCGGGCCGCGGCGATGCGCTGCCGGGCCCGGGCATGCAGGGCGCGCATGTGGGCGGCGTAGGTCGGGTAGCGGTCCGCCGAGTCAGCGATCCGGGGGAAATTGTCGACGTTGATCAGGGTGGGAACCACAGCGGTGCCATGGGCCACCATCAGCTCGATGGTGTCGTCGGTGAGCCCGGAACCGTGCTCGATGCAGTCGATGCCAGCGGTGATCAGCCCGGGCAGCGCGTCCTCGCCGAACACGTGTGCGGTGACCCGCGCGCCATGGGCGTGGGCGGTGTCGATCGCCGCACGCAGCACGTCGTCGGGCCACAGCGGAGCCAGATCGCCGACGTCGCGGTCGATCCAGTCGCCGACCAGCTTGACCCAGCCGTCGCCGCGGCGCGCCTGCTCGGCCACCGCCGCCGGAAGCTGGGACTCGTCCTCCACGTCGATCGGCAGGCCGGCAATGTAGCGCTTGGGCCGGGCCAGGTGCCGGCCGGCCCGGATGATGCGCGGCAGATCGTGGTGATCGTCGAGGCTGCGGGTGTCGATCGGCGAGCCGCAGTCGCGCAGCAGCAGGGCCCCGGCGTCGCGTTCGGTTTCGGCCTGCCCGACGGCCGTGTCGAGATCGACCGCGCCGCCCGGGCCGAGTCCGACGTGGCAGTGCGCGTCGACCAGTCCGGGAATGATCCAGCCGCCCGCGAAGACGGTGTCGGCGCCGGCAACCGGTTGCAGGCTGATCTGCCCGTCGGCGATCCACAGGTCGATAGCCGTTCCGTCGGGTAAGCTGCGGCCGCTCAGATGCAGTGCCACGTGGAGCCGAAAGTTACTTGCTACCAGGAAATTTCAGCTGGGAAAGGTCGAAGTCGACCAGCCCGGGCGGAAGTTCGTCGAGGCCCTCGGGCATCTGCGACAGGTCGGGGAAACCGGCCGGCAGCCCGGCCGGGGTGCGCCTGGGTGGCGTCGGCCCGCGCTTCTTGCCCTTTTTGCCTTTGCCGCCCTTCGCTTTTCGCGACGACGACTTGCGCCCGAAACCGGGCAGCCCCATGCCGCCCATCATCGACGACATCATCTTGCGGGCCTCGAAGAAGCGGTCGACGAGCTGGTTGACCTCCGACACGCTGACCCCGGAGCCGTTGGCGATGCGCAGCCGTCGCGAGGCGTTGATGATCTTCGGGTCGGCCCGCTCGGCCGGCGTCATGCCGCGGATGATGGCCTGCAGCCGGTCGAGTTGGCGGTCGTCGACGGCGGCCAGCGCGTCTTTCATCTGGCCGGCGCCGGGCAGCATGCCCAGCAGGTTGCCGATCGGCCCCATCTTGCGGAGGGCGAGCATCTGCTCCAGGAAGTCCTCCAGCGTCAGCTCGCCGGAGCCGATCTTGGCGGCGGCGGCCTCGGCCTGCTTCGCGTCGAAGACCTGCTCGGCCTGCTCGATCAGGCTCAGCACGTCGCCCATGCCCAGGATGCGACTGGCCATCCGGTCCGGGTGGAAGACGTCGAAGTCTTCCAGCTTCTCCCCGGTGGACGCGAAAAGGATTGGCGCACCGGTGACTTCGCGCACCGACAGCGCGGCGCCGCCGCGGGCGTCGCCGTCGAGCTTGGTGAGCACCACCCCGGTGAAGCCGACGCCCTCGCGAAACGCCCCGGCGGTGGTGACGGCGTCCTGGCCGATCATCGCGTCCAGGACGAACAGCACCTCGTCGGGGTCGACGGCCGCGCGGATGGCCGCGGCCTGGGCCATCATCTCGTCGTCGATCCCGAGGCGCCCGGCGGTGTCGACGATCACGACGTCGAAGTGTTTGGCCTTCGCCTCGGCGAGGCCCTGGGCCGCGACGGCGACCGGGTCGCCGGGGCCCGAGTCGGGTGAGGCGCCCGGGTGCGGCGCGAACACCGGGACCCCGGCGCGTTCACCGACGACCCGCAGCTGGTTGACGGCCGCGGGCCGTTGCAGGTCGCAGGCCACCAGCAGCGGCGTGTGGCCCTGGCTGCGCAGCCAGGCGGCCAGCTTGCCGGCCAGCGTGGTCTTGCCGGAGCCTTGCAGGCCGGCCAGCATCACCACGGTCGGCGGTGTCTTGGCGAACGCCAGCGGGCGGGTCTGACCGCCCAGGATGCCGACGAGCTCCTCGTTGACGATCTTGACGACCTGCTGCGCCGGGTTCAGCGCGCCGGACACCTCCGCGCCCTTGGCGCGCTCCTTGACCCGGCCGACGAACCCACGCACCACCGGCAGCGACACGTCGGCTTCCAGCAGCGCCAGCCGAATCTCACGGGTGGTGGCGTCGATGTCGGCGTCGGTCAGCCGGCCCTTGCCGCGCAGCCCCTGCAGGGCACCGGTCAGCCGGTCGGACAGCGATTCGAACACGCCGCCCAGCGTAGTGGCGATCGCAAGCGCGGCGAAGCCGGGCGCCATCGAGCGTCGAAGTTAATAGGTGTCAGCGGCCGGGTTCTTACCTGGGCACTGGGCAATAATGTAATCGGGATGTTAACGAAATCTAACTGTTAATGGCTCGAGTCGGGAATTTTAAAGCGAGATTTCCAACTCCTCACAGGCGGTCTAATTTCGTTAAGATTCCAGGTAGAACCGTTAAAAGACGGTTATCGCACCGCACTCTTGCCCAAAGGTCCGGCAGCCTTGTGGACGTGCAGTCGGGTAGGTCCACTCTGCTACAGCGGGCCACCCAATTTTTCCGACGGGCGTCCTTGTGAGGAGAACTCCATGTCTTTTGTGACCACACGGCCTGAAGCACTGCTCGCAGCCGCGAGCAAGTTGGAAACCATCGGCTCGGCAATGGCCGCCCAGAACGCCGCCGCGGCCGCCACAACCACTGGCGTGATACCCGCGGCCGCCGATCAAGTGTCAGTGCTGCAGGCGTCGCTTTTCTCCGCGTACGGCCACCTGTACCAACATATCAGCGCTAACGCCAAGGTGATTAACGAGATGATCGTGAAGACGCTCGATACCAGCGCGGATTCGTATGACGCCTCCGAAACCGCCAACTCGGCCGCGGCGGATTCGTCCGGTTCAGGCCTCGGCGGACTCCTCGGTTCGCTGTTTGGGTCTAGCTCATCGTCAAGTTCGTCGAGTCTCACGGGGATACTCGGAAACACTGGGCCCTTGGGTTTGTCCGGGAGCCTGGGGAACATGACGAACATTGGAATCGGGAACTTCGCCGCCGGATTTTCCGACATGCTCGCGCTTGCAGGCGGCGGTCTTCTCGATGCTCCCGCGGCGGGCGTCGCCGATTTGGGCGGCTTGGCGGGCATTAGCGGAGCGGCGCTGGCGGGCGAGGTAGGGCCAGCGGGCCCGGCCGGCTTCGGTGCGATGCCGGTGTCGGCGGCAGTGAGTCAGGCGTCGTCGATCGGGGGGTTGTCTGTGCCGCCGAGTTGGGCCGGGGAAGTGGTGCCGGCGTCGAGCACTGCCCCGACGACGCTGGCGGGCGCAGGATCGACCACCGCGGCCCCGCAAAGCACGCCGGTGGCAACCATGCCGGCCGGGATGCCGTCGGTGGCATCGGCCGGACGCGGAGGGTTCGGCTTCGGGGCGCCACGCTACGGCGTCAAGCCCATAGTGATGCCCAAGCCGGCGGTCGGCTAAGCAATCGGACGGCGAGTTAGACAGCGTTGGAATCGGTTACAAGGTTGGAATCGGTTACAAGGTTGGAATCGGTTACAAGGTTGGAATCGGTTACAAGGACGGGATTACAGAAATGGATTTCGGAGCACTACCCCCAGAGATCAACTCCGGACTGATGTACGCGGGCCCGGGATCGGGCCCTATGATGGCCGCCGCGGGAACATGGAACAGCCTGGCCGCCGAGTTGACCACTACTGCGTCTTCGTATGAGTCGGTGATCTCGCAGCTGAACGGCGAGGAGTGGCTGGGGCCGACCTCGGCGTCGATGGCCGCCGCGGTCGCGCCCTACATAGGGTGGATGAACGCCACCGCTGCCGCCGCTCAGCAAGCAGCCAACCAGGCCATGGCTTCTGCGGCCGCTTTTGAGGCCGCGTTTGCGATGACAGTGCCCCCGCCGGTGATCGCCGCCAACAGGGCCGCGCTCGCGGCGCTGGTAGCGGCGAACATCCTGGGGCAGAACACCCCGGCGATTCTGGCCAACGAGGCCATTTACGCAGAGATGTGGGCCCAAGACGCCGCCGCCATGTACGGCTATGCGGCCTCCTCGGCGAGCGCGGGAACATTGCAGCCGTTGAGCTCCCCGGCGCCGATCACCAACCCGTCGGGCATCGCCGCCCAAGCTGCCGCGGTCAGTGGGGCCAGCACGGGCGGCCTGCAGACGGAGCTGTCACAGGTGATCTCCGGCTTACCTCACGCGATGGGAAGCCTCGCCTCACCACTGGCAAGCGCGTCCGGCGCGTCGGGACTCACCGGAGCCCTGAACTCCATAAACAGCTTCTTCGGCATCCCGTTCGTGCAGGAAATCGTCAATAACACCGTGTATAGCGCGGGTTGGTGGATCCCGATGTCCATCAGCTCCGGGGTGACGTTCGGACACGCCTTTGCCGCCATAGCCCCAATATCAGCTGTCGGCGGCGCCGGCACGCTCGGCGCAGGCCTGGCCGGAGGATCGGTTCTGGCCGGTTCGGCGGGGACGGCAGGGCTTGGCGGCCTCGCCGGCGCGCCGGTGTTGGCCGGCCTGGGCTCGGCCTCGTCGATCGGCGGGTTGTCGGTGCCGGCCGGTTGGTCCGCCGCCACCCCGGCGGAGATAGCTCCTGCGACATTGGCGGGCACCGGTTGGACCGCCGCGGCCGACGAAGCAGGTGCAGTGTCCACCGTGCCCGCCGGGGTGGGGATGCCGGTAGGAGCCGCAGCCGGGCGCGGGGGCTTCGGTTTGGGTGCGCCGCGCTACGGCTTCAAGCCGATCGTGATGCCTAAGCAGGTGGTCGTCTGATGCGCGGCGACGCCCAGCGTGACGAATAAGTCCCGCGCGATCGCCTCACTGATAGCGGAGCTGTCCCCGCTGGGCAACTCAACGCAGAACACATCGTCGACCATCAACCCCAGCGTGATGACTTTTGCCCAGACGATGTCGACTCCGGCGCACTCAAGCGCCTTGGAGAGTCGCGCGAGCAGTCCGGCGCGGTCGATGGCGCGGATTTCGACGATCAGCCGGCCAGGCGTGCTGTCGAACCACAAAATTCGCGGCGGGGTATCGGAGCCGTGGACCGGTACTCCGGTCGGCACGTCACCTGGCGGGGTGGGGTGGGGAGCACAGTCGCGCAGCTCCAGCATGCCCAAGACGTCGAGATCGCCGCTCAGCGCGCCGACGAACTGCTGACGCAGCAGGTCGGCGGCGGCCGGCGAACCGAACAGCGGCGACACCACGAATTCGTTGATCGCGACACCGTCGTGAATGTTCACCGAGGCCGAATGCACTCGCAGCGAGTTCAGCGCCAGTACGCCGGCGGCTTTGGACAGCAGGCCGCGTCGGTCCGGGGCGATCATGGCCACGTGATACGTCCGCGAACCGCTGCCGTGTCCTACCTCGACATGCACCCCGCGGTCGGCCACCAGCGAGAGGTATTCGGGGCGGATCGGGTCGGCTTTCGGTAGCGGCTCACCGGCCATCACCAGTCGGCAACGCCGCACCAGGTCGCCCACCAACGACGCCTTCCAGTCGCTCCACACCCCGGGGCCCGTGGCCAACGCATCGGCTTCGGTCAGCGCGTGCAGCACCTCGAGGACAAGCGGATCTCCGTCAAGCGCTGTGGCGACGGCGGCAATCGTTTCCGGCTCGTCGAGGTCTTGGCGAGTGGCCACTTTGGCCAACAACAGGTGGTGTGCCACCAGTTTCGACAGCATCTCGACGTCTGACGGCCACATCCCCAGCCTGCTACCGATTCGAGTGGCCAACTGCGCTCCGATGCGGCTGTGATCGCCTCCCCGGCCCTTCCCGATGTCGTGCAGCAGCGCGGCCACCAACAGCAGATCGGGGCGGGCCACCCGGGTGGTGAAACTGCTTGCCCGGGCCACGGTTTCGACCAGATGACGATCCACCGTCCAGATATGCACGACGTCGTGTGGCGGAAGATCGCGAACGGCGTCCCATTCCGGGAACAGCCGGCCCCACAGCCCGGTGCGGTCGAGCGCCTCGATGATCGCCACCGCGGTCGGGCCGGCGGCAAGCACCACCAGCAAGTCGTCGAGCGCCTCGCCCGGCCACGGCGTGGGCAGGTCGGCTGCGGTCTCGGCCAAACAGCTCAGCGTGGATGCCGCGATGGGCAGCTCGGTCCTGGCCGCGGCGGCGGCCACCCGCAACACCAGAGCGGGATCGCGTTCCGGCCGCGCCCCTGAAAAACCCCTGCGAGCCAACACGATTTCCCCGGCGTACTCGACCACGCCCTCATCCAACGGGCGACGCAACCGAGGCCGTGCGATCGACATGCCGCGCCGCGGCAACGCGTTGGCGGCCGTCCGCAACCCGGCGTCGACGGAAAAGCTGATGGTGCGAGCCGCATCCGACAACTTCCGCGCCAGGTCGTACCGGTCGCCGGCGTCCAGCGCGGCGCTGATCTCGTCGGCATACTGGGCCATCAGCAGGTCATGCCCACGGCCGGAGACGCGATGCAACTCGGTGCGGACGTCGAGCATCGTGACGAAAGCGTCGCGCAGCGAACCTGCTGTCGGGTTTTCCGGCCGGCGGACGGTCAGTCGGTCCGCCAGTCGGTCGGCCAGCTGGGCTGCGGCCAGTGCGTCGAGCAACTGGACGTCCCGCAGGCCGCCGCGGCCGCATTTGAGGTCGGGTTCGGCGCGGTGAGCGATCTCGCCGCTGCGCCGCCAACGCGAATGCGTCGCTTCGACCAGTTCGCCGAACCGGGAAGCGATTCCGGCCCGCCACTGCCCCCGCACGCCGGCGACAAGCGCCGCCGACAGCTGCTCGTCTCCGGCGATGTGGCGTGCGTCCAGCAGCGCCAGGCCGGCCGACATGTCGGCGTCGGCGACCCGCAGAGTCCCCTCGACGGTGCGCACGCTGTGGTCAAGGCGAATGTTGGCGTCCCACAGCGGATACCACAGCTGATCTGCCACGTGCGCGACGACGTCGGCGGGCATGTCGTCGTGCAGCAGCAACAGATCCACGTCGGAGTGCGGCGGCAGTTCGCGACGTCCCAGTGAACCGGTTGCGACGATGGCGAAACCGCGGCCGGACGTGATGCCGATCTCGGCCGCTTTGTCGGCCAGCCAGGATTCGTGCAGCTGTCCCCACGCCTCGCGCAGCCCCGCCGCATCCAGTCGGCCACCACCTTCGGCCAGCAGCGCTTGCCGTGCGGCAACTAAATCCGTTGCGGCACAGTGATTTTCCTCTGCTGGGTAAACCGGCGACCCGGATGAGCTCATCGCAGTTCAGATCGGCACGGCCACGTCATATGGCGTCGGTGCCGCGTTCGCCGGTGCGCACCCGAACAACGGTGTCCACCGGGGTGACCCAGACTTTGCCGTCGCCGATCTTGCCGGTGTGTGCCGCCCGCACGATGCCGTCGAGGACTTTGTCCGCGGCGAAGTCGTCGACCAGAACCTCGATCCGCACCTTCGGCACGAAGTCGACCGAATACTCAGCACCGCGGTACACCTCGGTGTGCCCCTTCTGCCGCCCGTAACCCCGGACCTCGCTGACCGTCATCCCCAGCACGCCGGCGTCCTCAAGGCTGGACTTGATGTCTTCCAGCGTGAACGGCTTGACGATCGCGGTAATCAGCTTCATGTTTTCTTTCCCCTTCACCCGGGAGTGCCAGAACCGAAGTGCCGACGACCGCGAGGTCGTACCCGCTCTCAGCGTGCTGAGCTTCGTCGATACCCGCGGCTTCGTCCTCCGCGCCCAGGCGCAGCCCGATGGTGTACTTCACGGCCAGAGCCAAGATAGCGGTGAGCGCCGCCGAATAGGTAAGAACGCTGAAGGCGCCGATCGACTGCCTCCCCAGTTGAGCGAACCCGCCGCCGTAGAGCAGCCCGGGCGACACGCCGTCGACCCCGGCGATTGCGACGGTCTCCGGCGCCGCGAACAGGCCGACCAGCAGGGTGCCCGCCAGGCCGCCGACCAGATGCACCCCGACCACGTCGAGCGAGTCGTCGAAGCCGAGCCGGTATTTCAGGCTTACCGCCAACGCGCACACGACTCCGGCGACCGCGCCGATCGCCAGTGCGCCCACGACGTTGACCGACGAACACGACGGCGTGATGGCAACCAAGCCGGCCACGATGCCCGACGCCGCGCCCAGCGAGGTGGCGTGCCCGTCCCGGACACGCTCGGTGAGCAACCAGCCGAGCATGGCGGCCGCAGTAGCGATCGTGGTGGTGACGAACGTCGACCCCGCCGCCCCGTTTGCGCTGCCGGCCGAACCGGCGTTGAACCCGTACCAGCCGAACCACAGCAGTCCGGCGCCGAGCATGACGAAGGGCAAATTGTGCGGGCGCATCGGCGTTTTGGGCCAGCCCTGGCGCTTTCCGAGGATGATCGCCAGGATCAGGGCGGCGACGCCGGCGTTGATATGGACGGCGGTCCCCCCGGCGAAGTCGATGGCATGCAGCTTGTTGGCGATCCAGCCGCCGTGGGCCGAGACGACACCGTCGAAGTCGAAGACCCAGTGGGCGACCGGAAAGTAGACGACGGTGACCCACAGTCCGGCGATGAGCATCCAGCTGCCGAACTTCAACCGGTCCGCCACCGCGCCGGAGATCAGCGCCACCGTGATGATCGCGAACATCAGCTGAAACGCCACGAACACGGTTTGCGGCACGCTGCCGGCCAGCGGGATCTCAACCGCCGGGGTCGAGCCGCCCGGACCGGCCGGGACGGCGTTGACACCGATGAGGCCCTTCAGGCCAAAGTATTCGGCCGGGTTGCCGGCGACGTTGCCGACGTCATCGCCGAAGGCCAGCGAATAGCCGTAGAGCACCCACAACACGGTCACCACGCCCATCGCGCTGATGCTCATCATGATCATGTTCAGCACGCTCTTGGCGCGGACCATGCCGCCGTAGAAAAACGCCAGCCCCGGCGTCATCAACAGCACCAGCGTCGAGCTGGTCAGCATCCAGGCGGTGTCGCCGGTGTTCGGCACGCCCATCGTCGGGAAATGCTCCACGCGCGCTGACCTCCTTCGGCGCCAGGCCATTACGGGGCAGGGAACAGCGACCGCCCGGTGCCAAGACCCTGGACAGACCTTGCGCAATGGTTGTTTCCAACGACGGCACCGCCGGATTTCGCCCCGGTTACGGAGCGCTCACGCGGAGCCGGGTCAGCCGAGCAGCGCGTCGACGAAAGCGGCCGGTTCGAACGGCGCGAGGTCGTCGGGCCCCTCCCCGAGCCCGACCATCTTCACCGGCACGCCCAGTTCCTGCTGGACCCGAAACACGATGCCGCCCTTGGCGGTTCCGTCCAGCTTGGTCAGCACCGCACCGGTGATGTCGACCACCTCGGCGAACACCTTCGCCTGCGCCAGCCCGTTCTGACCGATGGTGGCGTCGAGCACCAGCAGCACCTCGTCGACGGCGGCGCGTTTGCTCACCACACGTTTGACCTTGCCGAGTTCGTCCATCAGCCCGGTTTTGGTGTGCAGCCGGCCGGCGGTGTCGATGACGACGACGTCGGCGCCGGCGGCGATGCCCTTGTCGACGGCGTCGAACGCGACCGCGGCAGGGTCGGCGCCCTCTGCTCCGCGCACCACGTCGGCGCCTACCCGGGAGGCCCAGGTCTGCAGTTGGTCGGCGGCGGCGGCCCGGAAGGTGTCGGCGGCGCCCAGCACGACACGGCGGCCGTCGGCGACCAGCACGCGGGCCAGCTTGCCGACGGTGGTGGTCTTGCCGGTTCCGTTCACCCCGACGACCAGCAGCACCGCCGGGTGGTCGGGGTGCGGCAGCGCGCGGACCGAGCGGTCCAGGTCGGGGCGCAGCTCGTTGACCAGCACCTCGCGTAGCACCGCCCGGGCGTCGGCCTGGGTGCGCACGTTTCTGCCGGCCAGTTCGCTGCGCAGCTGCGCGACCACCGACGCCGTCGCCGCCGGACCCAGGTCGGCGACCAGCAGGGTGTCCTCGACGTCCTGCCAGGAGTCCTCGTCGAGGTCACCGCCGCCGAGCAGGCCCAGCATGCTGCGGCCGAGGGTGTTCTGTGATTTCGCGAGCCGGCCGCGCAGCCGTTCCAGCCGGCCCTCCGGTGGCGCGATGGCCTCGATTTCCGTTGTCGCCGTGGCAGTATCGGGTTCGGGCAGTTCGATGTCGGTGATCGTGCGCTTGGGTGCGTCGCGCGGGATGGCCGCGTCATCCCCGACACCGGGAAACCCGGTGGTGTCCAGTCGCTGCGTTTGGGTGAAGGTTTGGGTGAAGGTAATGCCCGACGCGGCGGCGTAGCCGCCGGAGCGGTCGGGGGCCTGCTCGGGCGCCGCCAGGCTGATCCGGCGCGCGCGGTAGCGGACGAGGCCGAAGCTCAGTGCGGTGGCGACCAGCAGTGCGGCGGCGACCGCGATCGCGATCCAGAGACCTTGAGGCACCGCGCCATTGTTCCAGGGTCGCGAGACGCAGCCGAGCGGCCCCTGACACGGGCGGGGTGCGACGCTCTGGCCGAGTGACTGGGCCTCAGGAGTCTCAACAACCACAGCAGTCGCCAGCCGGAGGACACATATCTGCTCCGGGTTGATATCGCGGGCGATATCGCGTTCGCATCGACGCAGGAAACGCCCGCCTGTGATATCGCATGCGCCATCGCTTTGCAGCACCATGTCATGGTCGGGAGCCGGTGCAGGTGTGGCTACCGGTGCTGTTGAGCCATGCCGGTCTATCCCGGTGTGCCGACCAGCTGCTCGACGGCCTGGCCGCGCATCCGCTGCGAGATCACCGCGCTGATGCCGTCGTCGCGCATGGTCACCCCGTACAGCGCGTCGGCCACCTCCATGGTCGGCTTCTGGTGGGTGATGACGATCAGCTGAGACTGCGCCCGCAGCTGCTCGAACAGCCCGAGCAGGCGGCGCAGGTTGACGTCGTCGAGCGCGGCCTCCACCTCGTCCATGATGTAGAACGGCGACGGGCGGGCCCGGAAGATCGCGACCAGCATCGCCACCGCGGTCAGCGCCTTCTCGCCGCCGGACAGCAGCGACAGCCGCTTGATGTTCTTGCCGGGCGGACGGGCCTCGACCTCGATGCCGGTGGTCAGCATGTCGTCGGGGTCGGTGAGCCGCAGCCGGCCTTCCCCGCCCGGGAACAGGGTGGCGAACACCTCGCGGAACTCGCGTTCCACATCGGTGTAGGCGTCGGTGAATACCTGCAGGATGCGGTCGTCGACGTCGGCGATGACGCCGAGCA
This sequence comes from Mycobacterium sp., assembly GCF_039583805.1. Lineage (GTDB taxonomy): Bacteria > Actinomycetota > Actinomycetes > Mycobacteriales > Mycobacteriaceae > Mycobacterium. The sequence continues at coordinate 32,050 of NZ_JAVKSH010000001.1, read as the reverse complement.
GGTCCCTGCGGGCGGCCTTGACATCCTCCAGCTGGGTGGACAGGAAGTTGTAGCGCTCCTCCAGGGCGGCGAACTCCTCCAGCGCCAGCGGATTGACCCGGCCCAGTTCGGCCAGCTCCCGTTCGGCTCGCTTGGCGCGGCGCTCCTGGGTGGGCCGGTCGAACGGCATCGGCGTGGGTGCGCTGACCTGTTCGCCGCGTTCGCGGGCCTGTTCGTACTCGGCGACCTCGAGCTCGGTGGGCGGCAACGGCACGTCCGGACCGTATTCGGCGACCAGGTCCGCCGGCGCCATCCCGAACTGTTCGAGCACTGTCTGCTCGAGCTGTTCGAGACGCAGCGCCGCCTGCGCCTTAGCCAGCTCGTCGCGGTGCAGCGACTCGGTGAGCGCGGCGAGTCGGGCGTTCAGCGCGCTCACCTCGTCGCGGACCGCCGCCATCGCGGCGGCGCGTTGCCGGCGTTGCGCGCCCAGCGCGTCGCGGTCGCCCGCGGCGGCGGCGACCACCTGGTCCAGCCTTGCCGCCAGCAGCCGCCCGGAGTCGGCGACCGCGGCGGCGACCGCGGCGGCGTGCTCGCGCGCGGCGCGGGCCTGCTGGGCGCGCAGTCGCGCCTCCCGCTCGGCGGTGGCCGCGCGGCGTAACGAATCCGCCTGCCCGCGAACAACATCGGCACGCTCCTCGGCGGTGCGCACCGCCAGCCGCGCCTCGACCTCGGCGCCGCGCGCGGCCTCCACCCCGGCCCGGGCGGCGTCGATCTCCTGCTGGTCGGCCGGCCCGGCCGCGGAAATCTGCGGCGCCTCGGCGTTATGCAGCCGGGCCTCCAGCTCGCCCAGCTCGTCGAGGGCCGCGGCGCGGCCGGCCTCCAACTCGTTGCGTTGCCCCAGCAGCCTGTGCCACTCCTCCTCGGCGCTGCGCGCGTCCTGGCCGAGCCGCCCCAGCTGCTCGTAGATCGCCGCGATGGCCACGTCGGATTCGTTGAGCGCGGCCAGCGCCTGCTCGGCGGCGTCCTGGCGGGCGGCCTGTTCGGTCAGCGCGCCGGACAGCGCCGCGGCCAGCCGGCCGGCCTGCGCCTCGGCGGCGGCCAGCTCGGCGCGGGCCTTGTCGATCTCGCTGGCGATCTCCAGCGTCGACGGTTTGCGGTCCGACCCGCCGCTGAGCCAGCCGGCGCCCACCAGGTCGCCGTCCAGGGTGACCGCCCGCAGCCGAGGCTGTGCGGCCACCAGGTCCAACGCCGCCGCCAGGTCGGCGACCACCGCGACCCCCGACAGCATCGCTGTCATCGCCCCGCGCAGTCGAGCTGGCACCTCGACGAGGTCTAGGGCCCAGTGGCCGCCGTCGACCGGGGCGCCGGCCGGCGCGTCGTCGGGGGCAGGCCAGTCGCCCAGCACGATGGCGGCGCGGCCGCCGTCGGCCTGCTTGAGTGCGACGACCGCCGAGCGGGCCGCGCCGAAGCTCTCGGCGGCCACCGCGTCGGCGGCCGCACCGAGTGCCGCCGCCAGCGCCGTCTCGTAGCCCGACCGCACCCTGACCAGCTTGGCGATAGTCCCGAAAACCCCCGCATCACGACGGTTTTCGGCCAGCCACGCGGTACCGTCCTTGCGGTCCAGCCCGACGGCCAACGCCTCGATGCGAGACCGCAACGACGCGACCTGGCGTTCGGCGCTGCGCTCGGCGGCCTGCAGTTCGGCGACGCGCTCGTCGGCAAGACGCAACGCCGCCACCATCCGCTCGTGGTGCTCGTCGAGACCGACTTCGCTCTGGTCGAGTTCGCCGACCCGGCCCTGCACCGTCTCGAAATCGGCCCGGGCCTGCTGGGCGCGGGCGGCGGCCCCCTCGATGCGCTGCGACAGCGTGGCAACGCTGTCGTCGATCGACTCGACCCGGGCGCGCATGGTCTCCACCTGGCCGGCCAGCCGGGCCAGGCCCTCGCGCCGGTCGGCCTCGGCGCGGACGGCCGCCAGGTGCGCCTGCTCGGCGTCGGCGGCGCCGCGTTCACGGTGGTCCAGCTCCGCCCGGGCGGCCTCCAGCCGGGTCCGTGCCGCGGCCAGCTCGGTCAGCAGCCACTGCTCGGCGTCGGCCACCCGCTGGGCCTCGGCCTCCAGCGCATCCGGGTCGGCGCCGCCGGTGGCGGCCGGCTCGACATCGAGATGCATCGCCCGCTCGCGGGCGATGCGCACCGTGGCGCTGACTCGTTCGGCGAGTGCGGACAACGCGAACCAGGTCTGCTGCACCGACTCGGCCCGCTGCGCGAGCTCGGCCGACGCCGCCTCGTGGTCGGCGAGCACGTCGGAGGCCACCGCCAGCCGGCCGGCGACCTCGTCATGCTCGCGGCGCAGCGTCGCCTCGACGTCGGCGGTTCCGGCCAGTTCGGCCTGCCGGGTGACGACGTCGGCGGCGGCCAGCCGCAGCCGGGCGTCGCGCAGGTCGGCCTGGATGGTGGCCGCCCGGCGGGCCATGTCGGCCTGCCGGCCCAACGGTTTGAGCTGGCGACGCAGCTCGGTGGTCAGGTCGGTGAGGCGGGCCAGGTTGGCGGCCATCGCGTCCAGTTTGCGGACGGCCTTGTCTTTGCGTTTGCGGTGCTTGAGCACGCCGGCGGCTTCTTCGATGAACGCCCGGCGATCCTCGGGCCGCGACGCCAAGATCTCCTCCAGCTTGCCCTGCCCGACGATGACGTGCATCTCGCGGCCGATCCCGGAGTCGCTCAGCAGCTCCTGGACGTCCATCAAACGGCAACTGGCGCCGTTGATTTCGTATTCGCTGGCGCCGTCGCGGAACATCCGGCGGGTGATCGACACCTCGGCGTACTCGATCGGCAGCGCGTGGTCGGCGTTGTCGACGGTGACGGTGACTTCGGCGCGGCCCAGCGGCGGCCGCGAGCTGGTTCCGGCGAAGATGACGTCTTCCATCTTGCCGCCGCGCAACGTCTTGGCGCCCTGCTCCCCCATCACCCAGGCCAGGGCGTCGACCACGTTGGATTTGCCCGAGCCGTTGGGGCCGACCACGCAGGTGATGCCCGGCTCGAAGCGCAGAGTCGTCGGCGCGGCGAAGGACTTGAAGCCCTTCAACGTCAGACTCTTCAGGTGCACGTGGCGCAGACTACCGCTCGGTGAAGCCGTCGATCGTTTCGCCGCGCTGCGACCAGTCGGCAACGACCTGCAGCCGCCCGTGCACCCGGGCGGTGCGCCGGACGTCAGGTTCGGCCATCGGCGACCTCGGCCATCGGGGACATCGAACGTCTCCTCCAGCAGCGGATAGCGCTCCTGATCGCGGTCGGCGGCACCGGACACCCGGATGGTGGCCGTGTCGTCGTCGCCGAGGCGGCGGGCCAGCGGGTGGTCGGTGGCCATTGCGCTGCACGCCGCGAGCGCGATCTTGAGCAGCTCGCCTGGGGTGAAGACGCCGTCGACGTCCTCGGAGCCGACCAGCACCTGAGCGCCCCGGGAGCTGCGCCCGGTGTCGCGGCGAACCCCGGTGCGTTGTACCCACAGTTGCGTCATGGGCTCATTCTGCGCCGAGATTGAACTCAGGCAGCGAACGTGCGAGCTTAGCGGCCTGCGTGGGTTCAATCTCAGCGGGTCATCGCCGCGGTCGGCGCTGGCAGCGCGGACAGTAGTACGACGAGCGGTTCATGAACTTCTCCCGGCGGATCGCCGCGCCGCACCGCCGGCAGGGCCGGTCGGCCTGGCCGTAGGCGTTCAGCGAGCGGTCGAAGTAGCCGGACTGACCGTTGACGTTGACGTACAGCGAATCGAACGACGTGCCGCCCTGGGCCAACGCGTCACGCATCACATCGGCGGCCGCCGCCAGCACCGCCGCCAGCTGCCGGCGGGTCAGCCTGGCCGCGATGCGGGAGCCGTGCAGCTGCGCCCGCCACAGCGCCTCGTCGGCGTAGATGTTGCCGATCCCCGACACCACCGTCTGGTCGAGCAGCTGGCGTTTGATCTCGGAATGCTTGCGGCGCAACACGTTGACCACGGCGTCCGCGTCGAAGCGCGAGTCCAGCGGATCGCGGGCCAGGTGCGCGACCGGCGCCGGCAGCACGCTGCCGTCGACGGTGACCAGATCGGCCAGCAGCCACCCGCCGAAGGTGCGCTGGTCGACGAAGCTCAGCGCGGTGCCGTCGTCGAGCAGGGCGGCGATGCGCACATGGTCGGCGCGGGGAACGGGGCCGAGCAGCATCTGCCCGCTCATCCCGAGGTGGACCACCAGCGCCTCATCCCCGAGGACCAGCCACAGGTACTTGCCGCGCCGGCCGGTGCCGCTGATCCGCGCGCCCAGCAGCCGTGCCGTCAGGTCGGCGGGGCCGGCTTGGTGGCGGCGCACCGCGCGCAGGTGGTGCACCCGCACCGCGGTGATGGTCTTGCCGGCCACGTGCGCGGCCAGGCCGCGCCGCACCACCTCGACCTCGGGCAGCTCGGGCATCTAGCCGGGCGTTCCCCCGGTCAGGGCGCTGTCCAGGGTGGTGTAGGCCGCGGCCGCGGCCTTCTGCTCGGCTTCCTTTTTGGATCGGCCCACCCCGGACCCGTATTCGGTGTCGTTGACGACGACGGCGGCGGTGAACTCCTTGTCGTGGTCCGGGCCGGTCGAGGTGACCAGGTATGACGGTGCGCCCAGGCCGCGGGCGGCGGTCAGCTCCTGCAGGCTGGTCTTCCAGTCCAGGCCGGCGCCCAGCGTGGGCGCGGTCTCGAGCAGCGAGCCGAACAATCGGAGAATGACTCCGCGGGTGACCTCCATGCCGTGGTGCAGGTAGATCGCGCCCAGCAGAGACTCCATCCCGTCGGCAAGGATGCTGGACTTGTCGAATCCGCCGGTGTTGACCTCGCCCCGCCCCAGCAGCAGGTGCGCGCCGAGTCCGTCGTCGGTCAGGCCGCGGGCGACGTCGGCCAGAGCCGTGGTGTTGACGACGCTCGCACGCAGCTTGGCCAGGTCCCCCTCGGAGCGGTCCGGGTGGCGGCGAAAAAGCTCGTCGGTGATGGTCAGCCCGAGGACCGCGTCGCCGAGGAACTCCAACCGCTCGTTGGTGGGCAGGCCGCCGTGCTCGTAGGCGTAGCTGCGGTGCGTCAACGCCATGGTGAACAACTCGTCGGGCAGGTCGACGCCGAGCGCGTCGAGAAGGTCGCTCACGTCGGTGACCCGGGCTGGGGTGGCACCATCCCGGCGAGCCGGGCCCAGCGCGGGTCGATGTGGTCGTGGCGATGCCCGGGCTCGGCGGCGGCCAACGCCACCCCGCAGTCCAGGCACAGCCCCGGGCAGTCCGCCCGGCACACCGGCGCGAACGGCAGCTCCAGTCCGACCGCGTCGATGATGGGCTGCTCGAGGTCGACGACGTCGTCGACGACCCGGCCGAGCTCGTCGGCGTCGGTGGCGCTGTCGGCGAGGGCGCTGTCGGCGAGGGCGCTGTCGGGGTAGGCGAACAGTTCGGTGAGACCGACCTGCACGCGCCCGATGATCGGCGTCAGACACCGGGCGCACTCACCGGCGGTGGGCGCGTCCAGCGTCCCGGTCACCAGCACACCTTCAGACACCGACTCGACCCGAAGGTCCAACTCCAACGGGGAACCGGGCTCGATCGCGATCAGGTCCAGCCCGATCCGGGACGGGCTGGGCACCGTTTCGCGTACCGAGAACGTCGCTCCCGGCCGTCGCCCCAACCGGCTGATCGTGACCGTCAACGGCGAACGCGCGGTGGGGCCGTGCTGCCGTGGCATGCCCGCAATTCTACGGGCGGCCCGTCCTGCGCTTAACGCGTCGCATAGTCGTGGGTGCCGGCCGCGGTGCGCAGCTGGTGGCGCCCGCGGTTCACCGAGCGCAGCGTCCCGTTGAGGAACTCCTCGAACTCGGCCAGCTTGGAGTCGACGTAGATGTCGCATTCGCCGCGCAGCCGGTCGGCTTCGGCGTGCGCCGAGTCGATGAGTCGGGTGGCTTCGGCGGTGGCCGAGTTCACGATCTCGGTCTGCGACACCAGGCGCTGTTGCTCTTTGATGCCTTCTTGGACGGCTTTCTCGTAGGAGATGTTGCCGTTCTCGACGAGCCGGTCGCTTTCGGCCTTGGCGCGCCCGGTGGTGGCTTCGTAGTCGCGTTTGGCCGCCGCCGCGATGCGGGCCGCCTCGTCGCGCGCCTCGGCGACCATCTGCTGGCTGTGCTGGTGAGCCTCGGCGACCATCCGGTCGGCCTGTGACTTGGCGTCGGACAACAACCGGTCGGCTTCGACGCGGGCGTGGTTGAGCAGCGACTCTGCCTCCGTGGTCGCCGAGGACACCATGGAGTCGGCATGCATCTTGGCGTCGTGCAGCAGCGAGTCGCGGGTGTCCAGCACGTCCTGCGCGTCGTCCAGTTCGCCGGGAATGGCATCCTTGATGTCATCGATCAGCTCGAGCACGTCGCCGCGGGGCACCACACATCCGGCCGTCATCGGCACGCCGCGGGCTTCCTCGACAATGGCGCCCAGTTCGTCGAGCGCTTCAAAAACTCGGTACACGGCTTGCACCTCTCCGGCATCGTTGTTGTTACCAGTGTGCCTGGTGTTACGTCTGTGACCGTGCTGCGCTGTCGGTGTGTCGGACTTTTCGGCAATGCGGTGCCACGCACCTGCACACGTGGCGTCATTATGTCAGTTTGAGCGAAATGTCGGTTTGAGCGAATAGCGGGCAATCGTCGTGCGTCGTGGCGGCGCCACACACGCCGGCACAGGGAGGTTCTCATGGTGGACGACGCACTGAACGCCATCGGTCACGCGCTGGCCCTCGCCGGATCGATGACCTGGGAAATTCTGTGGGCACTGATCCTGGGCTTCGCCCTGTCGGCGGTGGTGCAGGCCGTGGTGCGTCGCTCGGCGATCGTGGCCGTGCTGGGCGACGACCGGCCGCGCACCCTGGCGGTCGCGGCCGCGTTGGGAGCGGCGTCGTCGTCGTGCTCCTATGCCGCGGTGGCACTGGCGCGGTCGCTGTTTCGCAAGGGCGCCGACTTCACCGCCGCCATGGCGTTCGAGATCGGCTCCACCAATCTCGTGGTGGAGCTCGGAATCATCCTGGCCCTGCTGATGGGCTGGCAGTTCACCGCCGCCGAGTTCGTCGGCGGACCGCTGATGATCGTCGTACTGGCCGTCTTGTTCCGGACGTTCGTGCGTCCGGGGCTCGTCGACGCCGCGCGCCGGCAGGCCGAGCGCGGACTTGCCGGGTCGATGGAAGGGCATGCGGCCATGGACATGTCGATCGCCGAGGGCGGTTCGTTTTGGCGACGACTGCTGTCGCGGCAGGGGTCGACGTCCGTCTCGCACGTGTTCGTCATGGAATGGTCGGCAATCGTGCGCGATCTGGCCATCGGGTTGTTGACGGCCGGCGCGATCGCGGCGTGGGTACCCGAATCATTCTGGCAGCGCTTCTTTTTCGTCCATCACCCGGTATTGTCGGCGCTCTGGGGTCCTCTAGTGGGACCGCTGGTGGCCATGGCCTCGTTCGTCTGCTCTATCGGCAATGTGCCGCTGGCCGCGGTGCTGTGGAACGGCGGGATCAGCTTCGGCGGCGTGATCGCGTTCATCTTCGCCGACCTGCTGATCCTGCCGATCCTGAACATCTACCGGAAGTACTACGGCACCACGATGATGCTGACGCTGCTGGGCAGCTTCTACGCCGCCATGGTCGCCGCGGGCTATCTCGTCGAATTACTCTTCGGCACAGCGCACCTCATACCGAACCAACGCCGGGAGATCGTCATGAGCGCCGGAATCTCCTGGAACTACACCACCTGGCTCAATATCGTCTTTCTTGTCGTCGGGGCGCTGCTGGTCGTCCGGTTCGTCACCACGGGCGGCATGCCGATGCTGCGCATGATGGGTGGCGCACCCGGCCAGCACGACGGACACGGCTCGTGCCACGTCGACTAGCGGCGGGTCGGATCCCCGATCCGGCCGCCGGCAGTACCCTTCCCGCAACACCATCGTCGTATCCCACTGCTGAAGGAGGCGCCGTGACCGCGCGCTCCGAGTCCGCGCAGGACAACTACCCCCAACCATCCGGCGGCCACCCGCCCCCTGCCGACATCGGTCGACTGCTGTTGCGCTGCCCCGACCGCCCCGGACTGATCGCGGCGGTGAGCGCCTTTTTGGCCAAGGCCGGCGCCAACATCATCTCCCTGGATCAGCACTCCACCGCGCCGGAGGGCGGAACATTCCTGCAACGTGCGATCTTTCATCTGCCCGGCCTGACGGCCGCCATCGACGACCTGGACCAGGAATTCGCGGGCACCCTGGCCGGCCAGTTCGCCATCGATTACCGGTTCACCGAGGCCGCCAAACCCAAGCGGGTGGCGATCATGGCGTCCAAGGACGACCACTGCCTGTTGGATCTGTTGTGGCGCAACCGTCGTGGTGAACTCGAAATGTCGGTGGTGATGGTGATCGCCAACCATCCCGACCTGGCCGATCACGTGCGCCCGTTCGGGGTGCCGTTCGTCCATCTCCCCGCCACCCGCGACACCCGCGCCGACGCCGAACAGCGGCAGCTTCAGCTGCTCCGCGGCAACGTGGATCTGGTCGTGCTGGCCCGCTACATGCAAATACTGAGCCCGGAGTTCCTCGACGCGGTGGGCTGTCCGCTGATCAACATCCATCATTCGTTCCTGCCGGCCTTCATCGGCGCGGCCCCGTACAAGCGGGCCCGCGAACGCGGCGTCAAACTGGTCGGCGCGACCGCCCACTACGTGACCGAGGTCCTCGACGAGGGGCCGATCATCGAGCAGGATGTGGTGCGGGTCAACCACACCCACACCGTCGACGACCTGGTGCGTCTCGGCGCCGACGTCGAGCGGGCGGTGCTGTCCCGTGCGGTGCACTGGCACTGCCAGGACCGCATCATCGTGCACGACAACCAGACGGTTGTTTTCTGAGACTTCTAGCTCAGTGATCAGGGCCCGCCCATCGACGCGACCTCCTCGGCCGGCGACGAGGACACGAACGAACACTGCGGCGTGGGTCACGGACCGCCGCCCAGAAGTCCGCCTCCTCGCCGCACAGTTGATCGAGCAGGATGTGCGCCCACATGTGCCCGCCGTAAGTGGTCCGGTTCGGCGGATGCGAGATGGGGGTCCAACCGTCGGCGCCTCAGGAATGCAACTTCTCCCGCAGCCGGCGATTCACCGGCTCGGGCAACAGATGTGACACGTCACCGCCGAGCATCGCGACCTCTTTGGCCAGCGACGACGACACGAACGAATACTGCGGCGTGGTCGCCACGAAGAACGTGTCCACGCCGGCGATATGCTTGTTCATCTGCGCCATCTGCAGCTCGTATTCGAAGTCGGTGCCGGTGCGCAGACCCTTGACGATCGCGGTCATCCCCCGGGACCGCACGAAGTCGACCACCAGACCTTCTCCGGCCTCCACCCGCAGGTTCGGCAGGTGGGCAGTCGACTCGTTGATCATCGCGATCCGCTCGTCGAGGTCGAACATGCCGGCCTTGTTGGGATTGACCAGGATTGCCACGACGACTTCGTCGAACTGGGCCGCGGCACGCTCGAAGACGTCGACGTGGCCCAACGTCACCGGGTCGAACGACCCCGGGCACACCGCGCCGCTCATGACCGACGACGCTACACGGTGCCGCAGCCGTGTTCGGCCAGCTCCAACCGGGTGTCGCCGTACTCGCGGGCCGACCACGTGTACCAGCCGGCCGGCCAGGTCAGCGGCGCGCGGCCGGCCGGACGCTCGACGGCCGCGACGGCGCCCGCGCGTACCCAGCCGTAAACGCTCAGCGCGGCCAGAACGGCCTCGACTTCGGCGGCGTCCACGTCGTAGGGCGGGTCGACCAGCACGAGGTCCACGGCAGAGGGGGTTCCCGCCGCCAGGACCGCTGCCGCGGTGCCCCGGCGCAGCGTGGCACCGGGCAGACCCAATGCCGCGATGTTGCGGGCGATGACAGCGCAGGCCCGTCGATCGGCTTCGACGAACAGCGCCGACACGGCGCCCCGGGACAGCGCCTCGAGACCCAGCGCGCCCGAACCGGCGTAGAGGTCCAGCACCGCCATCCCGGTCAGGTCGAGCCGGGCGGTCACCACGTTGAACAGCGACTCGCGCACCCGATCGGTGGTGGGCCGGACACCCCGCGGCGGGACCGCGATGCGGCGTCCCCCGGCGACGCCGCCGACGATCCGAACCATAAGCGCCGCTCCTCCCCATCGCTTCGCACTGCATCGTCGCCGGCGCGGTCAGCTCACCACCACCAGCAGGTCTCCGCCCTCCACCTGGGCGGTGGCCGACACCGCCACCCGTGCCACGGTGCCGTCGGCGGGCGCGGTGATCGGGGCCTCCATCTTCATGGCCTCGATGGTGGCGACGGTCTGGCCGGCGCGGACCTGGTCGCCGGCGGCGACGCTCACGGTGACCACCCCGGCGAACGGCGCCGCGATCTGGCCGGGAGCGCCCCGGTCGGCTTTCTCGGCGGCCGGCACCGTCTCGGCAATGCTGCGGTCACGCACCTCGACGGGTCGCAGCTGACCGTTGATGATGCACATCACCGTCCGCATACCGCGTTCGTCGGGCTCGGAGATGGCCTCCAACCCGATCAGCAACTCGACCCCGGGTTCCAGCGTCACCCGGTGCTCGTCACCCTGGCGCAGGCCGTAGAAGAACTGGTTGGCCGACAGCTGCGACGTGTCGCCGAAAGCCTCCCGGTGTTCCTCGAATTCCTTCGTGGGGCTTGGGAACAACAACCGGTTGAGGGTCGCCTGCCGGGTGGTGCCGGCCGAGGCCAGCGCGGCCTCGTCGCCGGCGGAGAGCTGCGGCGCCGGCTTGGCCTCCGCACGGCCCGCCAGCGCCGCGGTGCGCAGCGGCTCGGGCCAGCCTCCCGGCGGATCACCCAGCTCGCCGCGCAGAAACCCCAGCACCGATTCGGGGATGTCGAATCGTGCGGGGTCCGAGGCGAATTCGTCAGGACTGATGCCGGCGCCGACGAACGCCAGCGCCAGATCGCCGACCACCTTCGACGACGGTGTCACCTTGACCGGTCGGCCCAGCAGCCGGTTGGCCGCGGCGTAGGCGTCCTCGACGTCTTCGAACCGGTCACCCAGCCCCAGCGCGATGGCCTGCTGGCGCAGGTTGGACAGCTGCCCGCCGGGAATCTCGTGGTGGTACACCCGCCCCGTCGGCCCGGCCAGCCCGGATTCGAACGGCCCGTACACTTTTCGCAGCGCCTCCCAATACGGCTCCAAACCGCACACCGCCGCCAGTGACAACCCGGTGTCGAAGTCGGTGTGCGCCGCGGCGGCCACGATCGAGCTCAGCGCGGGCTGGCTGGTGGTTCCGGCCAACGGTGCGGCGGCCCCGTCGACCGCGTCCGCTCCGGCGTGCCAGGCCGCCACGTAAGTCGCGAGCTGGCCGCCCGGCGTGTCGTGGGTGTGCACGTGCACCGGCAGGTCGAACCGGCTACGCAGCGCGCCGATCAGCTGCCGCGCCGCCTGCGGCCGCAACAGCCCGGCCATGTCTTTGATGCACAGCACGTGCGCACCGGCGTCGACGATCTGCTCGGCGAGTGTGAGGTAGTAGTCCAGCGTGTAGAGGCGCTCGTCGGGGTCGGACAGATCGCCGGTGTAGCACATCGCGACTTCGGCTATCGCAGAACCGGTTTCCCGTACCGCGTCGATGGCCGGGCGCATCGAGTCGACGTTGTTCAGCGCGTCGAAGATCCGGAAGATGTCGATCCCGGTCGCCGTGGCCTCCGCCACGAACGCCGACGTCACCACCTCGGGATAGGGCGTGTACCCGACGGTGTTGCGGCCCCGCAGCAGCATCTGCAGGCAGATGTTGGGCAGCGCCTCGCGCAGCGCGGCCAGCCGCTCCCAGGGATCCTCCTTCAAAAACCGCAGCGCCACATCGTATGTCGCCCCGCCCCAGCACTCCATCGACAACAGCTGCGGGGTGAGCCGGGCGATGTGGGGCGCCACCATCAGCATGCCGCTGGTCCGCACCCGGGTGGCCAGCAGCGACTGGTGCGCGTCGCGGAAGGTCGTCTCGGTGACACCGACAGCCGCCGACGTCCTCAGCCAGCGCGCGAAGCCGTCCGGACCCAGCTGCATCAACCGCTGCCTGGACCCGTGCGGCGGCGCCGCCGACAGGTCGATGTCGGGCAGCTTGTCCTGCGGGTACACCGCCGACGGCCGCGAGCCGTGCGGCTTGTTGACGGTGACATCGGCCAGGTAGTTCAGGATCTTGGTGCCGCGGTCGGCCGAGGATCGCGCCGTCAACAGCTGCGGCCTCTCCTCGATGAACGACGTGGTGATCCGCCCGGCCGCGAAATCGGGATCGTCCAAAACCGCTTGCAGGAACGGGATATTCGTCGCGACACCGCGGATCCGAAACTCGGCGACCCCGCGCCGCGCCCGGGTGACCGCAGTGGCGAAGTCGCGGCCCCGGCAGGTCATCTTGACCAGCATCGAGTCGAAGTGCGCGCTGACCTCGGCGCCGAGGTTGGTGCTGTCGTCCAGCCGGATGCCCGCACCGCCGGGCGTGCGGTAGGCCGTGATCCGGCCGGTGTCGGGCCGGAACCCGTTGGCCGGGTCCTCGGTGGTGATCCGGCACTGCAGCGCCGCGCCGTGCGGCGTGATCGCTTCCTGCGGCAAACCCAAGTCCGCGAGGGTCTCGCCGGCGGCGATGCGCAGTTGCGACGCCACCAGGTCGACGTCGGTGATCTCCTCGGTGACGGTGTGCTCGACCTGGATGCGCGGGTTCATCTCGATGAACATGTGCTCGCCGCGCTCGTCGAGCAGAAACTCCACGGTGCCCGCGCAGCTGTAGCCGATGTGGCGGGCGAACGCGACCGCGTCGTCGCAGATTCGCTGGCGCAGTTGCGGATTCAGGTTCGGTGCGGGCGCCAGCTCGATGACCTTCTGATGGCGGCGCTGCAGGCTGCAGTCCCGCTCGTAGAGGTGGATCACGTTGCCCTGCGCGTCGGCCAGGATCTGCACCTCGATGTGGCGCGGGTTGACGACCGCCTGCTCGAGATAGACGGTCGGATCCCCGAACGCCGACTCGGCCTCGCGGCTGGCTGCTTCGATCGCGTCCGGCAGCGCCGCGGGCTCGGTGACCCGCCGCATGCCGCGGCCCCCACCACCAGCGACGGCCTTGACGAACAACGGGAACGCCAGGTCGGACGCGGCGGCCACCAACTCGTCCACCGAGACCGACGGCGTCGAGGACGTCAACACCGGCAGGCCGGCCTCGCGTGCCGCGGCGATCGCCCGGGATTTGTTGCCGGCCAGCTTGAGCACCGCGGCATCGGGGCCCACGAACGTGATCCCGGCCGCCGCGCAGGCGTCGGCCAGTTCCGGATTCTCCGACAAGAACCCGTATCCGGGATAGACGGCGTCGGCCCCGGCGCGACGGGCGGTGCCGACGATCTCGTCGACCGACAGGTACGCCCGGACCGGGTGCCCGATCTCGCCGATCTGGTAGGACTCATCGGCCTTGAGCCGGTGCACCGAGTTGCGGTCCTCGTAGGGGTAGACGGCGACGGTGGCGATGCCCAGTTCGTAGGCGGCGCGAAACGCGCGGACCGCGATCTCTCCGCGATTGGCCACCAGCACTTTGGAGATCACGCGGCAACCCTACCTACACGCCTACCTATACCAGCGTCGACCAGTAGTCCCAGAACCGGGACAGGATCAGCAGGAGGACCCCGGTGAACCACAAGGTGACGATCGACCACCGGTACCGATAGAGCTCGCGTGCCACGACGCTACCGCCGAGCGCCGGGCGCAGCGCGATCGACGCGACGACCACCAGCAGCGGAACGGCGACCGCCCACACCGCCATGCAGTACGGGCACAGCGCCCCGATCCGGTACAGGCTCTGAAAGATCAGCCAGTGCACTAACCCGACGCCGGCCAGCGTCCCCACCGCCAATCCCATCCAATACCACTGCGGCAGCGCCACTTTCGCGACGGTCAACACACCGGTGACCACGACCACAGTGAACGCCGCGATGCCGATCAGCGGATTGGGCACGCCCAGCACGGCGGCCTGCGGCGTCGTCATCACCGAGCCGCAGGACACCACCGGGTTGAGGTTGCACGACGGCACGTAGGACGAGTTGAGCGCGATCTTGATCTTCTCGACCGTCAGCGCCACCGACGCGACCAGGCCGACCGCCCCGGCGATCAGCACCCACCACGCGCTGGGCGACGACACAACGGGCGCGCTGCGCGGCTCCGAATCCTGTTCGGCGGGTTGGGCCGACGCCGCAACGGTCACGACGGCGGCGGAGTGACCGCCGAGTCCAGGCCCGGCACGTTGCCGACGATTTCCTTGATCTTGGCGACCAGCGCCTCCGGCGTCGACGGGCTGTAGTCCTGGCCGTTGATGCGGACCGTCGGGGTGGCGTGCACGTTGACCGCCGCCGCCATGCCGTCCACCATCGGCAGGTACTTGCCGCTGTCGACGCAGCCCGGCACCGTGCCCGCCGCGCCCGCCTCACGGGCGATCTCGATGAGCCGCGCGTTGTCGGGGAAGGTGGTGCCGATCTCGCTGGGCTGGATCGCCGTGCTGAACAACGCGGCGTGGAAGCGCAGGAACGCGTCGACGGACTCGTCGGCCACGCAGTAGGCCGCGGCGCCCGCTCGCGACGAGTAGTCGTGGTTTCGCGGGCTGTTCAGGATGCCCACCATGTAGTAGTCGGCCGCGATGGCGCCGCTGTCGACGAGCTTGGACACCGTCGGCCCGAACGTCCGCTCGAAGTTCCCGCACGCCGGGCACAGGAAGTCCTCGTAGAACGACACCGTGGCCTTGGGATCCTTGCCGCCGTCGCCGGTGACCAGCTTGCTCGACGTCACCCGGATCGCTCGCCCCGCGGCCTCGCCCCTGGTCTTGTGGTTGTGGGAGATCACGATGTAGCCGAGCAGCGCGACGGCGAAGACCACCACGACCGCGGTCAGCCCGATCCGCATCGCCAGGTCTCGGCGGCTGCCGCCGACTTTGGGGTCATAGCCCACGGGACGTTTCGATTTGTTGGCCACGGGGTCAGCGTACCGGCCGACTCAGACCCGGCTGAGGTGCGCACGCAGAGCCGAGGTCAGCTCCGCGGTGGCCAGCGCACTTCCGCCGCCGAGCGGGAACAGGTTGGCGAACGCGTGGGTCAGCGAGCCCATGCGGCGCAGGTCGACGACGTTGCCGGCGGCCCGCAACGCCGCCGCGTAGCGCTCACCCTCGTCGCGCAGCGGGTCGAAACCGGCGACGGCGATCAGCGCGGGCGGCAGGCCGGACAGGTCGTCGGCCAGCAGCGGCGACACCCGCGGGTCGGCGGGGTCGATATCGGAGGTGCCGACGTACTGGTCGGTGTACCAGTCCATGTCGTGTTTGGTCAGCAGGAAGCCGTCGGCGAACAGCGTGCGAGACCGGGTCTGGGCGGTGCAGTCGGTGACCGGGTAGATCAGCCACTGCACGGCCGGCATCGGGCCGCCGTCGTCGCGCGCCAACTGCGACACGACCGCCGCCAGGTTGCCGCCGGCGCTGTCCCCGCCCACCGCGACCGTGCCGGGCAGCGCCCCCAGCTCGGCGGCGTGCTCGTGCGCCCAGCGGAAGGCCGCGTAGGCGTCGTCGGCAGCCGCCGGAGCCGGGTGCTCCGGGGCCAGCCGGTAGTCGATCGCCAGCACGTGGACGCCGGCGTCACGGCAGGTCAGCCGGCACAGCTGATCGTGGGTGTCCAGGTCGCCGATCACCCAACCGCCGCCGTGATAGAACACCAGCATCGGCGCTGGGTCGGCGCCGGCCGGGCGGTAATGCCGGGCCGGGATGTCGCCGGCAGGCCCCGGCAGCGCGATGTCGCCGACCGCGACGTGGATCTGCGGGCCGGGCAGCGCCTGGCAGGTAAGCCGAATCTGGGCCCGCGAGGCGACGGGGTCGTCGTCGATGACCAGGCCGGTGATGCCGGCGGCGCGCTGCGCGGCCAGCGTCACCTGCAGTGTGGTGTCCAGCGTGTTGCCGTCGAGGGTGACCGACCGGCCGCCGCACAGCAGCCGCTTGGCGCCGGCCGGGAGCCGGGGAATGAGCTTGAGGCCGGCGCCGGTGGCGAGCTCCTGCACACGGCCGGGCAGGCGGACCGGGCCGCGGCGTGCCCCTCTCCGCGGTGCCGTCCCGGCTGGCAGACTGCGTGTCATGGCTGCTCCCCTCGTCACGCTCAATGACGGTAATGCGATCCCCGCGGTCGGATTCGGCGTTTTCCTGATTCCACCCGCGGACACCGAGCAGGCAGTGAGCGCCGCCCTGCGCGCCGGCTACCGCCATATCGACACCGCGGCGGCCTACCGCAACGAGCGGGCGACCGGACGGGCGGTCGCCCAGTCGGGCGTGCCCCGCGACGAACTCTACGTGGTGACCAAACTGTGGAACGCCGACCAAGGCTACGACAGCACCCAGGCGGCGTTCGACGCCAGCATGGACCGCCTCGGCCTGGACTACCTCGACCTATACCTGATCCACTGGCCGATGCCGCAGAAGGGCACCTTCGTCGACACCTTCACGGCGTTCGCCCACCTGCGCGAACAGGGCCGAATCCGGTCCATCGGGGTGAGCAACTTCGAACCCGAGCACCTGCAGGTGCTCATCGACACCACCGGGATCGTGCCCGCTGTCAACCAGGTCGAGCTGCATCCGCGGCTGCCGCAAACCGAGTTGCGTGCCGTGCACGCGCGGCTGGGCATCGCGACGGAGGCCTGGGGACCGCTCGGTCAGGGGTCGCTGCTGACCGACCCGGTTGTCACCGCAGTCGCCGCAGCGTGCGGGCGAACACCTGCCCAGACTCTGATCAGGTGGCACCTTCAGCTCGGAAACATCGTGATCCCCAAATCAGTGCACCCCGAGCGGATAGCGAGTAACTTCGACGTGTTCGATTTCGAACTCGACGCCGAGCAGATGGCGGCGATCTCCTCGCTCGACGACGGAACCCGCCTCGGTCCCGACCCACGAACCTTCGACTTCACAGGCAGGTGAGCTGATGCCGAGCGCCGCTATCCCCTCAGTCCGTTCCGTCGCGCTCAACGACGAGAACACCATGCCGGTGCTGGGCCTCAGCGTGGCCGAGTTGTCCGAGGCCGAGGCGCAGCACGCGGTGTCGGCGGCACTGGAGCTCGGCTGCCGGTTGATCGACACCGCGGCGGCATACGGCAACGAGGCCGCCGTCGGCCGGGCGATCGCCGCCTCGGGGATTTCGCGCGCCGAGCTGTTCGTCACCACCAAGCTGGCGGTCGCCGACCAGGGCTTCACCAACACGCAGCAGGCCTGCCGGGCCAGCCTGGAACGGCTGGGCCTGGACTACGTCGACTTGTACCTGGTCGACTGGCCGGCGCCGCGGCTAGGCGAGTACGTCAACAGCTTCGGCGGCGCGATCCAGTGCCGGGGCGACGGCCTGGCCCGCTCGATCGGGGTGGCCAACTTCACCGACGAGCACCTGGCGAACGTCATCGACCTCGCGTTCGTCACCCCCGCGGTCAACCAGATCGAGCTGCACCCGCTGCTCAACCAGGCCGCGCTGCGCGAAGCCCACGCACAGCACAACGTCGTCACCCAGGCCCACACCCCGCTCGGCGGTGGCCGCCTGCTGGATCACCCGACGGTGAGCGCACTGGCCGCCGAATACGCCAGGACGCCCGCTCAGGTGCTGATCCGGTGGAACCTGCAGCTGGGCAATGCCGTCGTGTTCCGCTCGGGTGAACCGGAGCGCATCGCCGGCAACCTCGACGTGTTCGATTTCGAGCTGGCCGCCGAGCACATGGATGCGCTGGACGGTCTCAACGACGGCACCCGGGTGCGCGCGGACCCGCTGACCTACACCGGCGCCTGAGGCGACCGGGCAGCGGCGCTACCCGGTCGGGCAGGTGGCCGCGGCCCGGCGCAGGACCTCCGCCGACGCCTCGTCGACCGGCAGCGAGTAACCGCGCAGCACCTCGATGTACTGCATGCTGTACTGGCACCAGAACGCAGTGTTGGGCGGCATCCATCGCGCGGCCTGCGCGTCCCCCTTGTCCTGGTTGGCCGGTCCCGACACCGCCAACAGGTTGGCCGGGTCGTTGGCGAAACGCACCCGCTCGGAAAACGGCCAGTCGTAGGCGCCCATGTCCCACGCCAAAGCGAGCGCGACGATGTGGTCGATCTGCACCGCCTCGCCGACCTTCGCGCCGCGCTGGAAGTCGATCGTGGCGTTGGTGTACGGGTCGTGCAGGATGCCCGTCGCGACGGCGTCGGGGCAGCGCTTGATCGACACGTAGGTCTTGTCGACGAGGTCGCGATTGAGGATGTCGTCGCGGGTGTCGCAGCCGTTGTGCCCGCCGGGTGCGTCGTTGTCGTCAGTCCACGCCTCGCCGAACGCGGAGCGGCGGTAGTCGTAGCGGTGGATCCGCTTCGGCACCACCACGATCCCGGCCAGCACGTCGGCTCCGGGTGCCACCGTCGGCACGTCGGCGCGCGCGGCGAACTCTTCGGTGCGGTCGTGCGCCGACGACGCCACCACCTGGTGGGCGACCACCACGGCGAGCACGGCGACCGCCGACAACCACAGCAGCGTTCTGCGGCTCATGACCTGTCGCTTCTCATGACCTGTCGCTTCTCATGACCTGTCGCTTCTCATGACTTGTCGAGGTATTCGATGCGTTCGGTGCTGGTGAACGGCGCCGCCAGCCGGGTGAACCCGACGTGCGACGGATCCTGTACGTAGACATCCTCGCACAGTTCGCGGGCTGTTTCGATCACCTCACGGTGATCGGCCAGCGACAGCAGCCGCAACGTGATCGCACGACCAGACTGGTTGCGGCCCAACACATCCCCTTCTCGACGCTCCGCAAGGTCCAAGTCTGCCAGAGCGAACCCGTCGAGCGTGCCGGCGACCGCGCCCAGCCGCCGGCCCGCCCGCGACCCCGGCGAGACCCCGCTGGCCAGCAGGCACAAGCTGGCCTCGGGGCCGCGCCCGATCCGCCCCCGCAGCTGATGCAACTGGCTGATCCCGAACCGGTCAGCGTCCATCACCAGCATCACCGTCGCGTTGGGCACGTCGACACCGACTTCGATGACGCTGGTGCACACCAGGACGTCGATCCGGCCGGCGCGGAACGCCGTCATCACGGCATCCTTCTCGTCGGCCGGCAACCGGCCGTGCATCAGGCCCAGTCGCAGGCCGGCCAGTTCGCGCCGGCCCAGCCGGCCGAACAGGTCGACCGCCGTCGCCGAGGGTTGTGCACCCTCCTCGAACTGTCCCGCGGCGGTCTCGGCTTGGTCGTTCTCGTCGATGCGGGGCGCCACCACGTAGGCCTGGCGCCCGTTGCGCACCTCTTCGACGATGCGCCGCCAGGCCCGGTCCAGCCACGCCGGCTTGTCTTTGACGAAGATCGTGGTCGTGGTGATCGGCTGGCGCCCACGCGGAAGTTCGCGCAGCGTCGCGGTTTCCAGGTCGCCGTAGACGGTGAGCGCGACGGTGCGCGGAATCGGGGTAGCGGTCATCACCAGCAGATGCGGGGTGACGCCGTCGGGGGCCTTGGCGCGCAACTGATCCCGCTGCTCGACGCCGAAACGGTGCTGCTCGTCGACCACGACCATGCCCAGCCGTCGGAACTCGACGGCGTCGTGCAGCAGCGCGTGGGTGCCGACGACGATGCCGGCCCGCCCGCTGGTGATCTCGGCGCGGACCTGTTTCTTCTGCGCCGCCGACATCGAGCCCGTCAGCAGCTCCACCTGGGTGGCGTCCTCAGCGCCGCCAAGCCGGCCGCCCATCGCCAGCGGGCCCAGCACGTCGCGAATAGACTGGACATGTTGTGCGGCAAGCACTTCCGTCGGCGCCAACAGGGCGCACTGGTAACCCGCGTCGACCATCTGCAGCATCGCCAGCACCGCGACGATGGTCTTGCCCGAGCCGACCTCCCCCTGTAGCAGCCGGTTCATCGGGCGGTTGGCCGCGATCTCACCGGTCAGCGTTTCGAGCACGTCGCGCTGCCCGTCGGTCAGGTCGAACGGCAACCGCCGCACCAGCATCGCCGCCAGCCCGTCGCAACGCCGCGGTGCCGCCGGCCCGGATTGCGACAATTCGCCGTGCCGGCGCGTCACCAGCGCCCACTGCAGGCCGACAGCCTCGTCGAACGTCAGCCGCTCCCGGGCCCGCCGCCGCTCCTCGGCGCCCTCGGCGAGGTGGATGGCGCGCAGCGCCTCGTCTTCGGAGACCAGGCGGTAGTGCCGAAGCAGCGATTCCGGCAACGGGTCGGCGATCGGGTCGAGCACCTCGAGCACCTGGCGCACGCACGCGTAGATGTCCCAGCTCTGCAGTTTGGTGCTGGCCGGATAGATCGGGTAGCAGGCCCGTTCGAACGCGCTCAGTCGCACGTCGCCGCTGACCGCCCGCGATGCCTTGGCGATGTTGCGCAGCGAACTGCTGCCGTGGTTCTTGCCGTCCCGCGGGTCCAGGACGAGGAAGTCGGGGTGGGTCAGCTGCATGACGCCCCGGAAATACCCGACCTCCCCGGACAGCATGACGCGAGTTCCGACGGGGAGCTGATCCTCGAACCACTTCTTGGCGTGAAAGAACGTGGCGGTCACCTTGTTTCGCCCCGAACCGAGGGTGATGACCAGATACCTTTCCTTGGGGCGGGTTTTCATCGGATGTCCTGCGGCGCTGGTGATCTTGTCGACGAGCGTGACGTGCTCCCCGACAGGGGGCCGCTCGTCGTCGGCGCCGCGCACCGTGGTGCCCTCGACGTAGCTGCGCGGGTAGTGCCGCAGCAGACCTTCGACGGTCCGGATGCCGAACACGTCGTCGAGCGACTCGGCGGCTTCGGCGCCCACGATGAAGTCCAGCCGGTCGTCCAACGCCACCATGGCTACTCGACCCCGATCAGCACCGCGTCGCCGCGATGACCGGTGCGATAGGTCACCAGCTCGATGCCGGCATGCTCGTCGTGGATGTGCCGTTCCAGTGCGGCGCCCACCGCGCCGACCCCGGCGCCATCGCCGATCAGGACCGTCACCAGCTCACCGCCGGCGGCCAGCAGCAGATCCAGCAGTCCGGTGGCGGCCGAGGTGATGTCAGGGGCCACAATCAGCACCTCGTCGGCGGCGATGCCCAGCCCGTCTCCGGGCGCACACGGTCCGGCGAACGTCAGCGCCGTCTCCGACGCGACGCGCACCGACCCGTGTCGGGTCGCGCCGGCGGCGCGGGCCATGGTGTAGCCGTCGTCGACGGCCTGCCGGCCCGGTTCGTGCACGGCGAGCGCCGCCAACCCCTGCACCATCGACCCGGTCGGCAGCGGCACCACATCGATGCCCCAGCCGATGGCCGCCGTGCAGCCCGCCACCAGTTCTTCGGCGGGCACGTAGCCGTTGGGCAACACCATCACCTGGGCGGCGCCGGTGTCGACCAGCCCGCGCAGCAACTGCTGGGCGCTGACCCCGGCGGCGTCCGGGTCGGGCCGCAGCACACAGGCGCCCTCCCCGGCGAACAGTTCGGCGGCGCCGTCGCCGTCGACTACCGCCAGCACCGCCCGTTCGGCCGTCCAGCTGCCCGGCGGCAGCCCGCTGACGTGGCCCGTCAGCGCCGAGATCTGGATGCGGGTGGGCCGCCCGGCCACCAGCCCCGCCTCGACCGCGGCCCCGGCGTCGTCGGTGTGCACATGCACCGAGTAGCCGCCGGCCGCGCCGGACGACGCGGTCGCGATGGCCACCGAGTCGCCCAGCCGGGTGAGCCGCTTGCGCAGCGCCTCGGCGCCGGCGGCGTCGCAGTCACCGAGCAGATACATCACCTCGAACGGCGCCGGCCGGCCGGCGGCGCCGTTCGAGGTGATGTCGACCGGCGTCTGGCGCGTCGGCGCCCGGTACACCGGGCGGGCGGGAGCGTGCCCGGTCAGCGTCGAGCACAGCGCGTCGAGCAGCACCAGCAGACCGCGGCCGCCGGCGTCGACCACGCCCGCGTCTGCCAGCACCGCGAGCTGCTGCGGGGTTTTATCCAGCGCGATCACGGCGGCGTCACCGGCCGCGGCGACGGCCGTGGCCAACCCGCCGCCGCCGCGTGCGCACTGCTCGACGGCGCCGGCCGCGGCCCGCAGCACCGAGACGATCGTGCCGGGCACCTCCCGGCCGCCCATCGAGGCGACGACCAAGCCCACGGCGTGGCGCAGCCCGTCCCCGAGCGTCGCCGCGTCGATGGTGTCCAGGCCACCCCCGGACTCGGCGGCCGCGGTGGCGGTGATGTCGGCGATGCCACGCAGGATCTGCGACAAGATCACCCCGGAGTTGCCGCGCGCCCCGTTGAGCGCGCCGGTCGACAGAGCGGCCGCCACCCGGGCCACGTCACCGGCGGCGGCGACGGTGTTGGCCTCGGCAAGCGCGGAGCGCATGGTGAACAGCATGTTCACCCCGGTGTCGGAGTCAGCGACCGGGAACACGTTGAGCCGGTTGATCTCGTCGAGATGGGTGATCAGGTCCCCGACGGCGGTGTGCGCCCAGTCGCGCAGCGCGGACGCGGTCAGCAGGCGACCCGGTGTGTGCACGCGCCACCTCCTGGTCCACCTCTTCGATGGGCGTTCGATGGGCGCCAGCCTAAAGCGTGTGGGCGACAGCGCCGGTCCAGGTCCGGCGGCTGTGCGTCGTTTTGGCGGTTGCCGCCGACGACGGCTATCCTGACCAAGTCGTCGGGCCACCCGTTCGGTTGTCGGCCTTCGAGCTTCGAGGAGTTTTCACATGGCCGCCGTGTGCGATATCTGCGGGAAGAGCCCCGGATTCGGCAAGTCGGTGTCGCACTCGCACCGCAGGACCAGCCGCCGGTGGGATCCCAACGTCCAGACCGTGCACGCGGTCACCCGCCCGGGCGGCAACAAGCTGCGGCTCAACGTCTGCACGTCGTGCATCAAGGCCGGCAAGGTCGCCCGCGGCTGACCTCAGGGGACTGGCGGGCAGCCGCCGGCATGCGCCAAGATGCAAGGGTGCGGTGCGAAGTTGCCCGAGAAGCGCTGTCGGCACGGTTGGACGGCGAGCATCACCATGCCTCGGCGCCCCGGGTCGACGCCCATCTGAAGACCTGCGGCGCGTGCCGCAGCTGGCTGATCGGCACCGCGGTGCAGACACGCCGGTTCGCCGCTGCCGACATCGGCCAGGCCCCTGACCTGGCCGACAGGATCATGGCGGCCGTCGCCGGCGCGCCGGCCGGGCCGCGCCCCTGGCAGGGGTTCGGCTATCGGCGGTGGGCGCTGATCGTCGTGGGTGCATTGCAGGTGGCCGTGGCGGTGGCGCAGATCGTCGGGGTCGACTTCGGCATGGTGTCCGGCTCGGGGCATGGCGCGATGACCGGGGAGCATCTGCTGCACGAGTCCACCGCGTGGTTGCTGGCGCTGGGCGCGGCCATGATCGCCGCGGGCATCTGGCCCGCGGTGTCGGTGGGCGTGGCGGCGATCGTTGCCGCGTTTTCGCTGGTTCTTGCGGGCTATGTGACGCTCGACGCGCTGCACGGCCAGGTGACCGCCGCACGCATGGCAAGTCACCTGCCCATCCTGGTCGGACTGGTGTGCGCGGTGCTGGTGGCGCAGCAGCGGGGCGGCGCGCGCAGGCCGCACGACATCAGCGCCGGACCCGCCGACCTGCCGCTGCCCCCGGACGTCTCGCGCGGTCGGCGCCGCCGGCACCTGCGGCCGATCAACCGCTCCGCGGCCTGAGCAGCGCGCCTCACGCGAACTATGACCACTCGTCGTAGCGAGGCCGGATCCGCGTTAAGGTCGGAGGTCATGACCGCGGGTAGCGACGACGACGCCGTCACCGCACTCGCGCTGTCGGCCGCGCGCGGGAACACCCGGGCCCTGGAGGATTTCATCAGGGCCACCCAGCACGACGTCTGGCGGTTCGTCGCCTACCTGGCCGACCGGCGCAGCGCCGACGACCTGACCCAGGAGACCTACCTGCGGGCGATCGGCGCCATCCGCGGGTTCGCCGGCCGCTCCAGCGCCCGGACCTGGCTGCTGGCCATCGCACGTCGCGTCGTCGCCGACCACATTCGCCGCGCGCAGTCGCGGCCCCGCATCGCCGACGGCGCCGATCCGGTGCGCATGTGCGACCGGGTTCTCTCCGCTCGCGGTTTCGAGGACATTGTCGAGGTGACGATGCTGATCGCCGGCCTCACCACCGATCAGCGCGAAGCGCTGTTGCTGACGCAGTTCCTGGGCCTGTCCTACGCCGATGCCGCGGCGGTGTGCAGCTGTCCCGTCGGCACCATCCGCTCGCGGGTGGCCCGTGCCCGCGATGCGCTGCTGGCCGACGCGTCCAGCGACGACCTGACCGGGTGACGGTTGGCGCTCAGGGCAGCCGCCAGTCGATCGGCTCGGCACCCACGGCGGTCAACGAGTCGTTGGCGCGGCTGAACGGCCGGGACCCGAAAAAACCCCGCGCCGCCGACAGCGGCGAAGGATGCGGTGATTCGATTGTGCTGCAGGAATTTTCGGACAACATCGGTTCGAGTGTCGACGCGTCCCGACCCCACAGGATGGCCACCATGGGTTGCTTGCGGCCCGCCAGCGCGCGAATGGCACATTCGGTGACGGTCTCCCAGCCCTTGCCCCGGTGCGACGCCGGGTTGCCCGGCTGCACGGTGAGCACCCGGTTGAGCAGCATCACCCCGCGCTGCGCCCACGGCGTCAGATCGCCGCAGGACGGCGCCGGATAGCCCAGGTCGGTGGTGTACTCGGCGAAGATGTTCTCCAGGCTGCGCGGCAGCGGCCGCACGTCGGGCGCCACCGAGAAGCTCAGGCCCACCGCATGACCGGGGGTCGGATACGGGTCCTGCCCGACGATCAGCACGCGGACCTGTTCGAAAGGAAACGTGAACGCGCGCAACACGTTCGGGCCAACAGGCAGGTAGCTTCGGCCGGCGGCGATCTCGGCTCGCAGAAATTGCCCCAGCTGCGCCACCTGCTCCGCGACCGGCTGCAATGCCCGCGCCCACCCGTCCTCGACCAGTTCGTGCAGCGGACGCGCGGTCATGTCGCGCTACCCTACCGACCCGAACGCGTCCCAGCCCGCGGATCCGCGCCACGGCGAGCCGTCGAGGAGCACGCGTGCCGGCCCGTCGAGCACCCGCCCGATGACCCGCCATCCGGCCGGAACCGCGCCGGGAAACGCGGCCACCAGGGCGTGGTCCTCGCCCCCGCCGAGCACCCACTGCCACGGGTCGCAGCCGGCCGCACCGGCGGCCGCACGCAACGCGTCGCGATCGGCCGCCAGCGCGTCGCTGCTCAGGTCGACGCCCACCCCGGACGCGTCGGCCAGGTGCCGCAGGTCGCCCACCAGTCCGTCGGAGACGTCGATCATCGCCTGGGCCCCGGCCGCGGCGGCAGCCCGGCCCTGCCCGTAGGGCGGATGCGGCACCAGATGACGCCGCCGCAAGTGGTCGAATCCATCGATACCGTTGTGCCACAGCGCATATCCAGCTGCCGAGCAGCCCAGTTCGCCGGCGGCGGCGATCACCGCGCCGGGGCGCGCCCCGGCGCGCAGCACCGGCGCCCGGCCGGCCAGATCGCCGAGCACCGTCACCGACACCACCCACTGCGGGCAGGCGACCAGGTCGCCGCCGACGATTCCCGCTCCCAGGCCGGCGCCGACCCGCCCGGCCTCCGCCCACATCCCGTCGGCGAGCGCAGTGACGTGGGCGGCCGGTGTCTGCGGCGGGGCGCCGAAGCCGACGACGAACGCGGTGGGCCGGGCGCCCATCGCCTCGACGTCGGCGGCGTTCTGGGCGACGGCCTTGCGCCCCACGTCGTGCGGTGTCGACCAGTCCAGCCGGAAGTGGCGGTCTTGCACGAGCATGTCCGTCGACACCACGACGCGGCCGTCGCCGGCGCGGACCACGGCGGCGTCGTCGCCCGGACCCAGCTCGACCGCCGCGGGCTGGTGCCGGCCCGCGATCAGCCGGTCGATCACGCCGAACTCGCCCAGGTCGGCGAGCGTCGGACGGCTGTTCACATTCGCCTCACATTCGCCTCCATGTCGGCGGGTCGCACACGACCCACGGTAGGTTGTCCTGCGCCGACTCCGGGAGTGTAGGCACGACCGAGCTGGAGGTGACCGTGGCCGACTCCGAGGCGCTGCCGCGCGCGGCGCTGATCGCGGCGCTGGCGCTGGCCGTCGGCGCGATCGGCGCCGTCCTGGCGGTCGCGGCGCTGCACCATCCACGCCCGCAACCCGTCGTGGTCGCGGCGATGCCCGCACCCGGTGCGCAGGACCAGACATGCCGGGCGCTCATGGCGGCGCTGCCGGAGCGGCTCGGCGACTACCAGCGCGCCGCCCTTGCGGCGCCGGCGCCGGCCGGCACCGCGGCGTGGCGCACCGGCGGCGGCGGCGAACCGGTGGTGCTGCGGTGCGGACTCGACCGTCCGGCCGGCTTCGTGGTGGGTTCGCCGACCCTGGTCGTCGGGTCGGTGCAGTGGTTCGACGAGGCGGACCGCGCGGACCGGGCCGCGAGCAGCACGTGGTACACCGTCGACCGGCCGGTGTACGTGGTGCTGACCCTGCCGGCGGGCTCCGGGCCGACCCCGATTCAGCAGCTCTCCGAGGTGATCGAGCAGACCGTCGCGGCGGTGCCGATCGATCCGGCCCCGCCGCGCTGACGGGCCGGGCCCAGGGCAGGCCGGGTCCAGGGCAGGCCGGGCCCAGTGCAGGCCGGGCTCAGGGCAGGCCGGCCCCGCGGGCCAGCGCCGTGTCGACCATCGTTGCCAGCAGGGTCGGGTAATCCAGGCCGCTGGCCGCCCACATCCGCGGGAACATCGAGATCGCGGTGAACCCGGGCATCGTGTTGATCTCGTTGACCACCGGCCCATCCTCGGTGAGGAAGAAGTCCACCCGGGCCAGGCCCGCGCAGTCGATGGCGCCGAACGCCCGGATCGCCAGCCGTCGCACCTCCGCGCTGACGTCGTCGTCGACCTTGGCGGGCACGTCGAGCTCGGCGGCGGCGTCGAGGTATTTGGCGGCGAAGTCGTAGAAGGAGTCCTCGCGGCCCCGAACCCCGGCCACCCGGATCTCCCCGACCGTGCTGGCGTGCACGGTTCCGTCGGGGAATTCCAGCACCCCGCACTCCAGCTCCCGCCCGGTGATCGCGGACTCGACGATCACCTTCGGGTCGTGCCGGCGGGCCGCGGTGACGGCCGCGGGCAGCCCGTCCCAGCTGCTCACCCGGCTGACGCCGATCGACGACCCGCCGCGCGCCGGTTTGACGAACACCGGCAGCCCGAGCCGGTCCCGCTGGGCGGCGTCGAGCGTGGGCTGCGACGGCCGCAGCACGACGTGGTCGCCGACCGGAAGCCCCGCCGCCGTCAGCAGTTTCTTGGTGAACTCCTTGTCCATCCCCACCGCGCTGGCCAGCACCCCCGCGCCGACGTAGGGCACACCGGCGATGTCGAGCAGGCCCTGGACGGTGCCGTCCTCGCCGTAGCGGCCGTGCAGCACCGGGAACACCACATCCACCGACGCCAGCACCTCGCCGCCGCCGCGTGACAGCGACACCAACTGGCCTGCCCGCCGCGGGTCGGGCGGCAGGACCAGCTCGGTTCCCGATCCGGGTCGCACCCCCGGCAGCTGCCGGTTGGTGATGGCCAGCGCGTCGGGGTCGGCGTCGGTGAGCACCCAACAGCCATCCGGGGTGATGCCCACCGCGACCACCTCGAACCGCCGCGGGTCCAGGTTGCGCATGATGCTGCCCGCCGAGACGCAGGAGATCGCGTGCTCGTTGCTGCGCCCGCCGAAGACGACGGCGACGCGGATACGGCCGGGTGCGCTCACAACCTAGAGAGGCTACCGGGTTTCGGCGGCGGCGCCGGCTGCCGCGCTGTGGCCTGCGGCGTTGCTCAATGCGGGCTCACTCGGGCTTGGTGCCGCGTCCCAGCAGCAGCAGCATCGCCTCGGCGACGGACAGACCGCGGTGGCAGACCCGGTGCACGGCGTCGGTGAGCGGCATCTCGACGTCGTAACTGGACGCCAGCGCCAGCACCGACTCGCAGGACGGCACGCCCTCCACGACGTGGCCGTCCCACGTTCGCAGCGCCGACTCCATCGTCTCGCCGCGGCCCAGGCGTTCGCCGAAGGAGCGGTTGCGCGACCGGGGCGAGGTGCAGGTGGCCACCAGGTCGCCCACCCCCGCCAGGCCCGCCAGCGTGGCCGCTTTGGCGCCGAGCGCGATGCCGAGCCGCATGATCTCCGCCAGCCCGCGGGTGATGATCGCCGCCGCGGTGTTCTCGCCGAAACCCACCCCGGCCGCCATCCCGCAGGCCAGCGCGATGACGTTCTTGCAGGCGCCGCCGACCTCGGCTCCGATCACGTCGGCGTTGGTGTAGGGCCGGAAGTACGCGGTGTTGAGCATGCGCTGCAGCGCGACCGCCCGGCCGGAGTCGCCGCAGGCGACCACGGTGGCGGCGGGCTGCTCGGCGGCGATCTCGCTGGCCAGGTTGGGCCCGGAGACCACCGCCACCTGCCCGGGGTCGACGCCGGTCACCGCGACGATGACCTGGCTCATCCGCATCAGGGTGCCCAGCTCGATGCCTTTTGCGACGCTCACCAGGGTCGCCCCGTCGGCGAACGACCCGTTCCACTGCCCGAGGCTGGCCCGCATCGTCTGGGCGGGCACACTCAGCAACACCGTCGACGCGCCGCCGAGCGCCTCACCGGCGTCGCCGGTGGCGCGGACTCCCGCGGGCAACCGCACGCCCGGCAGGTAGTCGGCGTTGAGACGGGTGGCGTTGAGTTGCGCGGCAAGGTCTGACCGCCGGGCCCACAGCCGGACGTCGCTGCCGGCGTCGGCCAGCACCTTGGCCAGCGCGGTCCCCCAGGCGCCGGCGCCCATCACGGCCACCGCGCTGTCCGTGTCGATCATGCACCCCCTTGCCGGTGGCCGCGGCCGGGCCACCCGCCGGCGCTTCAGCGTAGTCCGGGCGGACGGGTCGCCCCCCGCGAACTGTGCGGGTCGTGCGACGCAGAACCACACCGGCACGCTTTGGCAGGATGGCCGCATGAGCGGTGACGTCGGCTTGCTCATCGCCGTCAAGCGGCTGGCCGCCGCCAAGACCAGGCTGTCGCCGCTGTTCTCCGCGTCGACCCGGGAGAGTGTGGTGCTGGCCATGCTGGCCGACACGCTGACCGCGGCCGCGGGCGTGCGGGCGCTGCGCGGCATCACCGTCATCACGCCCGACGCCGCCGCCGCGGCCGAGGCGGCCCGGCTCGGCGCCGACGTGCTGCCCGACCCGACACCGGAGGGCCACCCCGACCCGTTGAACAACGCGCTGGCGGCCGCCGCGCGCCAGATGTCGCAGTCGCTGGCCAATATCGTCGTGCTGCAGGGAGATTTACCGGCGCTGCAGACACCGGAGCTCGCCGAGGCGATCGTCGCCGCGCGCCGCCACCAGCGCAGCTTCGTCGCGGACAGGCCCGGCACCGGAACCACCGCCCTGTGCGCGTTCGGAGTGGGGCTCGACCCGCGATTCGGGCCGGATTCGGCGGCGCGGCATCGGCATTCGGGGGCGATCGAGCTGACCGGGGCGTGGCCCGGCCTGCGCTGCGACATCGACACCCCCGACGACCTGGCCGCCGCTCGCCGCCTCGGCGTGGGCCCGGCGACCAGCCGGGCGATCCGACAGGCCAATTGACGTCAGGTGAACAACGCGCAGACGGCGACGCCGTGTCGGTCGAGCGCTGGCAGCACCGCCGTCGATAAGCCATGATCGCAAGATGACCGAGACCGAAGCCAGGGAGATCGCCGCAACCACAGTCGACGACGAGGCGGCCTGGCGCCCGGGTGACTCGACGCCGGCGGCGCCGCCCGCCGCGACCGCGGCGGAGACCGACGACGAACTGCCCGAGCACCGCTACCTCAACCGCGAGCTGAGCTGGCTGGACTTCAACGCCCGCGTGCTCGCACTGGCCGACGACACCTCGTTGCCGTTGCTGGAGCGGGCCAAGTTCCTGGCGATCTTCGCCTCCAACCTCGACGAGTTCTACATGGTCCGGGTCGCCGGCCTCAAACGCCGCGACGAGATGGGCCTGTCGGTGCGTTCCGCGGACGGCCTGACACCGCGCGAACAGCTGCGCCGGATCGGCGAGCAGACCCAGCAGATCGCCGGCCGGCACGCGCACGTCTTCCTCGACTCGGTGCGCCCCGCCCTGGCCGGGGAGGGAATCCACGTCGTCACGTGGGCCGACCTGAACGAGCACGAACGCACGCGGCTGTCGGACTACTTTCACGAGCAGGTCTTCCCGGTGCTGACGCCGTTGGCGGTCGATCCCGCTCACCCGTTCCCGTTCGTCAGCGGCTTGAGCCTGAACCTGGCGGTCACCGTGCGGCGACCCGACGACGGCGGCCAGCACTTCGCCCGGGTGAAGGTGCCCGACAACGTCGACCGGTTCGTCGAGCTCAGCGGCGCCGACAGTGCCGACGGGCAGCCGGAGGTCCGCTTCCTGCCGACGGAGGAACTCATTGCGGCGTTTCTGCCGGTGCTGTTTCCCGGTTTGGAGATCGTCGAGCACCACGTGTTCCGCATCACCCGCAACGCCGACTTCGAGGTCGAAGAGGACCGCGACGAGGACCTGCTGCAGGCCCTGGAGCGGGAGCTGGCGCGGCGGCGGTTCGGCTCGCCGGTGCGACTGGAAGTCGGCGACGACATGACCGAGAACATGCTGGAGCTGTTGCTGCGCGAACTCGACGTGCACCCCGGTGACGTCATCGAAGTGCCGGGGCTGCTCGACCTGTCGTCGCTGTGGCAGATCTACGACGTGGACCGGCCGGCGCTGAAGGACCGGCCGTTCGTGCCGGCGACGCCGCCCGCCTTCGCCGAACGCGAAACCCCCAAGAGCATCTTCGCCACGCTGCGCGAAGGCGACGTGCTGGTGCACCACCCCTACGATTCGTTCTCCACCAGCGTGCAGCGGTTCATCGAGCAGGCTGCCGCCGATCCCACCGTGCTGGCCATCAAGCAGACCCTGTACCGCACGTCGGGTGACTCGCCGATCGTGCGGGCGCTGATCGACGCCGCCGACGCCGGGAAGCAGGTGGTGGCGCTGGTCGAAATCAAGGCCCGCTTCGACGAGCAAGCCAACATCCGGTGGGCCCGCGCGCTGGAGCAGGCGGGCGTGCACGTGGTCTACGGGCTCGTCGGGCTCAAGACGCACTGCAAGACCGCGTTGGTGGTGCGCCGCGAGGGGTCGACGATCCGGCGGTATTGCCATGTGGGGACCGGCAATTACAACGGCAAGACGGCGCGGCTGTACGAGGACACCGGCCTGCTGACCGCCGATCCGGATATCGGCGCCGACCTGACCGACCTGTTCAATTCGCTGACCGGCTATTCACGCAAGTCGTCCTACCGCAACCTGTTGGTGGCCCCGCACGGAATTCGCTCGGGCATCATCGAACGCGTCGAACGTGAAATCGCCGCTCACCGTCACGACGGCGACGGCCGAATCCGGCTCAAAATGAACGCTCTGGTCGACGAGCAGGTCATCGATGCGCTCTACCATGCATCACAGGAGGGTGTGCGCGTCGAGGTGGTGGTGCGCGGAATTTGTGCGCTGCGGCCCGGCGCGCAGGGTCTGTCCGAAAACATCGCCGCGCGATCGATTCTCGGCCGTTTCCTTGAGCACTCGCGGATCATCCACTTCCGTGCCATCGACGAGTTCTGGATGGGCAGTGCGGACATGATGCATCGCAACCTCGACCGGCGGGTCGAGGTGATGGTTCAAGTCAAAGACCCGCGACTGACCGCACAGCTCGACGACATATTCGAGTCCGCGCTCGATCCGGCGACCCGGTGCTGGGAGTTGGGGCCGGATGGGCAGTGGACCGCGTCGCCGCAGGCCGGCCACACCGTGCGCGATCATCAGGTCTCGTTGATGGAGCGGCACCGCAGCCCTTGACTCCCGTTGCATTCTCGACCGTCCGGCCATCCGGCCCAGCGGCCCCGAATTGACCTGCAGGAGTGAGGGTGTCAGCTGTTGCGGTCCGAGTGGTGGGTAGTTGTCGGTGGTGTGCTGTAGGAACAGAGGTATGAATTTGGCGGTGTGGGCGCAGCGCAACGGTGTT